>CAYJWY010000001.1:0-63913 GCA_964374035.1 uncultured Gammaproteobacteria bacterium
CTGGGGGCTGCGGGGGTTATCGGTTACGCGCCACGCTCTTTCCCCGTATCCCGACCTGACCCCACTTATTATCGCTGACGTAAAACGAGGACAAATTCGCCCTTGATACTAGTTGCCTTTAACTGATCTGTCACGCTCGATGCGGTGCCGCGGTAAATCGTCTCATACATCTTGGTAAGTTCGCGACCAACGACGATCGGACGATCGGGACAGCGCGCATGGATCTCGTCGAGGGTCTTCAAGATGCGGTGCGTGCTCTCGTAGAAGATGACCGTTGACTCAATTGCGGCAACGCGGTCGAAGTACGTTTGTCGTCCTTTCTTGTTTGGCGGAAAGCCCAGGAAGAGAAACTCGTCGCACGGAAAGCCAGCGACGGAAAGCAGTGTGATGATCGCGGACGGACCGGGAATAGGAACGATCTTCAGCGCGTCGCCGAAATGCGCGACAAGTTCTTCAATGAGCTTTCCCCCAGGGTCACTGATCGACGGCGTGCCCGCGTCAGTGACCAGCGCAAGATTCTTTCCTGCCTCGATCATGTCGACCACCTTGGAGACCTTCGACGACGCCGAGTGCTGATGATACGACATCGTCTCCACATCAATCATGTACGCATCGAGCAACTTCCTCGTCACGCGCGTGTCCTCGCAGAGCACCACATCAACAGAAGCGAGCGTAGCCTTCGCTCGCTCGCTCATGTCGGACAAATGACCAATCGGTGTTGCAATAACGTATAGGGTGGACATAGGAAGTTTGTGGAGTGACAAAGTGATAAAGTGACTGAGTGACTAGGGTTTTTGAGAGATTCGATCGAACGCTCTCAGGATTTCAAGCGGCACCGCGAAGATAATCGTGTTGGATTGATCGGATGAAACGTCGTTAATCGTGTTGAGCGTTCGCAGGTGTAACGCACCAGGAGACGCCGCAAGTGTTGCCGCGGCCTTGGCGATATTCTCCGCGGCCTCGACTTCACCCATCGCCGATATAACCACGGCTCTGCGCTCACGTTCCGCTTCCGCCTGTTTGCCAATCGTCCGCTTCATCTCTTCGGGCAGAGTGATGTCTTTGAGCTCGACGTTATCCACCTGAATCCCCCACGGATCCGTAAGCCTGTCAACGATATGTTTAATGCGAGCCGACGCCTCCTCACGCGCCGACAAGAGTTGATCAAGATCCATCTCTCCCACCACATTACGCATCGTTGTTTGCGCAAGTTGACTGACCGCATACGAAAAGTTCTCCACCTCAATCACTGCCTTGGCCGCGTCCTTCACCTTGTAGTAAATCACCGCGTTCACGCTGACCGAAATGTTATCCTTGGTAATGCCTTCCTGATTAGGAACATCAACGGCCTTCACGCGAATGTCGACCTTCTGCATGTGTTCAATCACCGGCAGGATCAAACGCCAACCCGGTTCCTTTGTATTGACATATCGACCAAGACGAAACTTCACCCCGCGTTCATACTGATTGATCTGACGAATACTGATGAGCAACACGATCACAATTGGAATAAGAAGAAATTCCATATTAACTTTTGCTGGTAACCTCCGAATTAGGATAGGTTGCGAACCACGAGAACCAATAACGCATCTCAAGCGGAATGCGAAGAAGTTGCTCCCCTCGAAGCGCTCCCGCAAAGGCACGCCCATCTAAATTCCACCGCGTCTGGGTCTGTTTGTCAACCAAGACTTGGCCATCAAGTTCAAACGTGAGTGCTTTGTCGTTGACGTTGCGTTGAAAGCCTTTGATCGTCGATAATTGCTTGTCGTAGACCACCACCACATCGAGATCACCGAGGCGATCGTTGATCACGCCGCGATCGACAACGGCATCTTCGAAGTACGCCTTCTGACGCGTTCCATCGTCGAACCCGTACACAATCGACTTGGGATGAAAGCGATCATCTTTCGAACTGAGCGAAAACAAGATTGCATTGTTGCCGTGGTAGTCGCCATACGGATCGCGCGTATAATCTCGGACGACTCCGGTCTTTCTCGAAAGGACACTTCCGGTTGCGTACGCCTGCTTGTAGGCACGCCACGGCAGAATTGACGACGGATAGTGATCGAGGGTTGCGCCCTCTCGCGGACCATCAATCGCCTTGCCGCTTGATTGCAACCATCGCGTGTTCGTTTCGCGATCAAACATCACGGTATTGCTATTGTACAGATCACCGGACACACCAAACGTCATCGGCGTGGGAGCAAGAGCGCGATCGAACACGGATGTTGAATATGTGAGTGGACTGTATGTGACAAGCAAAGACCGACCCGCGAAAGTGTCGTTGACAAGCTCGTGCCACACAAGAATTTGAAACGGATAAAAGCGATGTTTGCCGTCCACTTCCACATCAATGCCAAAACTGGCATCGTCAAGGTATTCATCTGCGGTGGCGACCGACTCAAACTGCGGTTCGTCGATTGCGGGAATGCCGTCCCTGCCCGGACCGCCAGCGACAAGTCGATCGATGATGCTCTCAGTCGCGACCGCATCGTTGGCAGACGGAGAGCTTGAATAATAGCGATATTGGAGATAAACCGCGGCGGCGAAAACAACAAGTACTGCCAAAATCAGCGGTTTGGTGTAAGATCGAGTTGCCATAACGCACGTATGGTAACGAACAATTAACCGAAAGTACATTATGCCATCGGCCATCGATTACGAGGCAAAACCTCTTCCCTTTAACAAAGACTTGATCGGTATTTCCAAAAATACCCTCGCGATTCATCACGACAAGCTCTACCAGGGCTATGTAAATAAGATGAAAGAGGTCGCGACGAAACTCAAGGAGATGCATGCCTCCGGCGTCGGGCTGGATACATCGAATCAAAGTTTCTCTGAACTGCGATCACTGCGTGACGCGGAGACGTTCACCGTCAACGGCGTCTATCTCCACGAGTATTACTTCTCCGTGCTCGGTGGCGAAGGTGTGCCGAGTGGATCGCTCGTCGATGCCCTTGTAGAAAAATACGGATCAATCGAAAAATTTATCGCCTTCTTCTCCGCAACCGGCATGGCCGTTCGTGGCTGGGTGGTCCTCGCCTGGGACACACAAGTACAACGACTCAAAATCTACGGATGCGATGCGCACAACCAAGGCGGCGTCTGGGGATGCTTGCCGGTGATTGTGCTCGACGTCTATGAGCATGCGTACTTCATGGACTACGGAAGCGATCGCAAGAAATACATCGAGGACTTCTGGAAAAATTTTAACTGGGATGCGGCAGGAAAGCTGTACGAAAAGGTTTCGAAAATATAACCAACCCTTACCCTGTGTCATCTCGAGCGAAGTCGAGAGATCTCGAATCGTCAGAAAATGGGATCTCTCCATTCCGCCTCGCTCCAGTCGAGATGACACAGGAAAACAAAACAACTCTATGATTCAAGTCGGAAAACCCGCTCCCGACTTCGCCATGAAGGCTACAACTGGCGCAGGCGAATTTAAAGACGTTTTACTCGCCGACTATCGTGGCAAGTGGCTTGTGCTGTTCTTCTATCCGCTCGACTTTACGTTTGTTTGTCCAACCGAAATTACCGCGTTCTCCACACGCTATGACGAATTCAAAACTCTGAACGCAGAAGTCCTCGGCGGCTCAACCGACAGCGTGCACTCGCACAAAGCCTGGCTCAAGGAACTTGGCGAACTCCGTTACTGCCTCTTCTCCGACATGACCCACGCCGTTTCTCGCGACTACAACGTTCTGATCGACGACAAGGGTATGGCCCTACGCGGAACCTTCATCATCGACCCGGACGGCGTTTTGCAATACGCGCTTTACCACGCACTTGGCGTTGGACGATCGGTGAGCGAGACACTGCGCGTGCTCAAAGCACTTCAGTCTGGCGAGCTCTGTCCGGTCGAATGGACCGAGGGTGGAAAGACGCTTGGAAAGGCGTAATTCTCAAAACATAAAACCGGCATCGCCGGCTTTTTGTTTAAGTAATCTTGAGAAGCTCTGACATCTTCTTTTTGTTAAATCCGATCAGAACATCTTCCCCCACCACAATCACCGGCACGCCCATCTGCCCGGACTTCTGAATCATCTCCTGTGCTTTTGTTTGATCCGCGGACACATCAATCTCTGTAAACGCAATCTTGTGTTCGTCGAAAAATATTTTCGCTTGCTTACAGAATGGACACGTTGGTGTCGAGTAAATGGTTACGTTCATAGATTGGTCATGACGCGACGGACGATCTCGTCGATGTCGGATTCTTTTACTTCGCCGAGGTAGATGTTGTCGGGCATGATCGCAACGGTCGCGCCGCCTTCGCAGTTGCCAAGACACCCCGTCTTTGACACACGCACGCGAGGATCAACGGCGGCGATGGCGAGTTTGAGTTTATGATAAAGCTCGAGAGACATCTTCTGTGCGCAACAAGGTTTGCCGTCGAGCCTTTCGTTTGTGCAAACGAGAACGATTTTTTAAAACTGAATGTCAGCTGGACGCATAGGCGTGGGGTCACGTCCCATCGGCAGGGGGTCTGGGCCGCCCACTGAAAAGTCGGTAGTCGGACCTGACCCCCATCTTTTGACGGACATTAAAAACTTCGCAAAAATTGAATCAATGTCCTGACCGGATGTCCGGTTGCCCCCTTTTGTTCGTAAGGACTGAACGGACGCTCCGCAAACGCTGGGCCTGCGATGTCGAGGTGAATCCAAGGCATGGCCTTGTCGACAAACTCTTGCAGAAACAATCCCGCGGTGAGTGCGCCGCCGTAACGGCCGCCGCCTATATTTTTTACATCGGCTACGTCAGAAACAATGAGCGGCTGGTAGGGCTTGTACAGTGGAAGTTCCCACATCTGCTCCCCTGCCTGAGTCGATGCGATAAGCATACGTTGTGCCAATTCTGGGTTGTTCGACATTAGTCCCGTAATCTCCTCGCCAAGGGCAACCATGCACGCACCGGTCAATGTTGCCAGATCGATGATCATGTCTGGTTTCAACTTGCCGGCGTACGTAAGCGTATCGGCAAGTGTGACGCGACCCTCCGCATCCGTATTCAAAATCTCAATCGTCTTTCCGTTCATTGCGGTGACAACGTCGCCGGGTCGAATCGCTTTGCCCGACGGCATGTTCTCGACGGCGCCAAAAATGCCGTGCACCTCGACGTTCGGCTGCAACTCGGAAAGAACGCTAAAGAGCCCGATCACCGCGGCCGCACCGCTCATGTCGATCTTCATCGTCATCATGCCGTCGGCAGGCTTGAGCGAAAGTCCACCCGAGTCGAACGTCACCGCCTTGCCCACAAACGCGACGACTTTCTTCGCCTTCTTCTTTGGTTTGTACGTAAGATGCACCATGAACGGATCGTGATCCGAACCTTGGTTCACCGCAAGAATACCGCCGGCTCCCATCTTCTTGAGTTGTTCCTTGTTAAAAACTTTCACGCGAACACCCACGTGCCCTTGCACAAGTTCCTTTGCAGAGGCAACTAAATCCTTCGGCGCCATGTGGAGTGCAGGCGTGTTGACGAGATCGCGAGCGACAATGGTTCCCGCGGCACAAAGTTGCGCGAGTTCCAGAGCGGCCTGGGCTTTGCGAAGGAATCGACCGTCGTCGAGAATCAGATCGAGTGCGTCGATCGGTGATTGCTTCTGTTTCTTTTTGTAACGACCATACGTGTACTCAGCGAGTCGAAAACCCTCGACCATCGCTTGAACAGATTCAATGGGATCAAGCTTGGCCTGACTCCATCCAAACGGAACGACAAGCACGCGCTTCAATCTTAATGAGGACAGCGCGTGATACGCCTGCGCGCTCGCGCGTCGAACCATCGCAACCGTGAGTTCATCCGTTGTACCCAGACCCACAACAAGCACGCGTTTCGCCGGAATGCGACCATCCAGACGGATCAACATCGTCGCGCCTTCCTTTGCTTTGAATCGATCTTCCTTGAGCACGTGGGCCAGGTGCGCATCGACCGCATCGTTGATCCTTGTTGAAAGCTGGGGCGCTTTCTTTGCATCCATGACCGCACCGATTACAAGCAAATCACACGCTTCCTCCGCAATCGTTCCTTTTCGAGTCGAAATAGTCATACAATAAAAATAAGCTTTACAATGCGTAGAGCTTACACAATTCAGTCATATTACTCAACAATCAAAGAACCAGACTGCCTGAGCCTGCTCGCCACTCGAAACGTTAGTCACCGACGCGCCAAAGCGCTATAGCGACGGCGCGCGGAGTGTGGTCGAAGGCCGCATTCCCCCTGCGAGTCCATTGTCCTGCGCTCAGGGTGTATTGGAAACAACCACACCTACTTGGTAGACGACCGGCATGGTCATGATCAAAAATAATATGACGGAGGTTACGAAAAACCAAAAAATGCGATCGCGCCAGTGGGAGAGGTCACGTCCTCTCACGAGCAGAAGGGTGAGCATCCAAAAGACAAAAAATGTTGCGATGGATAATAGATACAAACCAGAGATCGGACCAAGATCGACCTGCCGTGTGAGAAGATCAGTAATCACAGCACTGCGGTAAACGAGCACACTTGCAATCCAAGCAACCTGCATGGTGATCGATGCCGCAAAGACGGATGCGAAGGCGACCGATTCGTGAATACGATGATGAAACCATTTCATAAAAGCGATTCAAAGGCAATCAAGAGGATGGCCAAAAAACTCACGCACGTTGAAATCTGAACAATGGTGCGATAGGGCTTGGAATGCGATTCTGTGATGTGTTGCTGATACGTACACAAAATGGCGATCGACGACAGCGTCAAAAGAACCGGCAGTTGAATGAGCAACCAACGATGTGTTGAAAAACTATCCGACAATATTCTGACTGTTTCAAACGTATAAAAGGAACCACTTGCCCCGGAAAGGTCCAGTACGATCACCGCCACGAGAAGACACAAGATGATCGCGAGGTCGGCAATGAGCAAGGTGTACGTGTTCTTACTCGAGCGCAACATAAACACAAGCGCAAGCGCAAAACCAAACAGCACAAGCAACGCACCAAATAATACAAGCCCCGAACTGGACAAGGCAATCGAGACTACGGACGGATTGGTGAGGACGATTCCCTCCATAATGCGGCTAGTATATCACACGCCCGATTCCTTTGAACACAGCTTGACGCCGAAACCCAAACCTCGTATCCTTAGGCCATTCAAGGATGATCGAAATACTATGCCTGGAAAACGCAAACAAATTCGTACCGCTTGGAAGGCGGATCGCAAAGTTCAGCTCGCGAGCAATCGTCGCAAGAAAGCGATTCGCTTGAAGAAAGCCACTGCCGTATAGGCAGATTTTCTTATTCCTTGTTCAGAGTGAGCGCCGGTGAGGCGTTCTTTTTTTGTACCAATGATGCTCGGACTTTTTCCATCACTGGCGTACCGAGTCGAATCGTTGGCTGAGCAAAAATGTAGGCGAACAAAAGGAAGCCAAGGCCGATTGGATGATTGAGGTAGGGCGAGAAGACATGCGTGCCGTAGAGAAATGTGATCGATGTGAGAAAGCCCACCGCAAGCCAGCGATGTTCGGTCGAGAGTTGAACAATAAACGCTTGCACAAGAAACGCGGCCAGGAACAGAAAGCCGAGCGGGCCAAAGATTCCCATCTTGATCCACAACTCGAGCCAGCCCCATTCCATCGAATACGTTTCCCATGTGCCATCAGGACTGCTTGCGCGCACACGCGGGTCGTCGGTTTTGAAGGTGACGGTTTTGCCGAAGCCGCTTCCCAGCAGTGGCGCCTCTGCGATGGTCGCGAGCATCGGCTCAAGAAGTTTCCAGCGACTCGAAACAGCAACGTCAGAGTCTGCGCGGTTTCTTAAAGCGTCGGCGAGGTCGATGGAAGATGAGCGTTCAGGAAATGGGAAGAGGACGATGGATGCAAGGATGAGCAAGCCGATGACGATCGAGGCGATGGACTTCCCTGCCAAGCCTGCGATGTCCTTGAGTCGCGGTCGAATCGAAAAAGCGAGCAGAAGAATGCTTGTAACCAGGGCAAAGACGACACCGATCCAGAAACTTCGCGAGAGACCCATGGTCACGATCGCAACGGCGGGAGACAGGAGAAGAACGAGGATGCGATTCGTTCGAACATTCTGTTTCTCGAACAAAAGTCCCACGCACATCATCGCGAAGACGACAACGAAAAATTGGGATTGGATGAAAACGCGGTAGATCGACGCGGTGATGCCCGTGATCTCGGCAATGCGAACGTCGCGCAGGAAGGTGTATGTTGTTTCGAGTTGAAATTCGGCGAAGTGCGAGTAGAGGTAGAGTGAACCCAATGAAAGAATGACGATCCACGTTGCGCCAGCGGCGAGACATTGCAGGAGGAGGCGTTTCGAGGATGCATTCCATTGAATCGAAATGATTGGCAATAGGTACAACAAGTACAGGTACGCATTGCCGTCTTGAAACGCGGCGACAGGATGGTTGGCGAGCAGACCGATGAAGCCAAGCCCAACAGCGACAACGAGGACAAGAAATGGCTTGAGCCGCGCAAGATCGAGCACGAAACTTTTTTGCAGAAACAGGACAACCCACGCGAGCATGATTGCGGCGAAGATCACCATGCGGATGGAAAGTGTTTGGTCGGCGATGGTTGTGAAAATGAGTTTACCGTGTGGGTTTGTGAAGAGTTCAAGAAACGCAAAGACGATGGCCCACTCGAGGCGCTTGTAAGCGAGAATGAGAATGGCAATAAAGTAGATCGCAAGCGTGACGGCTCCGAGGTGAAACGCATACGAAAGAATCGCGTCGACAAACATGGCGACGCTCAGGGCAAGCAGGAATCCGTATTCTCTTCCAAAAAATTGTTTGATCATATCTGTAAGGTCTGCCTGTCTTGTGACTTAGCGTGGTTTGACAACGGCGGCGATTTGTCCGAGCACGTAAAAGACTGGCTCGAAGACTACGAAAACGATCCATGTTGCGAACCCGTAATGCTTTTTCATGTAGCGACGAATACTCGCTCGCAGAACCTTCTGTTTCCAGCCTGTCTGAACGCGATCAAAACTACTTCCCTTCTTGTGACGCACGCAAATGTCGGCAAAGTAGCGAACGCTCGACCCGGCATCGATTGCTTGTTTGCAGTAATCAACCTCCTCATACCACATGAAATATCCGTCATCCATGAGGCCGATTTTTTCAAGTAGAGAGCGTCGAATGCAGAAGAAGGCTCCCATGACTTGGTCAACGTCTTGCGATGTGCTGTAGTCAAAGTCGTCGTAACGCCAACGCGCGATGGGTGCGATATGTTGAAAAAGATGATGCACCTTGAGCAAGAGCAAAAACTGATCGAGCGGAGTTGGAAATCGCCATACGCACTTCTGCTGTGTGCCGTCGAGATTCCTGAGCGACACGCCGCCGATACCAACGTTGGGATGCTGATTCATCGCGTTCTCGATTTGGTACAGCGCGTCGTCATGAAACATAACGTCGGGGTTTAACAGCAAGACATACTCCCCGTTCGCTTTCTCAATCGCCAGATTACATCCACCAGCGAATCCAAGATTGATGTCGCTCTCAATAACACAAACCTGCGGAAAGCGTTGTTTGATTGTGCTAAGATCGTCGCCCGATGCGTTGTCAACAACAAAGACTTCAACGTCGCGACCTTGGTGATGCTCGAACAAAGACGCGAGGAGCGTCTCAAGATAGTCGACGGTTTTGTAATTGACCGTAACGGTTGAAATCATACTTCTCGCGATGCGTGCTTGGCTTGGATGATGGCCTTTGCCTCATCATACCTTCGAATGCGTTTTGGTTTCCATGGCAACACATTCCACGGAACCGCATACAAAAACGAAGGAAGCCATGACGAAATGTTTCTGCGAGCATGATCTTGTTCGACCACGTAGAGTTCTTCGTTGATGAATACCCCAACATGACGCCTCTCAAGCATGGTTAACCACACGTCCCAGTCCTGAAACTTTTTGAGCGACACATCGAAGCCTGGAAAATGCTCGCGACGTATCAACGCGGCGGAGGTGTGGATGAAGTTACGCTGACGAAGCGCTGAGGCATCGAAGACTCGACAACGAAATCGTTTCCATCCCCAACGAAAACGACAATAGGCATAGGACGCCTCCGGATGTAATGCGAGTGTCGACTCGAGGCGCTCGAGCATGATGGGCTTCATCACGACGTCCGCGTCACAAAATAAAACGAGGTCTCCGGTCGAGCGTTGAAACCCGTTGTTTCGAGCCGTGGGTCCACCCGTGTTCGGTTGAAAAACATAGAGGATTCGATCGAGATAGGGCCGCAGAATCTCACGCGTTTGATCGGTCGACCCGTCGTCAATCACCACAATCTCATCGGCTCGACGCGTCTGATGCAAAATCGCCTCAAGCGTTCTGCCGATGCGGTTTTCGTGTTGATACGTCGTAACAATGACGGAAATGCGCATCATAAATATTCCGCGAGTTTTGAGAATTGATGCTCGCAGGTGAATTCTCGTTGCGCACGCTCACGCGCCGCCGATCCAAGCTGTGAGCGTTCTTCTTTATTGTGGAGTAGTCGATCGATCCACGTTGCGAGTTCAGGGATATTGTTGTCGTGAACTAAAATCCCAGTCTCGCCATGGATGATCGCCTCGTCAATTCCGGGAATGTCCGTTGCGATCGAGGGAACGCCATGCGCGGCGGCCTCAAGATAGACGAGACCAAAACCCTCTTTGTCGATGGGATCGTTCACAACCGGCATGACAAACAAATCACTCTGCTGATAGAGCTCTGTGCGCGTGTGATCATCAACATCGCCATGAAACGTCACAACGGCGTCGAGATTGAGCGAATGGACCGTGGAACGAATTTGTTCTTCATACGGGCCTGTGCCGACGATGTGATACTCCACCCCATCAAATCGTCCAAGCGCACGCAATTCGGCGAGCGCACGCAACACACGTTCGTGCCCTTTTCGTTCAATGAGTCGACTAACCGTCAGAATACGTTTGGTTGTTCGATCAACTTCGATCTCGTCGGCAATTGTTTCAAGACAGGGATACACAACGAGCGCTTGTTGAACACCAAGAGCACTCAACTCTTGAGCAAGCGCATTTGAATTTGCCACGATCAGGTATGCGGAAGCTAGAACCTTGCGAGCAAGCCAAGATCGAAAGACAGAACGACGAATCAATCGAACGTCGAGTCCATGCACGATGACGACGTAGGATTTTTTTGTAAACCACTTGGCAACATACGCCGCGGTTCCAAACGGAAGCAGATGACTCGTGATCACGTAATCGTAGGAATCTTTTTGCTTGTACAAATATCTGGTTGTGCGTAACCACTTCGGCCACACGCGTTGATACAGTAAGTCGGTTGTCTGCACGGTCATGCGCGATCCAAAGTAACGCGACATCGCACCGAGATACGATGCAACTCCCCCGCGATTTGGAGGAAAGTCCGGTGTAATGAGAAGCAGTCGAGAAGGTTGTGTCATCATAGACAATTAATTGATCGGTTTTCTAAAGGAAGGCATGATCCAACGAACATCACCGGCACGCAATGAGATCATGATAAAGAGAAGTGCAAGGTAGACGAAGCCACAAATCGGGATTGCAACGAGCCAACCAAATGAGGCTTTGACAACCACGCCAACCAGTGCCATTGCCATCCCGCAAAAAAGAATAACAAGAAGCGTACGCGTGATACGCCAGTAAGAATATCCTTTCACGATTGACGGAACAATCGCAAAACCAACAAGAAACATAAATGTAAAACTGATCAAAGAGGCATAAGCCGCACCCATGATTCCCATCACAGGAATAAGAATGATATTCATCACTACATTGAGAACCATTGTGAGTCCCATAATGACCGTCTTTGTCACCTGACGATCAGCCGCGTTGAGGAGTGAGCCAATTGGAAAGTCAAGAAAAATCGGGAGAAGAACGAAAACGAGTGTTTGCAAAACGGGTCCTGCCGCCTGATATTGTTCCCCCACAAGCAAGACGACCTCAGGCGCGATCAACCACAGACCAAACGTGATCGGTGTGGCGATGAGCATCATGTACCACAACGAGCGATCAAACAGCATGTGAAGCGCATCCGGATCAGATTGAATCGTTTCACTCAAGCTTGGATAAAGGCCGGCGATATATGCCAGAGGAAAAAATTGAAACGCATAGGTGAACTTGTAGGCAATGCTGTACAAACCAACTTCGAGCGTGCCAAGCATTTTTGAAATGATAATGCTATCAACGTAAGAATAAACTTTGACGAAAATAGCGGCGAGCGCAAATGGAAGGGCAATCGCTAAAATCATTTTAGAAAACACGGGATCGAAATCTGGTCGGAAAATACTCTGACCGAATAATTTGTAAACTCCATAGGTTGAAATGATCACATTTGTAAGCGAACCGCAAACCAAAGCAATGATAAGCAGAGGAAGTGATGGATGTAAAAAAAGAACAAGCCCGCCAATGAGCGCCGTGGTCGACATTCCAACGAACATCCCGACTGATTCAAACTTGAGTTCTTGGCGTCCTCGAAGAAGACCGAAAAAAAAGACTTGAATCGAATCCAGGATGAGTACGCCTGTGGCGAGCAGAACTAAAAAACGAATGGATGAATCGTAGCCGAGCAGGTAGCTCGTTAAGATCACGCCCACAAACGCAAGAACCGCAAACGGAATTTTTAGTCCGAGCGCATGTTTTGCGAATGTCACAGCCTTTGCCGGATATTTGGCAATTTCTCGAATGACAACCGAGGTAATGCCAAAATCCGCGACCACGGAAAAAATAATGACAAGCGAGGTCGCAAGGAAATACACACCCGTATTTTCCGGCATCATCACCCTTGCCAAAAACAAAAAATAGACAAACGCGATCAGCTTTTGACCGACAGAGGCGATGGTGAGATAGATGGTATTTATTGCTAATTGTCTGGTCACAATGGGATCATTTTGCCCGATTTTTCCAATTCTGTAAACAAAAAACCCACCATTGCCAGAAGCAATCGTGGGCAAGCGCTGAGTGAATTATCCCTTTACGTCAGGATGTGCATTTTCCTCAGCAATGTAGAAGAAGGTCCGGTTGGCCGCCTGATTCTGCGCCTGAATGAGTTCGCGCAAGCCATGCTCACTCACCACGGTTTTTCCGATCTGTTCGAGCGGGAAGCCACTGGCGCGAAGCTTACTGGCATGAACACCATCTGCGAACCCCGCCTTCCAAAGACTGCGCATGCAGGGCTTGAATGATCGAGCAAAGAGAAGGGAAAGCGCCTCCTTATGAAACACACGCCATTCATCAGCCTGTGGAAGATCGGGCATCTGCTCCACTTGATACGCTCCCTGCCAGAGCACCCACCGAGTGAATGGAACGTAGACGCGCGCACGATGACGATTGCGTGCGTTCTCGTAGTCGATACGGTTGCGCTCACGCTCGATCCCGGAGAGCGACGAGGCCGTCACGCGGAAAAACTCCTCACCGTCGATCTTGTAGCCATACCAGATCTGAATGGTTGTGCCGTTGTGTGGTTCGGGTGCACCAAGGTCACTGATCTGACGATGGGCATCTTGCAGAGCCTCCACGATTGAGTAGTTGACCTGACGACTCGCTGAGCCTGTCGCACCATCGCTCATCATCATCGTACCGGTCTTTGCCAGAAATCGTCGTCGAACGACATCGCTGTCCGGTGTGACGGTCACATGCCACTGGTGCAACGTGCCCTTGTCGGTTTTGACAATCTCGAGAACCGTTCGAAGTCCGATGATCGCCGGCTGTAGATCCTTGTCGATCTCAATTTCCACGATATCGTCCGGGAGATCCTTGGGGGGCACAATACCGCGCCGTTGCATGGTGCTCACGAGTTGATCGGTGATTGAAACACGCACGCCGATCATGGAAGCAGATGACATGGATACCTCCTCGATGGAATATCGATGCAACAAAACCCTATTGGAAAAAAGATCTATTGTCAATCTATCAACAAAAAATCGCCCCTTTCGAGGCGATTTCTTAGCGTTTGCTGAATTGTGGAGCGCGTCGTGCGCTACGCTTTCCAAATTTCTTGCGTTCGCGGACACGGGCATCGCGCTTGAGGTAACCGAGTTTTTTGAGAGTTGTACGTAGCTCAGGATTGAACTCGAGCAGAGCTCGAGACGCGCCAAGGCGTACGCTATCGGCCTGGCCGTTCATGCCACCTCCGCTCACTTGAATCGTGACATCAAACATATTCTGTAAATCAGTCTGCACAAATGGCGATAAGCACGTCTCCTGCATGAGAGCACCTGGAAAGTAGGCCTTAAACTCCTTATCATTCACCGTAATCTTGCCACTTCCTCCATGATGCAAACGCACGCGCGCGATGGCTTCTTTTCGTCGTCCAATTCCTTCGATAAATTGTTTCTTTTCGTCTGACATAGTCTAGTTCGATACACTCAAACGCTTCATGCGTGGAGCGCGATGCGTATTTTTTGGCAACATATTTGACACAGCTCGTCGCAATACTTCTCCGGAATTTTTTGCGAGCACACTTCCCATGGTTTCTGTTTTCAGTCCATGCGCGTAGCCGGAATGTTTGTGATATTCTTTTTGATCCAATTTTTTGGCGTTGATTTTCATTTTCGCCACATTCACCACTTGAACATAATCTCCAACGTCCAAATGTGATTCAAAAGTTGGTTTGTGTTTTCCAATCAAAATACCTGCAACTTCTGTTGCGATTCGTCCGGGAGCTTTTCCCTCAGCATCGATTGTTCGAATGTCTCGATTCGTTTCCATATTACACAAGTTCGATTTGAACCATGTCCGCGCCATCACCCTGACGCGTTCCAATTTTTGTGATCCTGGTATAACCACCAGGTCGCATTTTGTAACGTGGGCCGAGAACCTCCAAGATTTTCTTCACCGGATGGTCTGTGTAAAATAGTTTCATCAGATTTCGACGGTGTGCCAATGTGGGCTCCTTTCCCGACGTAATGGCTTTTTCTACCATCGGTCGTAAAACATTTGCCTTTGCCGATGTTGTTTCAATCTTCTCATACAAAATAAAACTTGTCGCAAGATGACGAAGCAAGGCCTCTCTAGGAGCTTTGAGTCGGTCTAACTTTTTTGTTTTGTTTCGGTGTCGCATACGGTGATGTGTCTAGGCGGCATCTGAAAATTCAGGGGCATCCAAAGACGATGGAGTATCTGAATAGGTGGTGGAGGTGGCGGGATTGTGTAACAAAACAGAAAAATAGTCAATCAACATTTTTACGGCTTGATCCACCGCCGCCTCAGGTGTAATGGTTCCATCGGTTTCGATATTCATGATCAAACGATCATAGTTGGTGATTTCACCAACACGAGCATTTTCAACACGATATCCCACGTTTCGAATCGGTGAAAATAAGGAATCAATGGCAATCGTTCCAAGGTCGTGGATTTCATCTGTTCGATCTTCTGTTCGCAAATATCCACGTCCTCTTCGAACTGTGAGCTCCATGTCAAAATCAAAATTGTCAGCGGTGATGGTAGCAATCGGAGCCTCAGGATTGACAATCTCGACGTCAGCGTTTGGTTCAATATCTCCAGCCGTAACTGTTTTAATTCCTCTTGAAAAAATCTTGAGCGTTACCGGCTCATCAGAAAACACACGCATACGCAACGATTTCAAGTTCAGAATAATTTCGAGCGCATCTTCGCGTACACCTTCGAGAGCCTGAAACTCATGCGTCACGCCCTTTATCTTGACAGAAGTTACCGCCGCGCCAGGCAAAGACGAAAGCAAAACACGACGCAGGGCGTTGCCGAGCGTCGTTCCGTATCCGTAAAAACAAGGCTCCACAATAAACAACCCTTCATGTGGTCGCTCGCCTTGTTCGAAACGAATGTTCGATGGAAGAAGAATGTTCTCCATACTAAATGTCCTCCTTAAGATTATCGAGAATAAAATTCAACAATGAGCGTCGAGTCGAATTGTTGATCAGTGTCATCCCGTTCGGGAAGATTCGTCACTTTTCCTGTCATGGCTTGATCGTCACGTGAAAGCCATTTGGGCATCTGAGCGGCCTTCATGGCTTCGGGAATTTGTTTGACAATTCCCTTTTCCTTTTTTGAAACTTTGATGGAAATTTCATCGCCAACATTTACCGAACAGGAAGGAATGTCAACACGATTTCCATTCACCTGAATAAACCCATGACTCACCATTTGACGTGCTTGACGACGCGTTTTGGAAAATCCGAGTCGAAAAACCACGTTATCTAATCTTTGCTCCAACATTTGTAACATCAAATCTCCGGTATTGCCCTCATGGTGAGACGCCAAATCAAAATAGCGTTGAAATTGACGTTCAAGAATTCCGTAGATGGCCTTTGCTTTTTGTTTTTCAATAAGCTGTTCGCCATACGAAGACGTACGAGGTCGCTGTTGACCTTGTTTTGGGCCGTGAATCCCCGGCGGATACTGTCGACGTCGAACGTACTTCTCTTTTCCAAGCACAATGCCCAGGCGGCGAGAACGCTTGACGATTGGTGATAGATCTTTTCCCATAGATTAAACGCGTCGTGGTTTTGGAGGTCGGCAACCGTTATGTGGCAGTGGAGTGATATCTTTGATGGAAAGCACGTGAAAGCCGTTTGCATTTAATGCACGAACGGCTGAATCTCGTCCGGAACCGACACCTTTGACAAAAACATTTAATTCCTTGAGTCCTGTTGCTTTCACTTTCTCTGCGGCACTCTTTACAATCAAACTGGCGGCGTATGGGGTGGCCTTCTTTGGTCCCTTGAAGCCACAATTTCCCGCACTTGACCATGCGAGGGTATTTCCATTGAGATCCGTGATCGTCAAAATGGTGTTGTTATACGTCGCTTGAACATACGCACAGCCCTGGCTGACCTGTCTTGCGGCTTTCTTTTTTCGAGACTTTGTTGATTTTGTGATCTCAGCCATATTACGTCTTGGTCAAGGCGCGCTTTCCACTGCCTGTTGTTCTGCGAACGTTTCCTCGAACCGTGCGAGAATTTGTTTTTGTACGCTGTCCGCGAGATGGAAGATGTTTGGAAAGCCGTGAACCGCGGTAGGAGCCAATTTCCTTTAGCCGCTTTACGTTGGCAAGAATATCACGCTTCAAGTCACCCTCGAGACGAAATCCGTGTTTGTCAATGAGGTCGCGAATTTGATTGATCTGATCTTCCGTCAAATCTTTCGTGCGGATGCTTTCACTGAGTCCGGCCTCCTTTAAAAGCGCTTTTGATCGGACAAGTCCAATGCCGTAAATGTACGTCAGTGAAATGACGATGCGTTTTTCGTTTGGAATAGTTGTTCCTGCGATACGTGCCATACTTATCCTTGTCGTTGTTTATGTCGTGGATTCTTACAAATGGCAACAACACGTCCTTCACGACGAAGAACTTTGCAATCACGGCAGATTTTTTTAACGGAAGCGCGAACCTTCATACTTAGAATCGATACACAACGCGGCCTTTTGTTAAATCGTAGGGACTGATCTCAACCTTCACTTCATCACCCGGCAAGAGACGAATGCGAAACTTTCGCATCTTTCCGGAAAGATGTCCGATAATGTCTTGCCCGTTTTCCAGTTTAATTTTGAACGTCGCCGCGGGAAAAAGTTCTTCGACAGTTCCTCGCAACACAATGAAATCCTTGGTTCCTTGCGCCATAGTTGATTGAATGGGACGAATTCTAGCAAGATTAGCGAAGAATTGCAAGGAAACCTTCTAAATTTGAGGCGCGGGTATTTTATGCTTTGAGCAATCACCTGTCAAGGAATCGCACGGGGATAAACACGTTACTCAAGGACAGCCTTGATTCGTCGTACTCCCGAACCAACGGATTCCTCTTTTTGAATGACAAAATGGCCAAGCTCTGCGGTTTTTTTGACGTGCGGACCACCACAGACCTCCTTGCTGTACGCGTCTGCCGTTGCATCATCTCCGATAAAATACACTTTAATCTTGCCCCCAAGCTGGGCGTACTTGTCATCGAACACGCCGATCGCTCCACGAGATTTGGCTTCCACGAGATCGAGAATTTCGAAGTGGACGGTGAGGTCGCGTTGAATATGTTCGTTTACAAGATCTTCGACTGCCTTGAGTTGTTCTTCGGTGAGTTTGTCTGGATGGGAAAAATCAAAACGCAAACGTTCAGGAGTGATGTTCGACCCTTTTTGAAACACGTGTTCGCCAAGGACTTTGCGAAGAGCTTGATGTAACATGTGCGTTGCGGTGTGCAAGCGAACCGTTGCTTGAGAGTGGTCCGCAAGACCGCCGGCAAATTTTTGCTCCGAGCCAGCACGAGAAAGATCTTTGTGTTTCTTGAACTCCGTCTGAAACATCTCACGATCGATGTGCTGACCTTTCTCTTGTGCCATTTCTTCTGTCAGTTCAAGAGGAAAGCCGTACGTAGAATACAAGACAAAGGCGTCTTCACCTGAAATTCCGTTTCGCTCTACAAACATCTGCTCGAATTCTTTTTCACCTTTCGTCAGCGTTGCCAAAAACTTTTCTTCCTCGCGCAAAAGTTCGTCGTGGATGATCGAAGACTTTTCTTGAAGCGATGGATACTGTTGTGCGTAGGTATCGACAACGGCCTGACCCATGGCCGTAATAAATGTTTCTTTGATGCCAAGGTTTTTGCCGAAGCGCACAGCCCGACGAATAAGTCGGCGTGTGAAGTATCCCTGATCTTTGTTTGAAGGGATGACGCCGTCGGCAATCAGAAACGTTGCGGCGCGCAAGTGGTCGAGAATGACGCGAAAGGCAAAGGTATCCGAGGCAGAACTGCCATACGGTCGACCGGCAACGCGTTCGATCACGGAGCGCGCCTTATCGAACACGTCGATTCGGAAAATATCTGAATCATCTGAAACAGCGGCCGCGATCCGTTCGAGGCCACCACCGAAGTCTACGTTGCGTTTTGGAAGTGGAACAAAACCTGATGCTGTCTTTTGATACTGCATGAAGACGTTGTTGCCGATCTCAACATAGCGTCCACAGTCACAGTTCACATGACAGGCCTCATCTGCGTACAAGGATTGCTCGTGAAATTTCAGGGCTTCTCCAAAATCCCAAAACAATTCGGTGTCCGGTCCACCTGGTTCACCCACAGGCATCTTTTCAGGAACACCGGATCGCGACCACCAGTTTTTCTTCTCGTTGTAATAAAAAATCCGTTCGCCGATCTTGGCATCGATGCCGACGCTCTGAAAGGTTTCTTGCCACAATTGCACCGTTTCCTCGTCGCGTGGAATGCCCATCGCATCGTTGCCCCCAAAGGCGGTAACGAACAATCGGTTTGGATCGAGACCGAGTTCCTTTGTGAGAAACGCAAACATCCAACTGATCTGTTCTCTCTTAAAATAATCTCCGAGTGACCAGTTCCCCAACATTTCAAAAAAGGTCGTATGACGATTGTCTCCGACTTCCTCGATATCTTGCGAGCGAAAACATTTCTGTGAATCGACAATACGATTACCGAGCGGATGCGGTTCGCCAAGCAAAAACGGAACCATCGGTTGCATGCCTGAACCGGTGAAAAGCGTGGAAGGGTCATTTTCTGGCACCAGCGAGGCCGAGGCAATCATCTTGTGACCGTGTTTTACAAAAAAATCCAGATAGCGTTGTCGAATTTCGTGCGTCGTCATAGCACAGGCATCATAACGAACGATTAGGTCGATGTCGAATTGGTTTGTTGCACAGCTTCAGCAGGAGTGGATTTGACCAAGATGCGACGATGCATTGAGGAAAGGAAGAGATGTAATTCCTCGACCTTGAGCAGGTAGGCGATAAAAAGATAGATGAGAAATCCGGCTCCACCGGCAACCAGAACTTGCATGAAAACGCCCAGAAAGGTATCGAGGGAAAAGACCTGGACGGTAAGTGGTTTGAGAAGTTGCATCACGATCGTGCACCCAAGACCCGCCACCACGATTTTCATGAATGATTGCAGGATGTGCAGTTCATCAAGCGATCCCACGCGCGTGCGAAGTGCCGTCCACAGAAGAACCGCGTTCACGATGGCAGAGAGCGAGTACGCCATCGCGAGACCCACAACACCAAACGTTGATTCAAACAAGAAGGCGGCAATGATTCCAAGCAGTGCGGAGACGATTCCTGCGGTGAGCGGTGTGGCTGTATCGTGAAGACTAAAAAAAGCTCTCGCGAGGATGAACGCGAAGGCCTGAGGAATACAAGTCAACGCAAAAAACGCCAGAGCATCTGCGGTTATCACCGTCGAGCGCCAATCAAAGGCGCCTGCGCCCACGATGATCCGAACAACCTGAGATCGCATAATCAGAAACAAAAGCATCATTGGAATCATGAAGAAGAGAACCTGTCGAATCGTGGAAGAAAAGGATTCGCGAAAGGCATCAAAATCTCCGGTTCCCAAATGCTCTGTAAACGACGGAAAAGCGGCGATTGCGTAGGAAACGCCGATGATACCGATGGGGAAAAACTGAATGTTGTAGGCAAACTGAAACATCGTCACCGCTCCGGCTCCCATGGTGGTCGCCATGATCGAAAGAATCACGAAAAGCAATTGGGACACACCGATGGCAAGCATGCGCGGCATGGTCATGCGTGTCATTTCCTTCACGCAATGATCTTTCCAATCGATGAACAACGCGTAACGGTAGCCGACTTGGTAGGCACCAAAGAGTTGCAACGCCGTGTGCAAAAAGGCTCCAAAAACCACACCCCAGGCCAGGCCGATGGGTCCAATGTGTTTCACGAAAACAAGTGCACCGACGATAATGCCGGCATTGTAGACGATCGGCGCACACGCGTAGAGTGTGAAGCGTTTCAAGCCCTGCAAAATCGATCCGAAGATCATCGAACAGGCGAGAAGCATTTGTGAAAGGAACATGATACGCATGAAACTGGCGACCTGCATTTGCATCACGACATCAAATCCCGGAGCGATGAGTGTGGCGAGTGGTTTTGCAAAAATCATGAAGAGCAAGGTGATCGTCAGGACAATCACACCGAGCAGATGAAGAACATTGTTTGTAAATTTCCATGCGTTTTCTTTTGCGTGTCCGCGATAATGGTTGATGAACATGGGAATAAAACTCGCGGAGAGAGCTCCCACGACAAGAAGTTGAAAGAAAAGATCCGGAATCCTAAACGCCGCGTAGTAGACATCAAGCGTTTCCCCTGCTCCAAACGCACCCGCGAGAATACGATCGCGCATCAAACCAACGATGCGACTGGCAAACGAAAACAAGCCGACAATCGCCGCGGCACCGACAATCGTTTTTGATTCTCGATTGATGAATCCGATCATTATTCTTCTTTTACAACAATCCTTTTTTTACGCGGCGATAAACAAACGCGTCCATCGTCTTGTTCGTCATCGATCGAAGGTTCCTGTGACTCATCGGTTTCAGCATCGTCGAGGTCCTTAGGACATGCTTGATTCATGGCGTTGCTAAAAAATCGGCGTTGTTTGTTTGCTATGATCCGTGGAGCAACAAAACATGCGAGCAGGAGGGCACCCAGGATGATCATGATCCACAACACGGTGGGATTGCTCAGAGAAAAAAATGGCACGATAACCTCAACGAATTCTGTTGCTTTCTCCCCTGTTGGCGCATGGATCGTCAATGCCACTTGGTATGTTCCGGCCTTCTTATAACGATGCTCTACATTTGCGTGAGAAGATTTTGTTTCGTCGCCGAGATTCCATTCGTAGACATGGTCTTCGCGAGCGGGTCCAATCAGACGAAACGCAAAAACGTTCCATGCCTTGCGCTCATAGGTAAAGATGGCATTTGTTGACAGGACAAACGAATCCACTGCTTCATTGCGGTCAACGAGCGTGAGGGTCTCATTCACCTGATCGACCACGTTGTTCAAAAGAGCCGTAATTTTGGAGGGTTGATCTTTGGATTTTTTTGGAATCGTCGAGGATTCTGCTTGCGTTGAGGGAATCGACTCTGGTTTGGAAGCAACCGGTGCCGCTTGCGTAGATGATGGCTTTGACATCTCGCGTGTGGTCTTTGTTGGATCCGTTGGAAAGGCATCATTTGGATCCACAGTGCCATCCCCATCCGAATCCTTTGCGAAGGGATTTGATCCAAGTTCTGCTTCAACCGCATCGGAAAGTCCGTCATTATCATCATCCTCATCACAAAGATCCCCTATGGTATCGGCGTCGGAGTCTGCCTGATTGATGTTTGCGATATTTGGACAATTGTCTTGAACGTTTTCAACACCATCACGATCATCATCGACCATCGGACGAAACATGCGCGTAATGGCCGTATTGTTGCTTTCATTTTGATCAACGGGATCTGTACCGCGAATTTCAGCGCGAATGTTAAATTCACTGGATGGAATCATGAAGTCGACAAAAACCTCGTCAGGTAGCCCACCAGCAACGGAAGAGATGACCTGTGAATTTCCAATGGGAACCGAGCCTTGATAGAACGAAACGAAACCAGAGATATCCTCGGTTCCAACATTGAAAATTTTCGCATAGAGTCGCACACGATCGCCCGCAACGATCATCTCCTTGGAAAACCGAATCTCATCGGCGCGAATTTCAAGATCCTGCGTCGCGGCATACCCCACGATGGGAAACGCACAAAGGACGATGATGAGAAGACGGTTCAACATAGACGAACGCGATGATGAGAAAGTAACCACAGACGTGCGGCCTCGTCGGATGAAATATGAAGTTCGTTTGCAAACGTTGGGTGGACGCGCACAACGACATGCTCAATGCACTGCGATGGAGCATCAACAAGGTGAACGGTTACGGTTTGGTGATGATTCAATCCGATTTGCTTGGCCGTTTGGTCGTTGCAATGAAGATGTCGTGCGGGAATAATCGTTTGTGATTTCGCGTTCACGCTTCCGTGCGTACCCTTCAGGGTGCATGTTCCGGATCGAGCCATATCCCCGGAAATACGTACAGGCGCATTGATACCGATCGCGAACGCATCCACAGCGGAAAGTTCCACCTGTGTTTGATCACGAAACGGCCCAAGGATACGGACTCCCTCAAAGAAACCTTGCGTTCCGATAAGGTCGACGGTTTGCTCACAGAGAAACTGTCCGCGATGCGCGAGCTCACGCTGTGCAATCAACTCAACGTTATCGCCAAACAAAACCTCGGCATCGTTCTTGCTCAAATGGACGTGTCGATGTTGGATGACGACGGAAAATTCCATAGCCGAGCATTACTTCTTTGGTTTCAAAAATGCGAGGAGATGCTTTTTCTGACGGTCCTTGTTGTGGCCAAACGTGTACTTGAATTTATCGTGCTTGATGGGACCCAACAGCGCGAGGTGCATTTCCGCAAGCATGAACTTGATCGCGATATTCATGCGTCCGTCGCGATCCAGGCGGCGAATCGACACGGGAATTTTGGTTGATTTCAAAAAACCGAAACGACCGAACTTGCGAAAGCGTTGCGCGTAATCGTGATCTTCGCAAAATGGAATCGACTCGTCGAAGCCGCCAAGCTTGTTGTGCAGGTCGCGCTGAACCAGCATGCAGAAGCCGGGCGCGTGCGGAAACAAGGCTCCCCAGGCACGAACGTAGGTATTATACGCCTTGTGCATGAAATGATCGATGAAGTCGTCGCTGAGCGGAAAAACGTCGCAGGTTGCAAGGCCGAGATGGCGTTTTTTCATTTCTGTTACCGCCTTCTCAAGAAATTCCGGATCGCGTAATTCAACATCGGCGTCGAGAAAAAAAATGAGATCCGTTTTTGCATGCGCGGCGCCAAGGTTGCGTGCTGTGGCTGGTAACCCTCCGTTGATCACTGTTGCTCCATACGATGTTGCAAGCTCGCGTGTATGATCGCTTGAGTGTGCATCCGCGACGATGATCTGCGTCGGCTGGAGTGTCTGTTTCTTGATCGACTTCAAAAGAATGGGCAAGTACGCCTCCTCGTTCTTCGTCGGGATCACGATGGTCAACATAGATGAGCTCAGTTTACCGTTTTTGCGAACGAAGAGCAAACATGGCGATTCCTGCGGCGACTGAGACATTGAGGGATTGTTTCGCTCCAGGCAGATCGATCTGAACGATTTGATCACAAGCCTTGAGGACGTCTTGTTCGAGACCTTCGACTTCGTTGCCGACAATAAGAACGATCGCCTGACTCTCGGTGATCGAGGAAATCGACGTCGCGCTCTCAACGTTGTCGAGAGCGACGACGCGACGACCCTCAAGTTTCAATCCTTCGATGAGGCTCAGCACATCGTCTCGACCTTCCCACGCGACACGGTGCTCACTGCCAAGACTCACTTTTGCAATCTCTTTGCGAGGCGGTCGACCTGAAATGCCCGTGAGATAAACCTTTTCGATCAAAAAGGCATCCGCAGAACGCAAAATCGCGCCGACGTTGTGAAGTGAACGAATGTTGTGGGCGATGATAGTCATACGTTTTGGTGAAGAGGGCTAAGAGGCCGAAGATGGGGAAAGTGCTAAAATGTGTTATCCTCTTAGCCCTCCTCGCCATCTTACTATGTCCCCTTGCCCACAAAAAGAACTTTGCGGATCGTGCTCGTGGTCGCACATTCCGTATGACAAGCAGTTGCAACAAAAGCTGTCGGATATCAACGGATCGTTTGCGTTGAAGGAGCTTGATTTCACGTGTGATAAAATCGTCGCTTCCCCGAAGACCGAACATTATCGCAACCGCATGGATTTTGTGATTGACTTTGAGGGGCGCGTTGGCATGCGCGAAACAAGAAAGTGGTGGAAGGTTATTGATAATCATACCTGCTTTCTTGCAGACGAAAAGATCGACGAAACATTTTCGCGCGTTCGAGATTGGGTGAAGACGAGCGGGCTGAGTTTTTACGATCGCAAGTCGCATGAAGGATTTTTGCGTTACGCGGTAATTCGATCAACGACGCTTGGTGAGACGATGGTGAATCTTGTAACGAGTGCGCCGGTGAAGGATGAGGAGTGGCTCGATCAATCCAGTGCAACGCAACCTGGTTGCGTTCACGGCAACCAGGTTGCGTTGCCTTTATTCCCGCCGTGTACATCGCTGATGTGGTCGATCAACGATACGATGACCGACGTTTCATTCGGAAGCGACATTCGTACGCTCGCTGGCTCGAATACGATCGAAGAATCCATCGGTGGCATTCGTTATCGCATTAGTCCAAACGCATTCTTCCAAACAAACTCGTACGCGGCCCCCCTTCTGTTGAAAACCGTCGAGGAGTTCACGGGCGATATGGTGAACAAAACGCTTCTCGACCTGTATTGCGGTACTGGTTTCTTTGCAGTCGCGCTCGCGAACAAGACCAAACGTACCGTCGGTGTCGAGATGGTCGACGAGGCGATTCACGACGCGGTCGAAAACGCGAAGTTGAACAACGTCGATGTCGAATTTCACGTCGCGAAGACAGAAGACTTCAACTGGGCTGAGTACAACGCCGACATCGCAATCCTTGACCCGCCGCGCTCCGGCATGCATGATACGGCCCTCGCGGACGTTCTGAGGATCTTGCCCAAGGAAATCATCTATGTTTCCTGCAATCCAAAGAACTTCGCTCGCGAAATGGTACAATTACAGAAGCATTACCGCGTCGAGCGCATGCGCGCGATTGATATGTTTCCCCATACGCCGCATGTGGAGCTCGTTACGAAGTTGAAACGTAAGTGACTAGTGACTGAGTGACTGGTGACTAATTTCAATCTCAGTCACTAGTCACTCAGTCACTCTTCCACCCCCACCCTATGAAAAAATCCGGTTTCGTCGTCATGATTGGTCGATCAAACGTGGGTAAGTCCACGTTGCTTAATGCTGTCATCGGATCCAAGATTGCGATCACAACACCAAAACCTCAAACAACGCGTATGCCCATTCAAGGCGTGCTGACGCAAGCTCAGGGACAAATGGTGTTTGTGGATACGCCAGGAGTGCTCAAGGGTGCGCGTGATGTGCTTTCGAAAAAACTTGCCGAGTCTGTGCAAGCGTCGCTCACGGATGTGAATGTGCTTGTGTATGTCGTGGATCCGTCGCGAGAAATTGGCGACGAGGAACGCTCGGTGATGCAGATGATTAAGAATGTCGAAGGCAAACGAGTTCTCGTCATTAACAAGTGCGACCTCAGCGACAAGGACAAACCGTTTATCGACTTCTATCGTGACCTTGGCAAGGACTTCGACGCTACCATGGAAGTCTCTGCGCTACGCGGGACACACATCCCCTCACTCATCTCAACGCTGTTCGACATGCTTCCTGAAGGCGAGGCGTTCTATCCAGAAGGTCAGCTCACCAACATGCCAAACAACATTTGGCTCGCGGAGTTGATTCGCGAGAAATTGTTTCTTCGACTGCGACAGGAGGTTCCGTATTCTGTGCACGTCGAAGTCGACGAGGCGGAAGTGCGACCAAACGGCATGTTCTACATCAGAGCAACCGTCTTCACGACGGACGAACGTTATAAGCGTATGATGATCGGACAAGGTGGACGCGGCATAAAGGAAATTGGACAGTCAACGCGTCGCGAACTTGAGCAAGCCATGGATACAAAAGTGTTTCTCGATCTCACGGTTGAGGTGGACGCGCACTGGATGCAACGTTTTGAGTAATCGAAATGACTTCGTAGCCGACAAACGACTCAAATAAATTCTTCTTGTTAAAGAGGTTGATCGAACCTCGAGATAGTGGAGACAGGACAACCTCCAAAATTAGGGGGTTGTTTTCGTTGGCAAGGATGGTGTAGCGCGCGAAACTGTTTTGGGCCTCGATCGTGCGAACAACAACAGACTTGCCGTTCACGTTTAAGGTAAAGGCGGACCAATCCGGTCGTGCAACAATCTTGAGAACATCTTCGCGTTTCTCTTGTTCTTTGCTTTGCGTCAGCCAGTTTGCAAGATCTTTTGCGCGATCCGAAAGTGCCTGCGCGTACGCGAGCGAGTCATCGAACAATCCTAGATTGATTCGCGTTTCGCGTGTTTGTGTCAGCGCTTGATATTGTTTGCGCGTCAGCCAAAGCAGACTGTTTTTTTGTGTGACTTGTTCGCCCTCAACCCACAGATGTGGGAGTAAGATGTTCGTCGCATCAATGAGCTCGGTTGCACGAATCAAACCGGTCGTTTCTGTTTTCTGAATGTCCTGCTTGGGCGGCTCTGGAATGGGCGTTCCAACGGGCGTGTGCTTATACTTGGCATCGTAGGCAGAACGCGCGTCGATCGACGCCTGCGTCTCTTGTTCGCTTGTCATCGACCACGAGAGGTCGATCAACACATCGGCATTCCACGTCCCTGCTTTGACTCGTCGCTCAGTGGAAACACCGCCGAGCAGATCAACGACCTGACCACCCAAGCCGAGAAATGTTTCGCGAAGCACGAGTTCATCTCCGGACGAAAAAGAAAGCGAGTCGGTCGCTTTCTGATCGCTGATACTCGAGACAACGGACTGCGTACATCCTGCGCCGATCATCACGATCGTCGCGAGCAAGAGGCCGAGTTGTTTCGAGATTGACTGCATAGGTGCTCACCAACTTATCGTCCGGCGGCCCAAGCGCGAATCGAATCCTCTTCGGCCGATCCGCAAATAAACTTGCCACTCTTCTCGTTCCAAAAAAACGGAACGCCTCCGCACTTCCCGTGATCCTTTTCTTCCGCGAGCTTGGCGTTCATTTTATTATTCCAGGTTTCAAGCTTCTCAATCTTCACGCCCTCGCTGATCAATTTGTCCACCGTTGGCATCACGGTGTGGCAATGGGGACAGCCGTCCCCATAGAAAAAATATAGCATATGGTAGAATTCTAACATGACAAAACGAATGATCCCAATCCTGGTTATCCTCATCGTCTCCGGACTCCTTGTCTGGCAACGTTTTCATATCGCGCCGCAAGTAAAAGCGGTTGTGGTTGCCTCGACAAGCGATAAGTACAACGTTGGCGATCAACTGCGACGAGGTCAGACGGTATCAACAGGTGATCGCGAATACGTCGCGTTTCAAATCGCCTCTGCACGCATCGGTCTTGCAGAAAAAACTTCCGTCGAGTTGAAGCGTCTTCTTGAAAACGAACGCATCGTCATCTTCCCTCGCGGCCGCATCGTCCTCGACAATCCCGCGAGCACTCCACTGTTCATCCATACACGCAAGACAGAAAACACCCTCACTCAGGGTAAGGCTACGCTCATCAATTTTGATTTTCTTCGCACACTTCACATCATTCCGCTTGAGCGATCGATTCAAACTCGACTCGTGGGCACGAATGAATTTTTAGTCTTGCCTCGACCGATCGCTGTGGATGAATCGGGAGCGGGGTCCTACAAAGCCATCGAATTTGACCCGGCCCAAAACACGGCGAGCGACTTTTATACTTGGTTTGACGCAATCTCCTCCGTCGAGTAAATTTCTGTTTGAGACCTCTGAAAAACAGCGATCTTTCGTCTCACGGGCCTTCGCCCGCGATAGCGGGCTTCGGCCCGCGACGGCGGGCACCCGCCGACCCCACTCAAGGTAGTTTTCACTACCTTGAGTGGGGCTCGACAGCCCGTTCAACGAAATCTCACCATTTTTCAGAGGTCTCGTTTGTTCTTACCTTAGGAGATGCTCGTGAATATTCGCATTTACAAGACCGTGGACGAAGCTCGCGAACTTCTCTCAGGAACCGAAGACCGTATCGTGACGAAACTGCAACCTGCGGAGATCCTCAAGCGCGCGCGCTGGATCAAGGCGGGAGCGTTCGATTTCGATCAAAGTCTGGCGATCGGAAACCAGTGGCTTGAAATCGAGTCAATCGTTGGCTCTCACTACATTCAAGGAGAACAGAGTGATCGCGAGTGGTACCTTGAGCGTGCGCACGCAAATCACACCAACCACAAGGGTCCTATCGAAGACACCGACTGGTTCTTCGAGAAAACGGTTCTCGATAACCGTGCGGCGGTTGAAGGAGCGTGGGTTGCGCGATCCGTGAAACGCTTCGAGCAACAAGCTGTCATGGATTCAACCTTCGCCCATATCGGCAAACACATGACATTGCGTGACGGTGCTCGTGACTTGTTTGCACTCTTGGAAAAGCGTTTGGTGATCAGCATGGGTATCGAACAGTTGATTGCCGCCTCGTTGCAACACAATGGGATGAGCGCTGGCGTGATTGCCACCCGACTGGTGTTCAACAAGGAAAACACCGTCTCCGGCTGTCATCGCAACGTTGTTGTGAGCACCTCCAAGGGAGTCGCCCATCGACGTTTCGTTGAACTCTCTGAGATGCGGGTGAAACACCACTTGGTTCTGGGCGACTCCTACTTCGACATCCACATGATGCCACAGGGTGCGTTCAATGTGTGGATTGTACCGCACAGCGACGTCGACAATGGGCTGGTAAACTATCGTGATGCGCACTTCGAGATCATGCTCGATCGCGCCACCATCGTTCTTTATTCAAACTCTCTGCTACCGCTGGTCATGTTGATCCGCGAAGCTCGCGCAGGCATGTAAGTCGCCTGCTTTTTTTTCCTGCCTGTCTTCGACTCCGAGGTCGCTCAGACTCGATGAGAGCCTGCTCGCCACTCGTGGCCTTGGTCACCGACGCGCCAAAGCGCTATGGCGACGGCGCGCGAAGTGTGGTCGAAAGCGCACTCCGACATTCCCCTTCGACAGGCTCAGGGAATATTTAGGTGCATGATTAATCGATGATCGCTCCCCCGAGCATGATGTCGCCGTCGTAAAAGACAATCGACTGTCCGGGCGTGACGGCGCGTTGTGGTTCCAAAAATTCGACTCCGACGCGGTCGCCGTCGATCGCGACGATCGTGCAGTCTTGTACCTCTTGGCGATAACGTATGCGGGATTGACACCGAAGAAATGTTGACGAATCTGTCCGATCGAACATCTTTGTCAACATTTCTTTATCGAACCAATTTGCCTTCGATGCGGTTAGGCTTTTTTTGTATAGCGATGGATGGTAGTTACTTGAAACGATCAACTCCTTCGTCTTGGGTCGCTTATCGACCACGTAGTACGGGGCTCCTCCGCCAACGTTCAGTCCGTGTCGCTGGCCATGTGTGTAAAAATTTATTCCGCGATGCGTTCCAATCACCTTCCCTTCTGTTGTCACGATCGGACCCGGGTCCTCGGAAATGCGCGCGAGCAGAAACTCACTCATATCGACCTCACCGACGAAGCAGATACCGACGCTGTCTTTTTTCTCGGCGTTGTCGAGTCCGAGCTCGCGAGCCTTCTGCCGAACCTCCGGCTTCGTCATCTCTCCGATCGGAAACAAAACGCGATGAATCACAGCTGGATCGATGGCCCACAAGAAATAGGATTGATCTTTATTTGTATCGACTCCCTTCAAAATGATTGCGTGCGGTGAGACTGGGGTGTTGTCGGAGGCAACGACGGCGACAGTCCCATCGTCGCCAGGGCTCTGATGGGCAGGCCGGCGGCTCGGAGACAATACCCCAGTCTCACCACTTCGAACGCGAGCATAATGCCCCGTAGCAATATACGCACACCCAAGCCGATCCGCCTCCTTCACAAACACATCAAACTTCACAAACTTGTTACACATCACATCCGGATTTGGTGTGCGACCTTTTTCAAACTCCGCGAACATGTACTCGACCACATCACGGCGATACTCCGTCTCAAAGTCGAGCGTCAGAAATGGAATGCCCAACTTCGCGGCCACACGCGCGGCAGCACGGCGTTCCTCTTTCCATCCGCATTCTTGAAACTCTTCACCGACGTTGTTGGCGTCCTTCGCGCGAGATCCACACACATCGCCAGACCAATTTTTCATGAACGCACCAATCACTTCATACCCAGCCTCCAACAACAAAGCCGCCGACACACTTGAGTCGACGCCGCCAGACATACCGAGGAGGACTCTAGGTTTGGGAGTCATAGAAGGGCCTGAAATCTGTTTGCATCTTCGCGATGTACAAAAAAATCCGTGAATCGAAGTTTCTCGTTATATTTTTTGAGCAGGTCAGAGTACTCGAAAATCGGGATATACGCAATGCTCTTGAGAGTCTTCTTGGCCACATAAATCGTCGTTGCTTGCTCAGACGATTGTCCGCTGAATAACGAAAGTCGATTGCTCGCGCTGTGCGTGAACCACTTGATCGAGGCGTTGTTGCACGTCGACTTCAACAATTGCAACGTTTTAACGTCTTCTGATTTGTCGTCGTGGAGTCTAAGCACGCGCTTGGCCGCGATGCGATGCATGAGATGGTGTGACCAATACGACGCGGGATGTTCGGCGGCGGCAAACAATTGCTCGATCACCGCGCCGTCTCTGAGTTTTGTATACGCGTAGGGATCCGTTGGGATGTGCAGGGTAATTTCCTTCGATCTCATCGCTTCTTCCAGGTAATGCGTGAAGCCGGCTTTTGTTTTGTGAAAATAAACCTGATCGATCATGTGATAACGCGCAAGCAACATATCCTCAAGCGCACGCACGCCATTTTCTGAAATCGTTAACAACAATTCACGGTCGCGCTCAGCAAGCGACAACGAGGAGATCAACCAATCAAGATCGTACTGTCCGTAAGCGACGCCACAAAAATAGCTGTCACGCAAAAGATAATCCATGCGATCGCAATCGACCTCGCCGGAGATGTGCGCTTTGAGAATGCTGTGGAGAAAGGCGAAGCGTTCGTTTGTGAATGTGATCTCGCGATGAATCAGCGCACAGATGTCTTGCGCGAACTGTCGGTCGAAGAGTCCTTGCTCGCTGAGAGTTTGAATCAACAGAACGCTGTAGTCCTCGTGCACGGCCTGTCGATCAGGTCGAAAATCCGACGAAGTCTTGGCGAGGTTGGATGTTGTTTTCCACCACGACCAGTCGAGGGGAAGTTCGTCGACGCGCGGAAAGACGACTTCAGACGCGTGCGAGAACGGGCCGTGGCCGAGATCGTGAAGCAAGCCGGCAATGCGCACGCGCTGTCGCAGTTGCTCGATCTCGTCGAACGAAAGTCGCTCTTGAACGATCGACGACGATGCAATGATGCGTGCAAAAAGTCGACCCGCAACATGCATGGCGCCAAGGGCGTGTGAGAAACGGTCGTGGACGGCGCCGGGATAGACGTAGGCTTGCGTGAACCCGAGTTGGGAAATAAAACGAAGGCGCTGTACAAACGGATGATCGATGATCGAGCGTTCAAATTCGTTGAACGTGATGCGCTTGTGAATGGGATCGCGAAGTTCATACATACCTGCGCATCATAGCGATCCGATCGTCTCAAAGCAACACAAGAATCAAGACACCCAGAACGACTCGAAGAAGAGCAATTTCCCTGTATGTGTTCTTTTCAAGAAATTTAAGAAAAAGCCGAATCGTACCTAGGGCGGTGACAAAGGCCACGACAAAACCCACGATGAGCGCAATTGGATCAATCATGGAAGGACGACGGATAACTTCCACAAGATTGAAAAGCCCGCCGGCCGCGATTGTTGGAATGCCCAGGAGGAACGAGAACTTCGCAGCCGTTTGGCGTGAGAGTCCGCCGAAAAGTCCTGCGGTAATCGTGATCCCTGAACGTGATGTTCCGGGAATAAGAGCGATTGCTTGGGCAAGGCCGATCAGCATCGCACGTTTCCAGCCAACCTTCGTGACATCGTCGCTCAAAGGCTTCGCATAGCGATCCGCGACAAATAAGACAAGGCCCCAGACGACAAACGACCAGCCCACGACCTGAGCGGAACGAAACTCAACGTGTGTCCCGTTCACGAGAATCAATCCAACCAGAACGGCTGGGATTGTCGCAAAAAAAATCCACCATGCAATCGAACGCCACTGTTTCAACTCAGGCCAAAGCGCGATCACAATCGCTGTGAGTGTCGCCAGATGGAGCAATGCATCAAAAGCCAAATCTTGAGGCTCCCAGCCCAGCACCTGCGGAACCAGGATAAGAAACCCCGAACTTGAAATCGGTAAAAACTCGGTCAGACCCTGAACAAAACCGAGGATTGCCGCTTGGAGAATCGGCATACTAATCAAAACTCACGGTTTGACCCGGCTGGATCGTTCCTGATTTAGGTTCAGGAGCCTCGGGAATGACGGACGCGGTTGAAGATACTGGCGGTTGAGAACCCTGAGCTGAAGCGGGCTTTGGCTCATGTTCTTTTTTCTTTGTCTGTGGTTTCTCCATCTGGCTCTTGAGCACAATTTTTAACGGCGGGCGCGGCTGGGTAATGGTTTCGATCCGTTCAACTGGTTTTGTGATCGCAACTGGCTTTGGTTCCGGTACTTTTAACTCAGTGAGCGAAATCGTTTTGTTCTGTGTTCTTGGCTTTTCAATCATCTTGCCATCAGAAGGTTTTGCTGTTGTTGCACTCTTGGCAACGGCTAAACCTGGCGAACCAACCTTTGGGGGCACTTTATAATCTTTTTTAGAACCGGCCGACTTTCGCTCCTCACGCACAATCTCAATACAATCTTCGCAATAGATGGGGCGCGAACGATCAAGCTCAACTGGAAGCACCATGTCTTTATTACAGCGCGAACAGTTGTACTCAAACTTTGGCTTCTTTGAATCCTTGGATGCTTTCTTTTTTTCCTCCGCTTTCTCAAGCATCTGCGCATCGGAGACGTCCCCCATTCCACTCCACGTCATAATCTTTTCCTCGACCTCACTACGACCGACGGCGTAGGCTTTTCGTGAGTTTTCAATCACCTGAGAAGACGAGTGGGTGATTTGCGCAATGGGTGGAAGTGTTGCCGCGGAAAATGGCTGACTCGTGACACCATCGATCAACAGTTTCAAGTAGATGTTAAATTTGGGAAGGTTGATAATGTCCTCCGGCAAGAAACGTGGCGCAAACTCGGTTTCCATATAGGTAGCATCCGGCGAACCGACGCGAAACGTGATGATCGTTCCAACGTTACCAAACACCGCCTCGCGCACTTCATCCGTGAGCTGGGCGATGTATTGATGCGCCATGGTCAGGCACAAACGATACTTGCGCGCCTCGGACAAAATACCGGCGAAGGATTCCACGGCGAAGTTCTGAAACTCGTCAACGTACAGATAAAAATCTTTTCGCTCGTTTTCAGGAATATCAACACGTTCCATCGCCGAAAGCTGAATTTTGGTGATCAACAGTCCACCCAACAATCGCGAATTATCTTCTCCGATTCGTCCCTTGGAAAGATTGACAATGAAGATTTGTTCGTTATCCATAATCTCACGAACACGAATCGTCGATTTCACTTGTGCAACGATGTTACGAATCACGGCGGCGGACAAAAACTGTCCGATCTTGTTTTGAATCGGCGCCACAGCTTCTTGGGCATATTTTTCGTTGTAGGATGCAAACTCAGACAACCAAAACTGTCGCACAACGGGATCTTTCACATTGCTCACAATCTGCTTACGATACTCCGCGTCTGAAAGCATGCGATTGATTCCAAGCAGTGTTTGACCTGGATTTGCCAGCAACGCGAGAATGGTATTATTTAAAATGTATTCCATGCGCGACGACCACATATTCTCCCAAATTTTCTTGAAGACACCCATCATTCCGGACGCGACAAGATGTTGATGACGTTCACTCACGGCTTCAAGGATATTAAACCCGACAGGAAAATCCATGTCCGCCGGATTGAAATAGACGACATCCTTTTGTCGCCAGCTTGGAATGAAATCGATGAGTTTTTCGGCTGTATCTCCATGCGGATCAACATAACAACATCCATGCCCGGCGTAGATGTCGGTCAAAATAAAATTCTCGAGCAAGGTTGTCTTGCCCATACCGGTCTTGCCAATGACGTAAATGTGTCGGCGACGGTCATCGGTCTTGACACCGAACTTTGTCATCGTGTTACGAAAATTCGTCTTGGCAAAATAGTTGACCTCATGTTCGTGATCGTGGTTGTACAAGGGCATAGTTACGTGGGTAGATTTGGAGGAACAAACGTTTCATCTTGTTGTGTCGGCGATGTAAGCGTTGGCAAAAATTCTGCCGGAGGCATGGGTGGTTCACTCGCCGGAACTTCTGCTTTGGGTACATCCATCGTGAGAAGAGGCGTGTGTGACACTTCTTGCTCTTGCGTTGCAAATGACGCAAGAGCGTTGTCTTCAAACGTAAACGGAAGTCCAAACGGCGGCTCGGCTCGTTTTGATTCGGATTTTTTGATGAGTGGAGCCTTGATACTGATTGTGGGGAAATGCCACAACGTTGCAAGTTCCTCCGCATTCAAAAACTTTGGTTGTGCGCCAACAGCAAAGCTACGCCGACAATACGCACCCATGAGCGTCTTTTGTTTTTTTGTATACGACCAACGCATCCAAAAATAATCGTCCTTTGGAACCTGTGGAATAAAAAGAGTGAATTTGTTGAACTGGAGATGAGAAAACTGATTCAAGATTCCCTTCACAATGCCCGTGCGTTCAACTTTTGCATACACCTCCTTCTTGGCGATGTAAAGAATACGAATTTTTGTTCCAAGCCCAACCTTCGAAGTCTTACGAAAAATGGCTTTTGCTTCCTCAATGTCTCGAACCGAAAGTTTAAACGCTTTAAACGGATCCTCCTCGGCTTTTGCGTGAGCTCCAAATAAGGTTCCTAAAATACTGAAATTTGTGGCATGCTCAATGAGCCCACTGGGGATATCCAGAATGGGTGTTAACGCAGACTCGATAAAACCTTTCTTTGATTTTTCCGGAATGCCGTAAATTTCGTTAATCCGCTTCACACCGTCCTTGATCCAATCGTTGGATGATGGTTGAACAAGATACTGAATCCAAAAATGTTCACCCGGGCGCATCTTCGCCATTTGTTCGAGCGTAAAGCCAAGCGGATCCTTGATTTCCTGTGTCATGGAGTCTTCAAAATCGACGTAGGTGCGAATCGGATGATAGGAAGGTCCATCAAGCGTCATCTCTGATCCCCACATTTCATACGTATTGTTTGGGAACTCCTTGGGAAACTTTGTTGTGTAATCCTCCACCTCGGAAATTTCCGCATCGGGATAGTGCGCGTAAATACCGGCCTCGAGAATGTCTCGGAAGCGTGTCTGGCAACGTATCAAAAATTGAATGTAGCCTTCAGAAGAAATCATTTCAAAAGAAAATGTGGGATGAAATCTTCCTAAAATCCATTTCTCTTTCCAGGTCAGTGAAGATTTACATCCATAAATGGTGGCAAACAAATTCTCAAGCGCTTTTGGGGTTTGTTCGGTCATGGATGGAACATCGATCGCAAGCAGGATATGTTTGAGCTTTCCGGCAGTTTTTCCTTGTTGATAATTCACCCATATCTGAATGAAGCCCCAAATAAACGTGATCGCAATCGGAATCCAACCAAACCAAACAAGGATGTCAAAAAGTACAATGTCCAGTGGACGCGAAAAGAATCCCAAATTTACGAGACTCGACGAACTGTTTGCAGTCTCTGCGACAATCGGAATGCCAAGAAGTGAAAACATAGTGACCCAAACACTATACCAAAAAAACAACGCAACGTCTCGAGTCATCTACGTTTGGTTTGAATGCTTCTTCCACAAGTTCCACGAAACAAGCAACGGACTTGCAAAGAAAATCGACGAGTAGGTTCCAACCGCAATGCCGATGATCAAGACCAGCGCGAATGGGCGCGTACTTTCACCTCCGAAAAGGAAAACCGCCAGCAGGGCAAGGATGGTTGTCAGGCTGGTGCTTAGCGATCGTGTAAGCGTTTGATGAATGCTCAATTCCACGGTTTCTTCAAAATGCTCTTCTGCCTGTCGAATCAAATTCTCTCGTGTGCGATCGAACAGAATAACCGTGTCGTTAATCGAATAACCCAGTATGGTTAAAATGGCCGCGACGAACGCTGTGCCAATCTCCCAGTTGAAAAGATAACCAAAGAGCGCAATAAATCCGACGGTTACCACAATGTCGTGGATGGAACACAAAATGGTAATGACGCCGTATTTCCAAGATTCCACTGACGAGGTGACCTTTCGAAAGGCCCAGGCAATGTACAGACCAATGAGCACAAGGGTGATGAGCACACCAAGCATCGCTGTCTTTCGAAGTTCGTTTCCCACAACCGGACCAATCGAGTCGAACTGTCGCTCTTCTACAACTCCTAATGTTTGTAATGCTTCAAGAATCTTCTGATGTTCTTCTTCTGTAAGATTTTTTGTGCGAAGCAGAAAGCCGTTCTGTTCTGTATCCTGAAAAGAAACCTCTGTGAAGCCAGCGGCTTCAAGTGTTGAGCGCAAATCCGTGCTCTCAATGGTTTGATCAAAACGAACAGACAGGAGGCTTCCACCGGTAAAATCAATACCAAACCTGAGCCCGAAGATCATCATAAAGATAAGACTACCGGCAATCAACACTGTCGAGATCGCGTACCAAATCCTTCGATGTTTGATGAAATGTACCTTCATACGGCTACGACTTTTTTACATTAAAGAGAGAGGGCTTTTGGAACATCTTCCATTGCAACAAGCTCATTGAGTACACACGCGCAACCGTGATTGCAGAGAACATGCTTAACAACACACCGATGGAAAGCGTCAACGCAAAGCCACGGATAAAACTTGAGCTAAACCAATACAAGACAACAGCGGCAATCAGCGTGGTGAGATTTCCGTCGCGGATGGCGTTCCATGCACGACGAAAAGCTTCGTCAAGCGCGGAGAGATATCCGCGACCCGCACTCAATTCTTCTTTGAAGCGTTCAATAATAAGAACGTTTGCGTCTACAGCAATACCAAGCGACAAAACAAATCCGGCAATGCCTGCAAGTGTTATCGTGACGTCAAACAAGCGATACATGGCCAGGTTAAGTGACGCGAAAAAGAATAACGCAATGACGGCAATGAATCCTGCAAATCGATATACGACGACCATGTAAATCGCAACAAACAAAAATCCGTAAAGCGCGGCGGTAACACTCTGTTGCAAAGAGACGATGCCGAGTGTTGGTCCGATACGTTGCTGGGAGAGAAGATTCACAGGAACAGGAAGCGCACCCGCGTTGAGACGCTGAGCAAGGAGCTTGGATTCTTCGATCGTGAAGTTGCCGGTAATCACAGCCTGTCCACCGTAAATCGCGGTTTGGACAACCGGAGCCGAGATGACTTGGCCATCGAGAAATATACCGATTGGCTGTCCGACAAGAGATGTGGTCAGGGCACCGAATAAATCGCCGCCCTCTTTATCAAACTGAATGGAAACAAGCGGAGCGTTCGTATTGGGATCAAATTGAACGGTTGCACTCTGCAAATGCTTTCCGGAAAGCTCTGTATTCACCCAAGGTGAGCTTGGCGGCAGGATGTCGAACTCATTGGAACGTGGCAGGACGATGCGTTTGATATCGTATGTCACGGCATCACGCTCGTCAGATTTGTAAATGATGTGATAACCGAATTCGGTTTCGATCGAGGTCGTTGTGATCTCACCCTTAACCAATGCGGCGGCGGCCAAACGAAACGCATCAACGTATCGACTTCCCATCGCCCATCCAAGATCACCACCGTTTGTCACGGCGGAAGGATCGTTTGATTTCTCTTTTGCAATCTGTGCAAAGTTTTCAGGCGTGACTTCCTTTAAGATCGTTTGGATTTGCAGAGATGCATCGAGATCGGAAATGGGATTTTCACACCCCGTCTTTCCTTCAAAACAAATCAGAATGTGAGAAAGTTTCATTTCTTTTTCAATCTTCTGGTCGTCGAGTCGTAAGATGTTAAATCCGTCGGACGTTTCAACGATCGTGCGGTTCACCTGACCTTTTTTCAACCTAGACGTTTTGATTGAATCCACAAACGGGGATCCTGCTTCGTCAGCTGTGACACCTTTTAAGATGCCGCGCTGTTCGTTCTGCGGTTCGATGGTGTTTTCCGCGAGCAATGCGTCGAAATCCTCACCCTGTAACGCGCGAGCCAGAACAGCATCGGCTTGCTTACGCTCCGCAAGATTGCGCGCAGAAAGATCAGCCTTCTCTTCTGCGGTAAGATCACGTTCTAATTGTTGACCTTGCTTCTTAAATTCCAGCACCGGTGTTTCTCCAATTTGCGCGATGGCGTCAGATACATTCAACACACCCGCGAGTTCAACAATCACTCGATAGGTTCCACCCGTTGAGGTCGTCTGCACAATTGGTTCAGAAACACCAAAAGCATTCACGCGACGTTCGATGACATCGCGAACACCCTCGAGGGCTTCACCTTTTTGTGTTTCTGGAATCTGTTTCATGTCGGCCTCATAAATGAGATGTGTGCCACCTTGAAGATCTAGCCCCAAACGAAACGGACGCTCTGGAAGTTTCACCATTTGTGGGATGGCAAGGCGATCCACGACCTGATTCCATACGCCTGGAAAGTCATAGACAAATAAACCTAGGGTCGAAAACAGAAAAAAAATAGCCAGAACTCGCGCGGTCCAGGGCTTGTGTTCCTTCTTTTTTTGAGCCTTTTTCTTTACTTTCCATGTTTGCATACAAGATGGTCAATCAATCAAAAAAACGCGGTTAGTGTAAGCATTCGAGGCAATTCTCGCAAGTGGACAGCTTACTCACCCAATTCTTCCATCTGCACGTCACCCTGGATGATGTTTAAAAATACCTCGCGCATTTTCGACGATTCTGGTCTGGCTGTTATCTCTCGCTCGATCCGATCGGCCTCTTGTTTGGAAGGATATATAACAATCTCCTCAATAAACATAGTCCCACCTATCTTTCGAGTCGGACTCTGTTGAAACGAGACATCTTTATAGGCCGCATACATCCGATTCGATTCACGCGACAATATTAACCAACCTGCATAGTCCTTTTCCAAAATGTGATAACGAAAAAACTTTGTAAGCATAGCAATATCGCTACCCGGTAGCGAGTAGATCTTATCGCTACCGGGTAGCGATATCTTCAATTAATTCTGGGTATGAGTTGCGTACTGACCACAATTGAAGTGCTTGCGTGTAGTCATGAGTCGACCTAAACATCTTGTTGGCAAGTTCAGCATTAACAATTGGCAACGTTTGACCGAAACCGCGAAAAAACGTGTGGCTTGACCACGGATAATGATCCATCATGTTAAGTGCGTCAAACCAGTTCGTAACAATGCCATCTCTCCAGGAATGCCCAGTTAGATCTAAAATATTCAGGTGAATATACAAGATGATATATTCAAAATATGCCTCGTTATTTATATGTTTAGCGTAAAATCTTCCCTCAAACATGGTTCCCTTTCGATCATTGGCGTGATTGTAAGACCAACTATAGGCCTTATTTACTTTGTGGAGAAATTTAGAAATGCCTCCGTCCTGTTCTTGACGTAAAAGAAAGTGATAATGATTTGGTAATAATGTCCAGCTAACAATTGATACAAATTGCTCTCGATCAATATCGAAAAGATGGTGGCCTGTAATTTTTGCGATTTTCTCGAATGGGTCACCTGAGTGACGATACTTTGAATCATTAAAAAGATAGAGTGATTCGACAAAGCGTTGGTAATCGCCGCTACAGTCAAAAATGCGTCGCTTGTCCACGCCACGCAGATACACATGGTAATACTCACCATTTACGAAAGAAATCTCTCTCATAATAAAATTTCTATCTCCACCCCGCTACCCGGTAGCGATATGAATGTTATTCGCTACCGGGTAGCGATATTTTAATTTCACATGATTTGACTGTACTGGATAACTATAGCACTTCTGCGTGGGATCTTTAAGCTGAAATGGTATAATCAGAAACATCGCTCTATGAAAAGAAGAACGTTTTTCAAACGCCTTGGCCCGGGATTCATCACTGGCGCCGCTGATGATGATCCGTCGGGAATCGCAACCTATTCGCAAACCGGTGTGCAGTTTGGATATGGACAGCTGTGGACATCTCTGTTTTCGTTTCCGTTCATGGCCGCTGTGCAAGAAATGTGTGGACGTATTGGTATGGTGACGGGTAATGGGCTGTCCGGTGTTCTTAGAAAACATTATCCTCGAAGCATTCTTGGCGTCGCCGTCATCCTTCTTGTGAGCGCAAACACCATCAATATCGGCGCTAATCTTGGAGCGATGGCCTCAGCGGTTCAGCTCGTCTTTGGCCTTCCGTTTGTCTTCTTACTCTTTGTGCTCACCGTGATCACGATCCTTCTTCAAGTCTTCATTTCTTATGAAAAATATGCAGGGTTCCTCAAATACCTCACGCTTTCTCTGTTCGCTTACATCATCGTTGCGCTCATGGTGAAACAGGATTGGAATCTGATCCTGACATCAACCTTTCTTCCCTCGTTTTCGTGGAGCAAGGACTACATGCTCAATATCGTCGCGATCTTTGGAACAACCATCTCGCCCTACCTTTTTTTCTGGCAGGCCGACCAAGAAGTCGAGCAAGAAATTGAAAAACATCAACTCACCGGCATCGGCGAAGGTCGACCGAAGATCAACATGATCGACATCAAGAACATGCGCGCCGACACATTCTTTGGGATGTTCTTCTCAAACCTCGTGATGTTTTTCATTATGATCACCGCCGCGTCAACACTTCGATCAGCAGGAATCACCCAAATCGACACAGCGGCTCAGGCCGCTGAGGCCTTGCGACCACTGGCTGGCAATTTCAGCTTTTTGCTCTTCTCATTGGGGATTCTTGGAACCGGTCTGCTTGCGGTACCCATTCTTGCAGGTTCTGCGTCGTATGCTGTTTCAGAAGGCCTTGGGTGGAAAAGCGGCCTCAGTCGTACATTCAAGGACGCTCACGGATTTTACGGTGTCATCGCACTTGCCACGCTCGTCGGACTTCTTGTGAATTTCATCGGCGTGCCACCGTTCAAAATGTTGTACTACACCGCCGTATTCAACGGCCTTGCCGCACCTGGGCTCCTCGTCCTGATTCTTCTGATTTCGAATAACAAAAAAATCATGGGCAAACACACAAACGGCCCAATCTCAAACATCTTGGGCATCGTCATTACGACAATCATGTTTGTCGCAGGCGTGATGTTGCTTGTGTGGTCGTCATAACGACGGCATCCGAACTGTCACAGATACGATCGTTTGTGAGATGGTCAACGGATCTGGGTGGTAATCGATAGCAATGGTGTCTCGATAAATTGATAGACGATCGTCACCTGCACAAGAAGCAGTGCCCAAACAACAATCTGAAACGAGAGCTTTCTACGTTTGTGTCGAAGCACGTAGATGGCCGCAAGCATGCCAAGCGAACCGCCAAAAAACGTCATGATATAGAGGGATCGCTCTGAGATGCGTCTGTCCCCTGTTCTCGCCTGCACTTTGTCGACAAGCATGACGAGAAAGGTTGCCATTGTGAGGGCGATGAACACACACAACCAAAACGGGAAGTCGACGAACCAAACAAATCCAATAGACAAGACAATCGCGATGATGGCCCAGAGGAGGAGGCCTTGTTGGTCTGCTTTTCTAAGTAACATTGGTGAAAGTATATCACAAAACCGCCTGAGGGCGGTTTTGATTTAAGCGCCGTGGCATTTTTTGAATTTTTTTCCACTTCCGCATGGGCATGGTTCGTTGCGACCCGCCTTCGCTGGGGCTTTGGCGGGCGAGCCTGCTTTTTCGCTTACCGCACCTCCCTTGAACCCCCCTTGAGAAAGCTGGAGCTTCGTTTCTCCCTTGTCCGCTCCAGCCATCACAACGCCAGTTCGACTCAAAAGAGACGTGTTTAACTCCGCCTGGACGTTCATATCCACGGCGTGATGGGCGTACTTGAAGAATGTGTAGGCGATTTCTTGGTTGATGGAACTGAGGAGCGTCTGGAAGATATTGAAGCCTTCGCGTTTGTATTCGATGAGTGGATCGCGTTGGCCGTAACCTTGTAGGCCAATGCCGGTGCGAAGGGCGCGCATCGCCTCGAGGTGGTCGATCCAGAGCATGTCGATCGCGCGCAGGATAACGGCTTTTTCGACGAGATGGAGGTCTTTGATTTCTGGGAGGGACTGCGTGAGTTTGTCGTATTGCTCCGTGATCACAGACATGATCGCTTCGATCAGCTGTGTACGACCCTGCGCAAGCGACTGTTTGTCGTGTGAAACGTTGATCGAAAGTTCTTCAATCTGTTTGCGTTGTTGCTGAGAAAATGCAACGATCGTCTGCATGGTCTGAAGAATTTCTGCGATGTTCCAGGTTGTGTTCACGGTTGATGATGTTGTGTCATTTTTGTGTTCAACAAATTCACCGGTGTGAAACAGAACAACTTGTTCAACTTCTCCTTCGATGATATCGAGGATGCGCATGCGTAAATCCTCGGGGTCATCCGTAAAGGTTGTTAAAACTTCAAGACGCCGCGCGTAGATCACTTCGCGGTGTTTGTTCAAGACATCATCGTATTCCAAGATGTGTTTGCGCGAATCGAAGTGGTGGCCTTCCACGCGCATCTGCGCCTTTTCGACGGCTCCTGTAATCATCTTATTTTCGATCGGCATCTCGTCGGGAATCCCCAGGCGATCCATGAGGCCGCGTGTGCGATCGGAGCCGAAGATACGCATGAGGTCGTCCTCCATCGAGATGTAAAACTGCGTGAGACCCGGATCACCTTGTCGACCGGAGCGGCCGCGAAGCTGGTTGTCGATGCGGCGTGATTCGTGACGCTCCGTGCCGATCACATAGAGTCCGCCGAGGTCCTTCACGCGTTTCTCTTCCTCGGGATTCGTCGGATTTCCACCCAGCTTAATATCAACACCGCGGCCTGCCATGTTGGTTGCAAGCGTCACGGCACCAACACGGCCCGCTTGAGCGATGATCTCGGCCTCGCGTTCATGATTTTTCGCATTCAAAATTTCATGTCGCACACCGGCGTTGTCAAGCAACGTATGCAGGAGTTCGTTCTTTTCAACCGACGCCGTACCAATCAAAACCGGCTGACCTCGCTCACTGGCCGCTTTCACTTCTTCGATCACTGAGAGGTATTTCCCTTTCTCATTTTTAAAAATCTTATCGCCTCGATCTATGCGCGTGACCGGTTGGTTCGTGGGAATTTCAACGACTTCGAGCTGATAAATCTTGGAAAACTCCTCGGCTTCTGTCGATGCCGTACCCGTCATGCCGGCGAGCTTTTCGTACATCCGAAACAAATTTTGAAACGTAATGGTCCCGAGTGTTTGGCTCTCGCGTTGGATTTCCACCTTTTCTTTTGCTTCGATCGCTTGGTGAATGCCTTCGGAGAATCGTCGACCAGGCATAAGACGGCCCGTAAACTCATCGACGATGATCACCTCACCATCTTTGACGATATAGTGGACGTCCTTGTGATAGTTCGCGCGTGCGCGAAGCGCTGTGTCTGCGTAGCGCTGGTACTGGCCTTGTTCGATCGCGTACAGGTTGTCGATACCCAGAGCTTTCTCGATGCGATCGATACCGGATTCCGACAGCGTCGCTGTTCGCATCTTCTCATCGACATTGAAGTCTTCATGTTCTTTGAGCGTATTTGCGATGTCGGCAAATCGATAATAGAGATCATTCGATTTTTCCGCCGGCGCGGAAATAATGAGCGGTGTACGAGCCTCGTCGATCAAGATGGAATCGATTTCGTCGATGATGGCGTATGGCATACCACGCATCACGGTTTGATCAACGTCGGACGCCATGTTGTCACGCAAGTAATCGAAACCGAACTGATTGTTGGTGCCATACGTAATGTCAGCGGCGAAGGATTCGCGACGACTGCAAGGTCGAAGAAATTCGTCGTGGATTTGGAACGATTCGGTTCCTAGTTCCTCTTCGTTTGCAGTCGCGACCCCCTCTAACTCCCCCTTGGCAAGGGGGAGAACAGGCTTCGTGTGACTTGTTCGATACGATGGATCGTAAAGATAACTATCGAACTGTTGAATACAACCTACGCTTAGGCCGAGGAAATGAAAAATCTGTCCCATCCAGACGCAATCGCGCTTTGCCAAATAATCGTTTACGGTGACGAGGTGTGCGCCTTTGGCGCTCAGAGCATTTGTATAAAGGGCAAGCGTCGAAGTCAACGTCTTTCCTTCGCCCGTACGCATTTCCGCGATCTGTCCTCGATGCAAAATGAGTCCGCCGATCAATTGAACATCGAAGTGTCGCTGATTGATTGTTCGTTTGGCGGCTTCACGCACAACCGCGAAGGCTTCGTGAAGAACAGCGTCAACGGTCTCCCCTGCTTCGAGCCGTTTTTTAAACTCCAAGGTTTTCGCCTTGAGTTCATCGTCGACGAGCTTGGAAATGTTTGGTTCAAACGCATTGATCTTTGAAACTTCCTTTTGAAGTTCGGTTAACAACCGCTTGTTTGGATCGCCAAAGAGAATCTTTAGAACCTTGCTCATATGACGGGCATTGTTACGGATTTCTCCTAATTAATCAAGAATCGAAAACCGGGTTTCCCCGGTTTGTATGTTCAGCTGTGTGACTTATTCTTTGTCTGGTCGTTGTCCACGATGTCGATCAATGAGTTTTCCTTTATGTTCATTCAGCTGACGCCTTAGATGATCACGTGCGTTATCGATGGCCGCATAAAGATCCTCCGCCTCCTCCACAACTCTGAGCGTTGCCCCTGGAATCGCCAACTGCATTTCTGCACGATAATAGGGACCCTTGGAATGATGTTTAGACGACTTTCCAACATCGACCTTCATTTCATCAGATGGATCAAAATCACCGCATAATTTTTTTAACGATTCGACTCGATCTTCTACATGAGCACGAATCGCGTCTGTGAGTTCGATGTTCGTCGCCTTGAGCATGGTGATGCGCATAGGTGTGGTTGTTAATTGCAGATGTATTGTACCTCTTCTTGAAGTTGAACACCAAATGTATTGCGGATGCGTGTTTTGATCACACTGATCACTTGCAGGACCTCGTCCGCTGTGGCATGACCACGATTCACAAGAAAATTTGCGTGTTTGTCACTGACTTGTGCGTCCCCGATCCTGAGGCCTTTCAAATCCGCATGGTCGATGAGCCAGCCCGCCGGCAGACGACGAGCTGTGCTCATCTCTATAGGTATATCGAGTAACATTGCGAGTCGTTGCAGTTCCTCATCTGAGTGCACTTCGTAATTTTTAAACAAACAGCCGGCAGAACCTGCGTCGAGAGGTTGCGAGGATTTGCGCGAGGCTAGTTTTTCGTCGAGATCTTTGAGAAGCGACGGCGAGTCACCGGGCTCAAACATGAACGTGGCCGCGATGACAATGTCGTTGTTATGTTTGATCATCGACTCACGATAGGCAAACTTGAGTTCGCTCGCAGGAACAGTGACGACGTCCCCGTTTCGAAACACCTCGACCTCGACAAGATGATCGCGCGTCTCACCGCCAAAGCAACCCGCGTTTCCACGCACGGCCCCACCGATCGTTCCCGGAAGCGAGATCGCCCACGTGAACCCGGCGAGACCGGCTTTTGCGGTTATTCGAGCCAGTCCGGCGGATAAAACGCCCGCTTCGGCTCGTACGCGGTTTCCATTGATGGTGACCTCTCGCAGTGCCATCTTGATCGCAAGGCCGTCAAAGCCGTGGTCGCTCACAAGCATGTTTGAGCCTCCACCGAAAACAAAAACCTTGGCACCGTTCTGCACGGCGGTCGAAACCGCAAACTTCAATTCGTCGACAGATTTTACTTCAACAAAAAACTTCGCCGGTCCGCCGATGCGAAAATTCGTGTACTTGCTCATAGGTTCCTCAAGTTTGAGGCGGTCGCCGAAAATTTCTTTCAGCGTGGTTTCTATCGTCATACAAGTTTTCTTGCGAGCTCATCGATATCGCCAGCGCCCATCACAATAAGCACATCGTTGTTTACAACCGTCTTTCGAATGAGCGTCTCTGCCTCAAAGAGATCTTTGGCAAACACGGCATAGTCGAGACCGACGGCCGCGACTAAATCTCGCGACGAAACTGCTTGATCTTCGTTGCGCCCTGCCACGTCGTAGACTTCAGCGATGATGATTGGGATGTTGAGCTTCGAGAAAACATCGACAAATTCATTGAACAACTTTTTTGTTCGAGCGTGCTGGTGTGGTTGATAACACAAGACAATTCTTCGATCTGGATAAAACTCTTTCGCCGCCTGAACCGTCGCGGCGATTGCCGTGGGATGATGGCCGTAGTCGGAAATAACGTCGATGCCATTGAACGAGCCGACATGCTCGAAGCGTCTCCAAATTCCTCTAAACGATTCGAGCGCCTGCTTACACGTCGCAAATGGAATACCAAGCTCCATCGCCGTTGCGATCGCGGCGAGGGCATTGTGTCGATTGTATTGTCCCGGGATCTGCAACGCAATCGATCCGATCGGCTGGTCGCCGTTTTCTTTACGATACACGTTATTGCCTGTGGGCGACCATCCCCCTTTGCCTGGCTTCGGAGGGACTGGAAGCGAGGGTCGCTCCTCCGGCTCGATGCGGTATTGTGCGGTTGCATCTGTTCCAAAGGTAATTGATCGTTCTGTGACTAGCATCTTCGACTGCGGGTCGTCGATATTTAAGACCACGAGGCCGTTGCCTGAGAGTCGATCGATGAACTCCTTAAACGTGTTACGAACATGATCGATGTCTCGATAAAAATCCGGGTGGTCCATCTCGATGTTTGTGAGAACAATCGATTCGGGGTGAAGGTTGAGAATGTTTGCTTGGTATTCGCAACCTTCCACAACGAAGAATCGGCTGTTACCGATGCGAATATTCCCATCGGGAAACGACGGAACAAGCGAACCCACAAGAATCGTTGGATCATATCCTGCCGCCTCAAGGATCAAGCCGAGCATCGCCGTGGTCGTCGACTTTCCGTGTGTGCCAGTGACGACAATCGTGGAAAACTGTTTCGTATATTCGCCAAGCGCCTCGGCATACGAGCGTTCAACAATCCCCTGTTCTTTGGCAAATCGTCGCTCCTCATTTGATTCGGGAACCGCGGAAGAATAAATGACAAGGTCAGTCCTCACATCGACATACTCGCCGTGATGTCCGTGCGCAATGACAACGCCGCGACGTTGTAGGTCTTGTGTGATCGGACTTTCGACGAGATCTGAGCCTGTGATCGTTTTGCCTTGTGCAAGCAAAAGCTTCGCGAGGCCGGACATCCCAATGCCGCCGATCCCAATGAAGTGCACGTGTGTGACGTTGTCTAACATACGCACAGATACGTTAGCGCATCTTGGGCAAAAGAAAAAGCCGAACGTTTAGAGTTCAGCGGAGATGGTGTGCAAGTGGCTTTGGTCGTACGTGGTCAAAATCGTGCGATCGTTCACGGAGTTGTAGCGCACCACATTGCCACTCCATGTGAGATTCCACGCGAAGACAACGGGTGTGTGACGAGCGTTGTAAACGTAGGGCGTGAAGAGACCTCGATCCAGAACCAGTCGTGCGGCAATACAGCCCAGGTCATCGATCAGGAAGTCTACGAGATCGCCGTCTTCGAGCAACATGGATTGCTTGCTCGCAACGATCGCGGGGACGCCTCCTTGCTCAAGAGGCAGAAGATAGGCACCGACATGTTCTTCACCGGGCGACCAGCGAAGATCTTCGACCCGTAGGGAAAATGCACCCTGGCAGATCACATGTCCGTTGAGAAAAAGTGTTCGCGTGATGCGACCATCCTGGGTGCGTCGTGCCAGGTAGGCAATCGACCTTGCTTGGGGGGATTGCCACACACACTCGAGCTGACCGTCGATCTTCTCGACGTCGAAGAGATGATCGAGCTCGCCGTAGGAGACAAGACGTGACGCTTTTTCACCCGAGAGGCATAGAACTTGAAGTTGATAGGTGCGCACGCTTGCAATGGGAAGCTCCCCTGGAAGCACGGCAATGGGAACGGGTACGAGATCGTCGATGCCGTTGTATCCCACCAGATAGCGATAGTACCGTTCACCGATCTTCTGCAGTAACTGCACACCACCCTGGTCGAGTGGCGCCACAACGGTGTCGTAGTTGATATCCAACGTACCACACGGCGTGATTGCGCGAAACGGGGCGGGCTCATCTTGATCGCAACGCCCCTTGATGATGAGTGCCGTTCCACTGCGACCGATCTCAAGCACGATGTCGAGACGATCCACGAGTAGACACGCAGACTCGGTCAATCGATACACACCCTTGAGAAAATCTCCCATCGGCTTGCCCCAGACAAGCACGCTGTCATCGCACACATCCAGAACGCGCGTTCCAATCGCCTCGAAGACCATGGGAACCAGACGCATGGCACTGTGTGTGAGCGTCTCACCTGCGGGCCCATTGGATTGAATCACGACGACGCGTTTACCGTCGGCCGACGCGGTGATTTGTTTGCCGGCCACGAGATCACTGAGTCGTTCAGGTGAGGCTGAACTGGGAAGTTCAAAGATGACATCTTCCGCGCCATGATAAAATTTCGTTTTGCGCTCACGATCCTCTTCACCATCCTGACGCAACGATGTTTCGACGACGAGCCCTGAAGACGCATTGCGTGCATGCATTGTCCTTAACCTTCCTGTGAAACGAACGACACGAGAGAAACGTGTTGAGTCAACATAGCGATTTTTTCACTCGTTGTCAACGCCTCCACGCTCCAGTAAACTATGAACAGATTTTTCGAAACCATCTATGTTGTGATACGCAATTTCAAGCCTTTTTTAACCATTTCACAACAATCTTATGATTCTTTCAGCATGTGATCCTGAAATTGCGAACGCCCTTAATCATGAACTTGAACGAGAACAGACCGGTTTGGAAATGATCCCCAGTGAAAACTTTGTCTCGCGGGCAACGCTTGCGGCGCTCGGTTCTATCGGAACGAACAAATATTCAGAGGGATATCCAGGTATGCGTTATTACGGCGGATGCGAATGGGTGGATGCTATTGAAAATCTAGCTCGCGATCGCGCAAAAGCCTTGTTCGGTGTCACACATGCAAACGTCCAGCCAGCGTCGGGATGTGCGGCAAACATCGCTGCGATGTTTGCCCTGCTCGAACCGGGTGACACCCTCATGGGCATGAATCTGTTTTACGGTGGCCACATGACACACGGACTTCCGGTAAATTTTTCTGGACGATATTACAAATCTGTCCAATATACATCGACCGAGGATGGATACATGGATTTTGATCAGATGCTTTCACTTGCGCTCGAGCACAAACCAAAACTGATTATCGTTGGAGCAACAGCCTATCCTCGTCTCATTGATTGGCAAAAAGCGCGAGAGGTTGCCGATCGCGTGGGTTCTTTTCTCATGGCCGATATCGCTCACATCGCGGGGCTTATCGTCTCTGGCGATCACCCTTCTCCCGTAGGAATAGCGGACATTATCACAACAACAACACATAAGACCCTTCGTGGACCGCGAGGTGCGATGATTCTGTGCAACGGAAATCCATCAACGCCACTGAAAAAAGTGGAGGTGTCGCGTGAAAACATTCCAACACTCGTGGATCGAGCGATCATTCCTGGACTACAAGGAGGACCGCACAATCATCAAACCGCCGCGATCGCCGTTGCTCTCAAAGAAGCCGCGCAACCCGACTTCAAAGAATATGGTCATCAAATTGTTCGCAATGCAAAAAAACTTGCGGAGGTGTTGATGTCGCATGGATTCAACCTGGTCACGGGTGGAACGGACAATCACTTGATGGTCGTGAACCTGACAAACAAAAACGTGTCGGGAAAACAGGCGGAGTTTGCCTTGGGTCTCGCCGGGATCACGGTCAACAAAAACACGGTTCCCTTTGAGCCACGAACACCATTTGATCCCTCGGGCATCCGCCTTGGAACACCTGCACTCACAAGTCGAGGGATGAAAGAGGAAGATATGAAAACCGTTGGTGATTGGATTGATCGAGCGATCACACATGCGACAGACGAAACAACCCTGAAAACAATTCGCACAGAAATCGAAGAATTCACCAAACAATTTCCTCTGTATGAAAATCTCCACTACTAGCTCGTAAGCCGGTTACGAGCAGGATTGCATAGCTGTTTTCATTGACATGTGCGTTGAAACTGGATTTTCTTCAGGCTCACCTGTTCTCGTGTCAAGCGGGAAACTTTGATCTAAAACGTATTCTACTGGCTACCTGGTTGCTGATCGGCAACCAGGTAGCCAGAAACGTTGATCTCTGGCTTGTTCGTTGCTATGCTTGCCAGACTATGGCGTTGATCCTTAATGGTCGTGCGCTTGGAAAACGCATTCAAGACAATGTAAAAGCTCGGGTCGCAGAGCTTGCTTTAAAGCCAGGCTTGGCTGTGATTCTTGTTGGAAATGATCCTGCCTCACACACATACGTCAACATCAAAGCGCGCGCCTGTCTAGAAGCCGGCATCCACTTTGAAGAATTTCTGTATGAAGCGAATAGTGCTCAGGAGGTTCTTGAAAATAAAATTCAGGAGCTCAATCAACGCGAAGATATCCACGGGATTCTCGTGCAACTTCCCCTTCCCTCACAAAATGCGGACCATCTCATCGCCGTCATCAATCCAAACAAAGACGTTGACGGATTTCATCCTAAAAATATTCGTGCACTCAAAGAAGGAAAGCCCGCCTTGGTCAGTGCCGTGGCTCTTGGCATCGTGAGACTCATCGCTGTTGCGATGAAGCAAGGCCTTCAACCAAGAACAGCAACTATCATTTCCAGTGCGCTCTTTGCGGAGCCCATCATCGAACTTCTTCGTGAACGCTCGATTTCGAGCACGGTTGAAGTCATAGAAAAAAATCAGGAATCGGCAAAAATTTTCAACTCAGACATCATCATTATCGCCCTTGGTCACCCAAACTTTTTGACGGGAAACATGATCAAACCAGGATCGATCATCATCGACGTGGGCACAACAAAAATCAACGGCCTCCTGCATGGCGACGTTGATCGTGCATCGGTTGAATTTATTGCGGGAGCACTGAGTCCTGTTCCGGGGGGAGTCGGTCCAATGACGGTCGCAATGCTGCTCTTGAACGTGCTAAAAGCGTTTCAACTCCAACATGTGGGGCGAACATTCCACCAGCAAGAATCGCGGCGAGATTGACCGCGATTCCAAAAAATGTGTAAACACTCAGCACATTTCTCCAGGGAATACCAAGTACGGGTTCGGATAATACCGTAACAAATAAAATCATGAGTGCAATCCAGCAAGAACCCGCAAGAAAACGTGAGATCCAGTCGTTTTGAGCTTTTCGAAAATAAAGATAGGAAATGAAAAACCAATAGATTACGGTAAATAATGCGGATGCGTAGAGTAACACTGCCTGTCCGACGATCTGGTAAGCCGACGCAAGTGTTATGCTCACGGGATACCACACAATAAAATAGAGAACGAAAAAAGAAATCCAACGTTTGTTAAGAACACGAGTGAGTCTGAACATACGGTCGATATTATAAAAATAACGATAACACTTTTATCGATAAACCGGCAACAAAGAGTGCAATGATCGCAAAGGCAAGCGATGTGGGAAAGAGAATGCACTTATGTTTTCGACAGATGGAACTTCTACGCATACGCAAATACGTAGCAACAACCAACACGCCCAGTACACCTCCAAAAACAGAGCCGATAAAACCAATCAATTGAATGACGTTCGAAAAACCTGCGAGATACAAGAGTGTCGGGACAAACAACACAAGCAGACACGCCCATCGTTCAGGAATACGTACATCAATGGTGAAGGTGTCCTTGAGCTGAATGCCGACCATCATAAAAATCGACATCACGGTAAAGAGGCCCAGCGTCAGGGCCACACGTGATCCAACCGTTCCAAGCACGTTCATAAGTCCATCAAATGCAGATGGAGTGGTTTGATCACCACTGACCCCGAGCACGACAGTCACAAAGCCGACATACACGACCACCACGATGAGCATGGAGGTCATGATGACCTGGCTCAGTTGACGCTCCAACCTAAATCCAAGAATATCACGGATCTCCGGCACGATCATCAACGACGCCATAGCAAATAAAATCACTCCATAAGGAACCATCACGTTTTCAGGACGAAACGTGAGCAGGTTGGCAGGATTAATAGAGGAAACGCTGGCAAGCACGATGAAGATAAACAGAAAGGCAAGCGCAACCATCAACACATGCTCAATCCTTGAAGCAAAGCCGATCCCTCGACAAATGAGCGTGCCAACGACCGCAATCACAATGAGCCCGTAAAGCTGTTGCGAACCGCCCAACATCGGTGAAAGAAGCATGGAAAGAAAATTGCCCGCCACAAGCATATGCACCAGCATGGCGCCCCACATCGACAAGGCGATGGTGACAAACGCGATTCGCCCAAATCGGCGACCCAGGTAGATCTCAATGTATCCAATCAGGCGATGACGGCCCTGTGTCTGCATGACAACTTCTGAAAACATCAATTGCAAAAAAATAAGCAAGACTGCCATGATGAGCAATTGGATCATGCCAATGGCAAATCCGCTTTGAGCAAACGCGTAGGGTAATCCAAATGTTCCAACGCCCACCGTGGACGCGATCATCAAACACACGCAACGCCAAAATTTTTGATTTGAATCAGGCACAGTCTTTACACAAGTATACCACATTTCTTATCTTGATTTAGAGAGGGGGCGTGTTATTATTCGTGCGAATCCGTCATCGCACTGAGCTTCCACCGTCGCTAAAAGCTTCCACCGTCGCTAAAAGCTTTGGTGGACAAGATGGTGGAGAAGATGGTGGAGAAGTCTATGGCACAAAACGAACGCATTCCCCCGCAAAACCTTGAGGCCGAGCAAAGCTTGCTTGGTAGTTTACTCATTGATGCACAGGCGATTATTAAGGTGGCCGACAGCGTCACGGCGGATGATTTTTATCGCGACGCCAATCGAAAAATTTTTGAGACGATGGTTGAGTTGTTTGAGCGTCACGATCCAATCGATATTCTTTCGCTTGGAAATCGCCTTGAGGAAAAAGGTCTTGTGCAACAAGTCGGCGGCCGCGCATATCTCGTGGAGTTGTCAAACGTAGTTGCAACGTCGGCGAACGTGAAACATTACGCCGAGATCGTACAGAAGAAGGCAACCCTACGACGACTCATTAGCTCGGCGTCCGAGATTAGTCGTCTTGGGTTCGATGAAGAAGAAGACATTGACGCGACCCTCGACGAAGCTGAACGTGCGCTCTTTGGCGTGACGGCGAAATTTAATAAGAACACGTTTGTTTCGATCGGCAGTGTGTTGTTCGAAGCGTTCGATCGTATCGACGAGCTTCATCACGGTGGAGGAAAACTGCGCGGAACCGCCAGTGGATTTAGCGAACTCGACGACTTGCTCGCTGGCTTTCAAAAATCTGACCTTATCATTCTCGCGGCTCGTCCATCCGTAGGAAAAACCTCTCTCGCGCTCGACATCATGCGTAACATCGGCGTAAAGGCGAAAATTCCCATCGGATTCTTCTCGCTTGAAATGTCCAAGGAACAACTCGTTGATCGTATGATCTGTGCGCAAGCAAACGTTGACTTGTGGAAATTGCGCACGGGACGCTTGAGTGACCGCGCGGAAGACTTTGAAAAAATCGGCGTCGCGCTTGGCGAACTTTCCGAAGCACCCATTTTCATTGACGATAGTGCCACGCTCAACATCATGCAACTTCGCACAAAAGCTCGACGTCTCAAAACAGAACACGGCCTGGGCATGATCATCGTCGACTATCTCCAGCTCATGGAAGGTCGATCAAAAAAAGGCTCGGATAATCGTGTGCAAGAAGTTTCAGAAATTTCTCGCGGACTCAAACAAATCGCGAAAGAACTCGACGTCCCGGTTCTCGCGCTCGCCCAGCTTTCGCGTGCCGTTGAACAAAACAAACCCGCCATTCCCCGTCTCTCTCACCTACGCGACTCAGGTTCGATCGAGCAAGACGCGGACGTTGTCATGTTCATTTATCGCAAAGCCGCAGATCGTAACTATCAAGAATCAGATCTCGCGCCTGAGGAACGAAACATCGCGGAAATCCACATTGCGAAGCATCGTAACGGACCAACGGGAATGATACGCATCTTCTTTGAGGGAAAACGCGCGTCGTTTCGTAACCTCGACACAGGGTACCGACATCGGGAATCCGCATCGCGAAGTGATGGCATGGCGCCGCTTGCGACCGTTCAACCATTGCCCGTTGCCATGGCCGCGCCACCGATTGATCCAAACCCCGGAATGGTCTCGACCATCTAACCAGTTGTCGCTCGTGTCATCTAGAGTGGAGTGCAGCGTAGTCGAGAGATCCCGAATCTCTTCAAAAATCCGTGATCTCCCCACATTGCTCGAGATGACAGAATAAACATAACCAAATCTATGTTCAACAAATACAAACAATTTAAGAACATGAAGAAGCAAGCAAAGGACTTGCAAAATGAATTGGGCGCTGTGACTTCCGAAGGTTCGGCCATGTTTGGGAAGATAAAAATTGTCGTCAACGGGAATCGCGACATCGTCAGCGTTATCATCGACGACGCCGCGATGAATGATCGGGCAAAATTACAAGACGGAATTAAGGATGCGTTCAAAAACGCAACCGGCACAGCATTTCAAATCAAACTTGCAAAAAAAATGCAGGACATGGGCGGACTCGATGCCTTCAAAAATATGATGTAACGCGTTGCAAGACAAGATGGATGCTCTCGGAAGGAACGACAGCGACAGTCCCATCGTCGCCAAGGCTATGATGGGCAGGCCGGCGGCCCGGAGACAGCGTGCATCTTGTCTCGCCTGTGTATGCGAAGATTCCCGCAACCGATTATCAACCTCGTCGCGGCGTTGTCGCGACTTCCCGGCGTAGGGCCCAAGACGGCTCTACGCTATGTGTTTTACTTACTCAAACAACCGAAAACCGATCTGGAAGTGATGGCCCGCGCGCTCATCGAGCTCGGTCAACGTATTCAGGTGTGCGGCCGTTGTTACACGTACAGCGAACGCGAGGTATGTGAGATTTGTCAGGATACGAAACGGGATGTCACGCTTTTATGCGTTGTCGAGGAGTCGCGCGACATCGCGACAATGGAGGCAACGCAAATGTATCACGGCTTGTATCACGTCCTTGGCGGAACACTCAATCCGATCGAAGGTATGACGCCCGACGTGATTCGCATGAAGGAACTTCTCGATCGCGTCGAGGCTGATCCGCAGATTCAAGAAATCCTAATGGCACTCTCACCAACGATTCACGGAGAGACAACGATGATGTATTTACAAAAACAGCTCGGGAGACACAATCGCCGCGTGTCACGACTTGCTCGTGGACTTCCCGTTGGCGCAACCCTCGAATTCGCAGACGAGGTGACGCTGGGAGATGCAATCAGAGGAAGACGCGGAGTATAACATAACCTCAAAGGTAAATGTCGGCGGAGAGAAATTTCTTTCATCAAAAAAAGAGAAAACCATAAAACACAAAACGCGCATATGAGTGTTTCATGTCCACCGCCTTGCGCAGTACACATCAACCCACTTCTCGATCCCGAGCAGTTGAACAATGGCAACCATGTCCTCGAATACGTGCTTATGCGTTCCCCAAACACTCAGCTGTTGTTGTTTGAACCCTGCTCGCTTCATAAATCTGCGCCATCGATCACGGGCGTGCGATGCGGCGTTTGGAAAGTCAAAGATCACCAAACACTGGTGGCCATCTTCAATCTCTTGTTTCGTCGCACAGACACGCTCTTTCAAAAAATCAATAAGCAAATGTTGATCGAGCCGTACGACCATCTCGTTACCAACCCTTCTGGCAGAAATCCACTTCTTCTTTTTGAGTACCTCAACAACCCGACGTTGTTTTCGATCCTCTACAATCTGTCGCCACTGCTCGTCACTATAACGATGATCAAACCCTCGATGTGATCTTCCGCGTGTCAGACAAAAAATCGTCATCTGATCAACGAGATCTGCACCGCCAAGCAAGCAGTCGACGACGGACTTTCTAATCGTATCTTTTCGTATCTGTGCATGTTTTGTTGACTTCATAGCGAAACAGATTTACATAAAACGCGCATATACGCGTTTTGGGTTTGGTGTCCTTATGAGCAGTTTACGTGACTGGCATCGGAAAATCAAAGGACCCGGCATGTAAGCTGGGTCCGTTGTTAGTCTACGTATTCACTCGTCTGAATCTCCCAGAGACGTTTGTACGTTCCTCCGCGACGGCGCAGGAGTTCGGTGTGCGTTCCGGTGTCGGACACAAGGCCGTCTTCGATGACGACGATGCGGTCCATGTTCATGATGGTCGAGAGACGATGCGCGATAGCAATCGACGTCTTACCTTTCATGAGCTCGTGCAGTGCTTCCTGAATCAACGACTCCGATTCGGAATCGAGCGAGGACGTGGCTTCGTCGAGGACGAGAATCGGCGCATCCTTCAAGATCGCACGCGCGATGGCGATACGCTGTCGTTCGCCACCCGAGAGTTTCACGCCGCGCTCGCCGACGTAAGTCTTGTATCCATCTTGAAGTTCCATGATGAAGTCGTGGCAACGCGCTTTCATTGCGGCCTCGAAGACTTCCTCGTCGGTCGCATCGAGTCGACCGTAACGGATGTTCTCCATGATGGTGCGGTGGAACAAGACGGGTTCTTGCGGAACCATCGCGATGTTCGCTCGCAAACTTTCCTGCGTGACGCGCGAGATGTCCTGGCCGTCGATCAGAATCTTGCCGCGTTCGATATCGTAGAAGCGAAGCAGGAGCTTCGTGATCGTCGACTTCCCTGCTCCGGACGGACCGACCAGCGCAATCTTCTCGCCGGGTTCGATCGAGAGATTAAAGCCCCTCAGAATACGTCGTGTCTTATGGAAGCTGAAGAAGACATTCTGGAATTCGACGTGACCGTCTTCAGGGAGAAGCGTCTTTGCGTTGCGGACGTCGACGACTTCTGGCTCGTCGTTCATGATCTCGACCATTACGCTTGCGTCTGCAATGGCTTCATAGGAATGACGGATCGAACGACCAAAGTCCCACAGTCGTCCGAACATGCCCACGAGATATCCTTGAATGAGCGCGAAGTCACCAATCGTGAGAAGGCCTTGTTGATAGTACTTGATCGCGTAGTAAAAAATCACATACTCAATCAAGAACATGAGGCCGACCTGAACGGCGTCAATCAACTCTCCGAGGTTCCACGTGAAGCGTTGCATCTTGCGCAAGCGCTCGGTCACATCGCGATACATCGACTTCTCGATTTCCATGCCGGTGAAAAGTTTCACCGCAATCGCATTCGTCACCGAATCCGCGAGCACACCTGTTGCTTCGGAATCGAGCGCAACGCGCTCGTTGTCGTACGTTGACTTCCAGATGGAGAACCAAGTATTGAAGGCGAGGAACACGACGATCCAGATGAGAAGAATCACGGCGAGCATGAGATGACGCGTGGAGAGCACGATCAAGTTTCCCGCGATGATCACGACAAGTGGAAGGAACTTGAACTGTGCTTCGTCGGTGAGTCGCTCGTAGGCGCGCTCGATGCGACCAGCTTTTCGAACGAGCGAGCCAGCGAAGTTGTCGGCAAAGAACGTGTAGGAATGTTTGTGGAGATGAATGTGAGCGGACTGTGCGATATCCGCCATCACGCGCGACTGTAACCAGTTGTTCACCTGCGTCATCGCGCGCCAGATCACCCAGCCGATTCCGTGCAGGATCAGCACGCCGGTGACAGCCGCAAGAAGCGCGGCGGCGATTTTTTGCGGATCATCTTGCTGTCCGTTCGTGAGCGTGTCGAAGAAGCGTTTGTAGAAGACAGGGATGAACACGTCCGTCATGGTCGCAAGCGTAATCATGAACAGCACGCTGAAGTACGGCAGTCGGTAAGGCCGCAAATAAGACCAGAGCACGCGCAGGACGGGGCCTGCTTTACTGTTCGATGTTCGTGTCATAAAGTTTACCTCTTACAGTTTGTGTCATCCTGTTTGTGTCATCCTGAACGAAGTGAAGGATCTCTTAAGGGATCCTTCGTCGATACTGCTCAGGATGACACGGGGTTTAAAACAAAGCACCGCATTTAGGCGGTGATTTTTTCAATCTTCACATTGGTGAATGGCTGTCGATGTCCGACGTTGCGTCGGTATCGTGACTTGGACTTGTACTTGATCACGTGGACTTTCTCCGCGCGACCATGGTCCATAATCGTAGCTTTCACTTTTGTGCCGCCGACGTGGGGAGTTCCCACGCTGGTAGATACGCCATCCGTATCGGAAACAAGCAATGCATCAAATTCAAGAGATGCGCCGGGTTCGAGTTCCAACTTTTCCACCTTCAATACCTGTCCTTCTTCGACAAGATACTGTTTTCCTCCCGTCTTGATGACAGCAATGGTTTTCATAGCAATGTGTTCGCGGCTCCTGTATGCCTTGCATCAGTGTGCCAGCGATGAATTAAAATTCAAGCAACATCGCAAGATTACTCGTTTGAGACCTTGATGTCAAGCATATCACCCACCTTGATTTTGTGTCTGGAAACAAAACCCGCGCGGACCTCGAGGACCTTATTTACCACTGTTTCTGGGGTGTAAATCGTTATTGGAGGTTCTTCGGGTTGCATGTTTTCTTCAAATCCGACCACGGTCTGGTCGTGAATCCACAGGAGATCGATGGGGATCAGCATGTCCTTCATCCAGTAAGAGGGAATTTCGTCGCCACCATAAAGAAAGAGGAGGCCCTCGTTTTCCTCGAGAGACGGTCGACCTGATAAGCCTTGCGTTTGTTCTTCGGCAGTTCGTGCGAGGCCAGCAGAAAGCATTGTGCCGTCTTGAAAGACAATGCGCGCGGTTCCAGTCTCGACGAGTTGTGAATCTTGTCGCATAAGGAGAAATGCGGACAAACCAAGAATCAAGAGGACGGCGATGAGGCGTATGAGTTTATTCATAGAGCTTATATTCCCTGAGCCTGCTTGCCACTCGAAGCCTCGGCGAAGTGTGGTCGAAGGGGAATTTCGGAATACGGCCTTCGACGGGCTCAGGCAGTATTAGGGAGAAGTTTCTTTGCTTACGAGTAGCACAGCGCACAGAAGCATCATACACCCAAGGAGAATGAGTGCGACGAGTTTCTGTTGGCTTTGTAAAAATAAGGTTGCGACGCCGAATGTGCTTGAAATCAGGACGTAGACAAACATGATCTGTCGTTGACTCCATCCGAGGTCGAGGAGACGATGATGTAAATGTTTTTTATCGGCTTGAAAAATTTGTTTGATGCCGCCTTGTTTGAATCGACGTAGAATAATCCAGACGACGTCGAGCATGGGAATACCTAGAACGAGTAGAGCTGTTGCGAGCTTGCCACCTGAGATGATTGCGAGTGTTCCAAGCAGAAAGCCGATGAAGGTACTGCCGCCTTCTCCGAGAAAAATAGATGCGGGATGAAAATTCCAGAAGAGGAAACCGATGAGAGCGGCGAGTGCGATCGCGCTCAAGATCGCGACGTCGGGTTGGTAGTACGCCACCGTGAGCGAGAGCAACATGATCATGAGCATACCAACGGAGGAGACAGAAGTCGCAAGGCCGTCGAGACCGTCGAGGAACTTGGTTGTGTACATGACGACCATCACCCAGATAAAGACGAGGATGCCGGACTGAAGTTGTGTGAGATAGATCACGCCACCGAGCGGATTAGTGATTTTTTCAACGCCGACGCCGGAGAGGATTAGGACGAGCACGGCGAGCACGGGGGCGATGATGGAACTGCGTGGTGGAAGATCATAACGATCGTCTACAAAGCCTCCGATCATGAGGATGGCACCGCCGATGAGCACACCGAAATAGTGCGTGAGCGTGATACGTCCACCTGTCAGATCAGGTGTGGTGAGAAGAAAAAAACCGAGCACGAGAAAAAAAGAAACGAAAATGGCGAGGCCGCCCATCCTTGCGATGATCGTTGTATGAATTTTGCGTTTCAGTCCTGGCTTGTCGATGATGTTGTGACGAAGAGCGAAATGCTTCACGAAGACTGTCGTTACAAAAGAGATCGCAAAGGCGATCAGACCGGCAAACAACAGTTTCGTGATCATAGGGCTTCAGCTTTTTCTATGCGAATTCCATCTTTTTCCAGAACGATGGTATCGCGCCGTCGGACATCGCCTTGCAGAAGTGCGTTCGCGATCGCGTTGTCGACTTCTTCTTGAATGATGCGGCGCAGGGGTCGTGCGCCGAACTTTGGATCAAAGCCCTTCTGGGCAAGCATTGCAACGACCTCGTCTGAAGCGCGAAAATTCATACCTTTTGGTTCAAGACGCTTGGCAACTTGGGCAATCATTAACTGAGCGATCTCAACGAGTTCATCTTGCGAGAGCGGCTTGAATACAATAATTCCGTCGAATCGGTTCAGGAGTTCCGGTCGGTAGTATTCTCGCAACGTTTCCTCGATGAGCGTTGTCTTGATCGTATCGAGGTCGAGATGTTGTGCTGTGGCTTCTTGAATATACTGCGTGCCGGCATTCGACGTTGCTATGATAACCGCGTTCGTAAAATCAACGGTTCGACCCGCCGCATCCGTGAGACGGCCATCGTCAAAGACTTGAAGAAACACGTTCAAGATATTCTTGTCGGCTTTTTCAAACTCGTCGAGGAGAACGATCGTGAATGGATTCTTTCGAATCGCTTCCGTGAGCAATCCCCCGCTCTGAGAATTTGGATCGCCGATCAATCGACTGATGCTCGAGGGGTCTTGATACTCGGACATATCCAGACGCACCATCGCGTCCTCGCTTCCGAAATACGTTTCCGCAATCGTCTTGGCAAGTTCTGTTTTTCCAACACCGGTTGGACCGAGAAACAGGAACGTCGCGATCGGTCGCTTTTCTGATCGCAGATCGGTACGCGCTCGACGCAGAGCAGACGCAACGGCGGAGACCGCTTCGTTTTGACCGATCATGCGTTCGTGCATGCGCTCCTCAAGATGCAACAACGTATCTTTCTCCTCTTCTTGCACGCTCGTGAGTGGAACATTTGTTTTCTCCGCGACGATGCGTGCAATGTCTTGATCGGTCACAAAACTATCCGCTCCTCGCGATTTTGCAACAAAGAGCGCGGTTTCGCGTGCAATCTCGATTGCCTTCTTTGGCAAGTAACTCTCGTGCATATAGCGATCCGTCAACTGAACACATTTCTCAAGCGCGAGATAATTGAAGATGACATTGTGCTCAAACTCAATCGCTCCGACTTTCGATTCGAGAATATGAATCGCTTCCGTTTCATCCGGTTCGCGGACTTCCACTTTTTGAAAGACGCGGCTCAAAATAGAATTCTCAATCACGGCCGAGTACGCGCGCGGACTTGTCGTTGCAATCGCAAACGTTCCACTTCGGGAAAGGAAGTCAACAAGTGTTGCAGAAAGATCCGCCGTCTCACCCGATCCCGACGTGACGCCGGTCATCTGTTCAATATCCGTAATGGCAAGAACAATGTTGCCGGAACGCATGACTTCATTAAGCGCAAGGATCAACCGTTCTTGAGCTTCTGAGGCCGACGCGCCCGAGATCAAATGTGGAATAGAGATACGCACGAGGCGCTTGTCTTTCAGAACGTCGGGTACACGTTCCTCAACCATTAACTGTGCAATTCCTGACAAAAGCGCGGTCTTTCCCACACCTTCTGGACCCACGAGCATGACGCTTTCGCGACCTCCTTCAATAATACGAAAAATTTCTTCGAGCTCACGATCGCGACCCACAAGAAGTGGAAGAGCGCCCTGAACACCTGCCGTTGTCAGATCCTCCGAGAACGCATCGAGCATTGGCGTTGCAACGGAAGTCATCGCACGATTCATCGGACCGGTCGGTTTGAACAAAGCCGCTTTGTGAAACTGTTCATAGCGCTCGCGCATTTTCTCGTGAATACGAACCCACTCAACCATGTTGGCGAATTGATCAGCCGAGACACCTTGATCGATCAGTAACTCTTGAACGAATGGCTCGCGCTTGTATGCTTCAAAAAAAAGTTCGAGGGCGGTGACGGATTCGCGTTGTTGAACGAATGCATTCACAAACGCGGACAAAATCGTTTCGATAGATTGCGTTGAGACCGTTAATGGCGTGCCGAGTTGGCGAAGACTCAGACGTCGGCCGAGCGGCTCTTTAATTTGATCGAACGAAAGGCCGAGTCGTGAGAACACCGCGCCGGCATTCGAGTCGTCGAGCGCACCGATGAACAGGTGAAGCGGGTCGACAGATTTGTGACCGAACTTGTTTGCAAGCGAAAACGCCGCGTCGACCGACGCATCCATGGAACCATCGAACACATCCGCGATATTAACTTCATTCTTGGACCACGGCTGTTCTTCGAGTTGCGGGACGATGTCTTCACGCAAAAACTTCGGCATCAAGAGACGACGTTGTTTTGCTCGAACAAGATGTGAGAACAAGAGTGCGACGATCAGCCCTGCTGTCGAGAGTAACATGCCACCCCAAGATGGTGACAACCAAAACGCGCTCGAAAAAATACGAAACACATCTCCATTGATAAATACAATGAAGAGTCCAAACAAACAGAAAACTAGAAACAATACAAACAGCGAAACGCTCGCGACCTTCACCGCTTGATCGTCGGCCGCGCGCTTTTGAATCGCGGTCTCTGACATTTCTTCAGACCAGCGATACACCGTGTTGTGAATCGTTACGCCAAGTGCCATATCATCCAAACATCACGCCAAGGAGGTTGATTAGAAACATGATCGCGAACAATGGAAGAGCGAAGACATAAAGAAGAAATCCAATGGAGGCAATGACCGCCCAAATACCGACACCAAGTCCTCGAAACATGATGACGAACAAACGAATACCAAAACTAACCATCCGACCAACAGGCGTGTCGTCGCCGTACATGGGCACAAATAAATTTTTCACCCATACACCAAGGCCAAGTGTTTTGGAAACGTTCACGATCGACCTGCGAACAAGATCAAGGACGTGTAAAAAACCCGAGGTGTACCACCAAAATGGGAGCAATATGAACTCGCGCGCTGTTTGCACGATCACAGAGCGAGCAAGCCTAGAAACAGAAACAGATGCCATAGAATTCATTATTGGTTATCCTGTATCTTCTCTTAATTTAGGAACAAACAAGATTTCATCGTTGTCCGTCATCCTGAGTGCATCCGAAGGATCTCTTGTGACAAAGACGTTCATAAAATCCAGAGATTCTTCGGGTGCACTCAGAATGACGAATGGAAACTCGTTGTTGTCTGTCATCATGAGTGCATCCGAAGGATCTC
>CAYJWY010000002.1:0-50588 GCA_964374035.1 uncultured Gammaproteobacteria bacterium
CTTTCGTTTCACGGGCGCCCGCGAAACCCGGCGTTGCCGCCCCGCGGCTTTACGCCGTCGACCCCACACAAGGTAGTTTCCACTCCATTGAGTGGGGTCGACAGCCCGTTCAACGAAATCTCACCATTTTTCAGAGGTCTCAAACATATGATCTGGCCGTGGTAAGATAAAGTCGGTAGTCGGACCTGACCCCACAGTGTCAGTTTTTTGCAGGGGATGTGGATTTTAACGTGATGTTTCAAACCCTATGTGGACGATTTACGTCATGCTTTGCAAGGACAATACATTCTACACCGGCATCACGACCGATCTGCCCGGGCGTTTGGTTGCCCACAATGCGGGTAAGGGAGCGAAGTACACGCGAGGTCGGGGGCCGATTCGTCTTGTCTGGTCGCAAACGAATCTTACGCAGGGTCAGGCGCGCAAGCGCGAGGGTGAGATCAAAAAATTGACGCATCAACAGAAAGAGCTGTTGATCGAGACACGTTAAAAAAAGACGAACTCACTTCGTCTTTTTTTGTTTAGCTGTCCGCTTCTTTGCGCACGGCGAACATCGACATCCGTTCGGCTTGATGTAGACATCGTGATACTCCTGCCCATAGTCAAACGTAATTTCATCCCCCGACGTTATTTTTTTTGTCGAAAAAAGAAATACCCGATTGCCCTTGATTCGGACTTCGGTGTTTCCTTTGCAACTGTGGTTGGCATAGCGCGCCGTGTTTGAGCGCATTGTTCCGACAATCGTATTGCCGTTTTCAAGTTCAAATAAATATCGACCTCCGATTTTTTGCGCTTTCTCGTCGCTCATCAACGTGCCGTGATACTCGATAACAAATCGACCTTTTGGAATTTCTTCTTCTGCAAACAAACCAAGTCCTGAAGAACTTTTTCGGACGCGGAGAAGAAATTGCGGTGGGCGCGGCGATGGAAACTTCATAATGAGGCCGATGATACAGGAATATGGTGATTGTGAAAAGCATTGAGTGTTGGATCTGATGAAGGTTGTTTTTTTCACGTTTCCGTCGTAAGCTCGAAACAGCCATCAACTAGGGGGTGCCATGAGTAAGCGAATCGGTGTTGTAATCGTCGATTTCCTGCATCTGGTTTTCGAAATCACCAAGCTCGTTGTCCCAGGCGTTCTGCTGTTCGGCGTCGTTCCCTACGGCCTCTATCGTCTCACGGGTTTTCCCATCTGGGCGACTCTGGTCATCATGCTCTTCCTTATCCTGTGTTTGATTACCTGGTACATCATCGTCACTGTTTCCGCCATCTTCAAGGCTCTCTCACACGTCGACGCTATCCCATACGACGATCTCGAGTACGAGCCCTAACATTTCAGCGTTTTCTCTCGCGCCGCATCACGGCGTTTTTTTGTGATATCATAGAGTGAACAATTATTAATGTTTATGGTTGTATGGCCAAGGGAATGAATGCTCGCAAGAACGTGAAGAAGCCAAAGAAGGACGCGAAGAAGAAATAACGTCCTTCACTCAATTGAAAGGGTCTGGTTTGAACTTCATCTGAGAGTAGGGGTCTGTGCTAGACTGGGATGGTTATGCCAGATCCACTTGTAGAAATACGATCCATTAAAAAGACCTACGGTTTACAGATTGTTTTGAACGATGTGTCTTTTTTGATTGCCGAAAAGCAAAAAATTGGATTGATCGGTCGAAACGGAGCAGGGAAGTCGACACTTTTAAGGATTCTGGCCGGGCTTGAGGATGCGGATGCTGGCAACGTGACGTTCTATTCGAAGACTCGGCTTGGTATTGTCGAACAAAACGAGATTCTTCCCGAGGACGTCGACACCATCGACTATCTCGAGAAGAGGAGCGGAAAGCCGCCGTGGACGATTCGCAAGGTGGCGTCGCGGTTTGGTCTGCGAGCCGAGCATTTGGACAAGCCTCCGACGACTCTCTCGGGAGGATACCAGATGCGCGTGAAGCTCGTTGCAATGTTGCTCGCGGAGCCAAACCTGCTTGTGCTTGATGAGCCGGTGAACTATCTCGATTTGCAGACGCTGTTATTCCTCGAGCGCTTCTTGCAGAACTACAACGGCGCGTTCATCCTTGCGGCGCACGATCGCACGTTCTTGCAAAATACGTGCACGACGACGTTTGAGATTGAGCGTGGAACGTTGTTGTCGTATCGAGGAACGATCTCGGAATACTTCGATGATAAGAAACAGCGACGTGAGAATGAATTGCAGGCGAACAAAAAACTTTCCCGCGACATCGCGCATCAGCAGAAATTTGTCGATCGATTTCGTTACAAGGCAAGTCTCGCGTCGCAAGCGCAAAGTAAAATCAAACACATCGATCGGTTGCGTTCGAAAATTTCAAAGATCGACTCCGCTCTCGCAACAACGAACATTACGATTCCGTCGCCGTTGTTTGTCGCGGGCACGGCAGTGAGAGCTGAGCACTTGTCGATCGGATACGGTGACTACGTTGTTGCGAAAAACATCGACTTCGAGATCACTCGCGGCGACAAGGTGGTAATCGCCGGTGAGAACGGTCGAGGAAAATCCACGCTACTCAAAACACTCGCTGGCCGCATTCCTGCGATCGATGGCACGTTCAAGTGGTGGCACAAGGCCGACATTGGATACTATGATCAGAACACGGATGCAACGCTTTTTGCAAGTGAAACGGTGTTGCAAAACCTCACGCGCATGGCTCCGTTGAACGCGTCTGCGGAACGTATTCTCATGATGGCGGGAAATTTTTTATTTCGAAACGACGACCTCGATAAAACGACAAGTGTGCTCAGCGGTGGTGAGCGCGCGCGACTGTGCCTCGCGGGTGTTTTGTTGCACGAACACAACGTCTTGCTTCTCGATGAACCGACCAACCACCTCGATGTCGAAACAACCGAAGCACTTGCAACCGCGCTCAAGGGGTATGCCGGAACCGTCATCGTCATCTCACACGCGCGCACATTCGTCGATACACTCGTCGACCGCGTCTTTGAAGTTCGTGGCGGCACACTGCGTCGTTACATGGGTTCGTACGAGAGCTACGTTGACGATCTCGCTGAGATGACCGAAACAACGCTTCTCGAGGAAACGGAAGCGACGACGGCAACGTCGAGCGGACTGTCGTCCCAAGAGCGCGCCGATCTTCACGCAAGGATTCGGGAACATCAACGATCTCAAGCGCGAATCGACTCACAGATGAAGGTCCTTGACCGCGAGAAAGGCGAGATCCACGCCTACTTTTTCGACAACCCAACAGACTACGCGCCAGTGAAAGCACAACGCCTCGCCGAACTCGACGAGTCCCTCAGCACGCTCGAAAAGCAATGGCTCGCGGACCAAGCCTCTATCGATGCATCGAGGTTTTTGCTACAATCGTAAGAGGTGGGGTCAGGTCCGACTACCGACTTTTTAAATAATATCGTTATGGCAAGACCGCTACGCGTTCAATACCCAGATGCTCTCTATCATGTCATCGCACGAGGAAATGCCTCACAAGACATCTTTCTTGATCATCGCGATCGTCAAAAGTTTTTGTCTTGGCTTGAAGACACCCTTGCGACACACAATGTTATTTGCCACGCGTACTGTCTCATGGACAACCACTATCATTTGTTGCTCGAGACGCCGTATGCAAATTTATCCGTTGCCATGCGAGATCTCAACGGTCACTATTCTCAGTGGTTTAATGTGCGTCATGAACGTGTCGGACATTTGTTTCAAGGGCGTTACAAAGCATTTGTTATCGAAAAAGAACCGTATCTTTTCGAGGTTGCTCGCTATATCGTGCTCAACCCTGTGAGAGCCGGAATAGTTGAACATCCTCGAGAGTGGAGATGGAGCAGTTATCGAGCTACGGCAGGAATCGTCGAGGCGCCAGCATGGCTGTGTGTTGACTGGCTTTTGAAAAACTTCGACGAAGAAAGGGATACCGCTCAGAAGGCCTATCGTCGCTTCGTTCTGGCTGGTATCGAGGCAGAGGATCCTTACGAACATGTCGAGCATGCGTTCATTCTCGGTACGCCGCCATTCGTTCATTGGATTTGGGAGAATCACACAAACGGTTCGGAAACATTGAAGGACTATCCACGTGAACAACGGATCGTTGGAAGGCCGACGCTGGAAGAAATTTTTTCAGGTGTCACAACAAACCGTGCACGAAATAATGCCATTATTTTTGCTCGTATTCGTTGCGGATATCTTGCGACGGAGATTGCGCCTCTTGTGAATTTAGATCCAGCAGTCGTTGGAAGAATTAGTAGAGGAACCTATAATGTGGTAAAAAGTCGGTAGTCGGACCTGACCCCATTTCGTTATGGAAGTTATTATTTTCTACAAATATACAGTGGTTTCTGATCCAAAAGGATTCGTAACGTGGTTGAAGGGGCTTTGTGAATCGATTGGGATTAAGGGTCGTATTTTGATTGCGCGAGAGGGGATCAATGGCACGGTTGAGGGGACGCGCGATCAGCTGGATTACGTTGAGACGGCTTTGCGTGAGACGGCGTTTGGTGATTTCCGCGATCTCTGGTTTAAGTCGAGTCCAAGCAGGGGAGATGCGTTTAGGAAGTTGAAGATCAAGGCACGCCCATTTATCTTGAACGTTGGCCTTGAGGAATCTGTCATTGATCCAAACGTGACGACGGGGAAACACATCCAGGCTGAAGAGTTGAATCAGTGGTTCGAGAACGGTGAAGATTTTGAGATCATTGATATGCGTAACGACTATGAGTACGGCGTAGGTCGATTCAAGAATTCAGTGAATCCAAACATGAATAATTTTCGCGATCTGAAAGATGTTGTGCCGAATCTTGCGCACCTCAAACAGAAAAAAGTTCTCACGGTCTGCACGTATGGCGTGCGTTGCGAGAAGGCTTCGGGATATTTGATGCAACAAGGTTTCGAGAACGTTTATCAGCTTCACGGCGGAATCGGAACCTACATGAAGAATTACCCTGGACAGCATTTTGACGGCTCGCTCTATGTATTTGACGCACGTATGACTGAACGTTTTACTGATCAATACACGATTGTCGGCACATGTGTCGCGTGTAATCAAAAAAGCGAGCGCTTTGGAAATTGTGCGCGCGCGGAGTGTCATAAACAACTCATTATTTGCGAGGCGTGTACGCAAACGCCTGTCTATTGCTCTTCACGTTGCGGCCCGTTGTCTATGCTAGTTCAAACGGCTCAACCGTGCTAGAATTAGAAGGAAATACGCCATAATCATTGTTTTATGAAATGGAAAATGATTGCTTTACTGCTTGTTGTGATGGTGGGTCTTGGAGCAAGTGCGGTGGTGTTTGCAACCCAGCCGCTTAGTACGCAAGAACTCACAGCGACGCTTATTCCCGAGCAGGGAACCGTTGAAATGAAACATGTCGGCACGGATCAGTGGATCGTGGTTGAACGAAATACAATCGTTGTCGCCGGCGATGAAGTGCGAACGGGCGTGAACAGCGAAGCCTCAATTAACTTTTTTGACCAAGGCATTGCCAGACTTGCGAGTAACACAACGATCACGATTGCGGAGGCGCGTGTTGATGATGCGAGCTCCACGTTTACGGGTCGTGTCATGTTGCAAGGTGGAAAGGTGTGGTCAAAGCTGTTGGACTTTCTCTCGCCGAATTCTGTCTACAATGTCGAGACGGCGAGTAGTGTTGCAACTGTTCGTGGAACCTCTTTCTTTGTTCAATCTGATGGCGCTCGCAAGGAGCGATTCTTTGTTGACTCGCATCGCGTTGATGTATTTGGTGAAGGGCAGGAGGTTCGTGTCGATGAAGGCAACAGTATGCAATGGGAAATTACGGACAACATTGCCAAACCTCTTTTTGGCAATGAGGCCGGACTTCCGGATGACGATCGTGCTTGGGTGAAGGATGTGCGTGCCAGCGATAAGAAATTTTTGAAAGACGTTCGCAATCGCAATGTGGAGCGATTGAAGGAGTTGTCTTCGGTGCGCAAGAATGGAGGGCTTGATAAACTGATTGACGCGGCGGAAACGATTCGACTCGCCGCAACACTCGACAATCAAACCAAGGATCAACTGGCAGAGCGATTTGCATTGCGAAAATTTGCCGTGGCAGAGCTTGCGGTGATGCAGGGAGACGCGAAAAGTCCGTCGCAACGTGAACAGGCCTTGCGTGGGTTGCGTGGTGGATTGTCTGAGGAAGGACGTCGTTCTATGGGTGTGATGCTCCGTGCCATGGTGCATCAGGATGAAGATGCTCAAGTTCCAGAGGATCTTTGGAAAGAACTTGGCGAACGTCTTCCGGAAGAGGGGAACATGCTGGATTTTGTCACAAATCGTCGTGCATTGTTTCGTGATTTGATCAAATCCGAACCCACGCTTGATCAGCCTCTTGAGCTCAGGCCGTTGACCGACACCACCACGCTCACGCCACAACCACTCGAGATTCGACCGACGACGATCGCGCCAAAACCAATGCTTGCGCCAACGCCTGTCACGCAACCGGTTGCAGGCACCACAACGATTGCGCCCTCAACAGCGACAACGACTCAACCGGTGCCTGTTGTGCCAACCGAATTACGTCTTGTGGCGGACAAGATCAATCTGAAGAGCGGACAAACGAGCATGATTCATGCGTGGCTTGTGATGAATGACGGAACACAAAAAGACGTTACAAAGGATGTCGTGTGGTCCGCGACGCCTGACGATCTCAGTGGTGATGTTGTTGGTGGTGTTCAGGATGGTCTGTTTACCGCAACATCCAACGGCGGAAAGACGACGGTTCGCGCAAGTATTCGTTCGTCTGAAAAAGAATTTTCCGCAACGATTCAGATGACCGTTTTTGTGATCGCGATGTAACGAACGGTTGTGAAGCAAAAAAAAATACAAACCTACCTCCTCGGCCTTGCGACAATTTTTTTTGTGCTTTTGGTGAGTGCGTTTGAATACTTCGGTTTCTTCTCCGATCTCAATGTCGGACTCGAAGATCGTCTGTTGCATGAACGCGGTGTGAGCGATGACATCGTTATCGTTGCCATCGATAACAAGAGTATTCAAGAAATCGGCGTGTGGCCATGGCCGCGAAGTGTTCATGCAAAGATCATTGATGCACTCAGCGCACAAAAAGCGCGAGTGATCGGATACGACGTCACGTTTTCTGAACGTAGCAATGAGCGCGATGACGCAGATCTTGTTCGAGCCATCAAGGACAGCAAACGCGTGACGCTTGCGGAGGAGGCAACGATTCGTTTGTCTGATTCTGCGATTCCAGAGGCAACCGAGTCTCTTCATGCATTGGCGGCATTTCGCGAAAACGCCACGTTTGGTGTCACGACACTTGTCACGGATACAGATGGCGTGGTTCGACGAACACCGTTGAGTATTTTTGAAGACAACGAGCAGAGAGACACATTCGCCACACAGCTCGCAGGCGCGATTCAAAATGTCGACCCGCGCGCGTTTTTTGATGACGACATGACCTATCGCATCCCTTACGCGGGGAAACCTTACGCCTACAAAACTGTTTCTGCCATCGATCTGATCAACGGCTCCGTGCCGGAGGAAGTGATCAAAAATCGTATTGTGCTCGTGGGTGCTCTAGCTCCGGATCTCCAAGATCTTCATCTCACGCCGCTCAGCAATGGCGTCATGATGCCCGGCATCGAGGTACAGGCGAACATCATCCAGGGCTTGCTCGATAACGTCCGTATTCAAGTCTTTCCGGCCTGGGCTCGTTTTCTTTTTTATCTCCTTCTGGCAGTCCTACTCTTTTTCGCCAGTGTGCGTCTACGACTTCGATTCGCCATCTTGTTCTCGATCTGTTTGTTTTTTCTCTATTTGATTGCGGCCGTGATTTTGGCCTTGTTCAACATCCTTCCGCCGATCATCTATCCCATGATGATCATTTTTGGTGGCTCAACCATTGACCTGGGTTATCGCTATATCAGCGAGCGGCGCGAGCGGCGATCCATTCGTAGTGCGTTTGATCGCTATCTCGCGCCACAAGTCATTGACAACATCATTGCGGGAGAATACGAACTGCATCTTGGCGGGATGAAAACCGAGCTCACGATTTTATTTAGCGACATTCGTTCGTTCACATCGCTCTCAGAAAAATTATCAGCGCAAGATCTCGTCTCACGGCTCAACGAATATCTCACGGCGATGACCGACACCGTGCTTGCGACGCAGGGCGTTGTTGATAAATATATCGGCGATGCTATTATGGCGTTTTGGGGGGCACCGATCAAACAAGAGGATCACGTGGTACGCGCGGCAACAACCGCGCTTGCGATGAAACAAACACTCGTTGAACTACACGAACGTTGGATGAAGAATGGAACACCGCTGTTTAACATCGGTATTGGGTTGAACACAGGCGAGGTCATCGTTGGTAACATGGGCTCGGAAAAGCGTTTCGATTACACCGCGATCGGCGATGATGTGAATCTCGCGTCGCGAACCGAAGGACTCACCAAGCACTACGGTGTCACCATTTTAATTACGGAAGCAACACAGAAGAGACTCGACGAGCGTTTTGTGACACGGTTTATCGATCTGGTTGCCGTCAAGGGTCGTACACAACCGGTGAAGATGTTTGAGTTGTTTGGCTATCATGAAACGTTGACAGCGCGACACAAGGCATTCCTCGAACAATTCGCGCGCGCGATCGATCTGTATCGTCTGCGAGAATGGGATAAGGCACACGCGATGTTTACGGCGTTATGGAAGGAATACGATGATCATCCATCAGCCCTTTATGCGGAACGCTGTGCTATGATGAACGTATATGGCCCAGGAGAAGATTGGAACGGCGTCTACGTCGCCCAAACAAAATAAGTTGATTCTATGCAACCCAGCTTCGTACCTTTTTCTCTTGCGTCCGTTCGTGAGCTCGAGGAACAATTTTCAACAAGCAACATCAACGGCCTGTCTGAAGCACAACGAAGGCATCAGCTGACGTTGTTTGGTCGAAATATTTTGAGTCATGGCAAGGAAACCGTTTGGACACTTCTTGCACGCCAGTTTCGTTCCGTATTCGTCTGGCTCTTGTTCTTTGCCGCCGGCCTCTCATTTTTTCTTGGTGAGCACATTGATGCGATGCTTATCGTTGTGTTTATTTTGTTTGGTGTTGTGCTTTCATTTTACCAAGAATACAAATCAGAAAACATTCTTCAAGCCTTGAAGAAGTATTTTGTTTCGCGTGCAACCGTGATACGAGATGGAAAGCAAGAACAGATCATGAGCACAGAACTCGTGCCTGGCGATGTTGTGATTGTTGAGCCTGGCGACATCATTCCTGCTGATGTACGATTTATTGAAGCAATCAATCTTTCCGTTGACGAGGGTCTTCTTACAGGTGAATCGCGAGCCGTGGAGAAAAGGGCCGACCTGATGGCGAGAGCGCCAACCAGCTTATTTGAAGCGAGGAACATTGGATTCTCCGCAACACATGTCATCAGCGGGATGGGGAGAGGTATTGTTATCGCCACAGGTTCATCAACAGCCGCTGGTTCGACGGCGAAACTCGCCACAGATACAAAACATGTCAGCGGCTTTGAGGCATCCATGAATCAGTTTAGCGTATTCATGTTACGTCTTGTTGTTGGAACATTGTTTGTGCTTTTTGTCCTACATTATCTTATCAAGGGGCCAGATGTGCAGATCGGTGAGCTCCTCATTTTTTTTGTTGCTCTCGCTGTATCGGTTGTTCCAGAGGCATTGCCCGTTGTCTTTACGTTTGCTCTATCAAGTGGTGCCGCGCATTTGGCAAAACGCAAAGTCGTTGTCAAACGCCTCACCTCGATCGAAGATCTTGGCAGTATTGATATTCTGTGTACTGACAAGACAGGGACGATTACGCAAGGTGTGATGTCGCTTGCCGCGATCAGTGCTGGCGATGGAGAAACGCTTGCTATAGCGCGACTCGGGATTCCCGATCTTGAATCAGTTTCCAATCCCTTCGATCATGCCCTGATCAACTCGACACAAAAAGTAACGAAACTCAAGGAGACCTACACTTCCACCAAGCACATCGGGTTTGATCCGAAGTTACGGTTTGACTCGACCCTCCTTGAAGGGAAATCTTCGTGTGTTATTTTTCGTGGCGCTCCTGAGGCTGTCATCATGCGTTGCAAGGTTGATTCAGCCAAGCGTAGAGAAATCCTTTCTTGGATCGAACAGGAAGGACGATTCGGTCGAAGAGTTTTGGGTATTGCGCAACGTGTTCTTGAGGACGTTACCGAACATTGGTCGGAAACGAGCGAGTGTACATTTGTTGGCATGCTTTCGTTTGAAGATCCACTGAAGCCCACATCCATCAAGGCTCTTGAGAAGGCACGATCCCTCGGCATTCAGATAAAAATTTTGACGGGTGATCGGGCCGAAGTAGCGGGAGCCATTGCGCAACAGCTTTCGCTTATTACAAACCCAGACGACGTCATCACCGGTGACACATTATTCGCACTTGCTGAGGGTGAACAGCTTGCCGCGGTCAAGAAGTATGATGTTTTTGCTCGCGTGAGCCCAGAAAATAAGCTCATGATCATTCGTCTTTTGAAACAACACGCGCGTGTTGGATTTTTGGGTGAGGGGATTAACGATGCGCCAGCACTCAAGGAGGCGCAGGTCGGCATTGTTGTCCAAAATGCCTCGGACGTGGCGCGTGAGTCTGCGGATATTGTCTTGCTTGAAAAGAATCTGCTCGTCATTTTGGAGGGCGTCGCACATGGTCGCAAGGTTTCTGCAAATGTTCTTAAGTATATTAAAACAACACTCGCTTCAAACTTCGGGAATTTTTATTCCGTGGCGATCGCTTCATTGTTTATCCCCTATCTGCCGATGTTGTCGATTCAAATCTTACTCGTCAATCTTCTTTCCGATTTTCCGATGATCGCGATTGCGGGCGATGCCGTTGAAGAGGATGAACTCACCAAGCCAAAAGGGATGGATATGCATGAGATGGGCTTTGTCACGACTTTTTTTGGTGTGGTGAGTTCTGTCTTTGATTTTCTCTTGTTTGCGGCGTTTGTTCCCCTTGGAGCCGCGCTTTTACAAACCGCGTGGTTTGTTCAAAGTATTCTAACAGAGCTTCTCGCAATCTTTTCTCTACGCACACGTCGATGGTTTTTCCTCGCGCGTGCGCCGGGAAAAATGCTTTCGGTCTTAGTTGTCGGAGCCATGGTGACCACGCTGGCGCTTCCATCCTTTGAGGTCACACGCAAGCTATTCAGTTTCGCCGTGCTCTCAACAAAGCATTACTTCATCATTGGAGGCATCCTGCTTGGATACTTCGTGGCAACGGAATTCACCAAACATCTGTACTATCGCTCTATTGAGACACAAAAAAATTAAAACAGTGTTTTCATTATTCAACCCTATCGTTGTCATGCACATGCATTTCTTCACCTTATGAAATCGAAATCAACAGTCAAAGATTTTTTCCAGTTTCTTACCGAGTACAATATCGTACAGCTTGCGGTTGCCTTTGTGATGGGAGCGGCGGCAGATACGCTCATTAAGTCCATCGTGAACAATCTCGTGATGCCCTTGATTCAACCTTTGTTTATTGCGGGTCGATGGCAAGACGCTGTCTGGAATATTGGACCGTTTGCGTTTGGTCTTGGACCATTCTTTGCTGACGCTCTGCGATTCATCACACTCGCATTTGTTGTCTTCTTTGTGGTCAAGCGTGTGATCAGAATTGAAAAGAAGCCGTGAAAAAAAAGAGAACGGTTGTTCCGTTGTCTTATTCGTTGCGTGCACGTGCGAGTCGAATGAGTTCTGTGACTTCTTTTCTGGAAAGTGTGCGTGTCTTTCCAGGCGGAAGATTGTCGAGCGTGATATTTAAGACGCGCACACGCTTGAGCGATTTCACGCTGTAGCCAAGCTGTTCGCACATGCGACGAATTTGTCGGTTGCGTCCCTCGGTCAAGATGATGCGAAACGCGTGTGGACCCATGCGTTTGGTTACGGCGCGTTTTGTCATCGAGCCGAGAATCATCATCCCGCTCTCCATCGTTCGCAAATCCTGATTCTCGAGTTCTTGCTCGACGGTCACGATGTATTCCTTCTCGTGGTGACCTCGTGGATGTGTAATGGCTTCCGAAAGATTTCCGTCGTTTGTGAGAATGAGCAGTCCACTGGATGCGACGTCTAGACGACCGATCGGGAAGAGGCGTTCTTGAAGATTGAGAAACGTTGCGATCGTATCACGGCCGTTTGGATCGACGGAGGTTAGGATGCCCACAGGTTTGTGGAAGGCGAGATACTGCAAGGCTGGTCGATGCGCAATCATGCGTTGTCCATCCACGACGATATCTTCCTCACCGGAAACGACCATGCCCTTTTCGGCCCTGCGGCCATCGACACGAACCAAACCCTCGTCGATCAGACGATCGGCTTGTCGACGCGAACATACGCCGCGTTCCGCGAGGTATTTGTTGATTCGGACCAGATGACTGCCAGAATTTGCCCGCCCCTCGAAGCCTTGGCGAGGTGGGGTCGAAGGTTGCGCTTGAAATGCCGCCTTGTCGAGCTCAGGGTGTTGTTGTCTTCGCATAAAGTTGTCCACACGCCGCGGCGATATCTTCTCCCATGGTACGACGTTTGGTCACGGTCACACCAGATGCATCCAAATCATTGAAAAAGTCGCTCATACCCTTGGAGGTCGACGTGAAAAATTCACCGCCTGTGAAGTTATACGGTATGAGATTAACACGAATGTTGCCGATCTTGTGAATGAGGTTTGCAAGCAAGTTCGCGTGATGGGCTGTGTCGTTGATGTCTTTTAACATGACGTATTCAAACGTGAGGTGATGTCGACGATTACCGAAGCGTTCAAGATAGCGTCGCGACCAGTCCGTGAGTTTGGGTAGGAAGTCGTCGTAAGACGTCGGGACAATTTCCTTTCGTGTTTTTGGATCAGCGCTGTGCAAGGACACGGCAAGACGCACATGCGGCCAAAGTGGGTCATTGAGCAACATCTCGAGGCGCGGGAGAATACCGACGGTTGAAACCGTGATACGTGTGCGACCGAGATCTGTGTGTTCGAGAATCGTTCGAATCGACTCGCGTACATTCTCGTAGTTTGCCATTGGCTCGCCCATGCCCATGAAGACGATGTTTGTGATGCGCTCAGGAAGTTCCGGATGCTTCTTCAAGTACGCGACCCAGTAGCGATATTGGTCGACGATTTCGTCTGCAAGCAGGTTACGCGTGAGGCCCATCGTTCCGGTTGCGCAAAACGTACAACGCATGGCGCACCCAACTTGTGACGATACGCAGATGGTCCACCAGCCGCGTGGATTAAGCATGAGCACAGTCTCGATGTTGTTTCCACCATCGACTTCGAGCAGAGCTTTGACCGTGTCCTTCTTTAAACTTTGTTGAACGAGTGTCTCTTTCACCGACATCCATGGAATCGTTTTTTTGAGTTCGTCGCGCATCGCTTTGGCAAACACACTTGCATCGTTCCATCCATGAAACGTCGGCTGAAACAAAACATCGACGAATTGTTTTCGTCGAAAGGTTTCTGCATTGGGAAAGCGCTCGTTGAATTGTTCGATGCGTGATCGAGGTAACATAAGCGTCTCATTATTGACTTTTTTTGAGATTGCGTCAAGCTGGGGGTATCTATGACTATAAAAAAATTTTCCGCTGTTTTGCTTGCTCTTTCCTTTGTGATCACTCCGATGAGTGCGGTGTTTGCGCGCACAACAACGACCACGTATCTACCAGCCTTGAGTCAGTGGACACGTTCTGGAAGTACGTCGGTGGGATCTGAGTCCGTCACGCTCACGGGCGGTTCACAGGGTTGGGTCTTCGTTGATATCGACGCACGTCGGGTCAACGGATCGTATCTTGCGGTTGCGGCGTTTGCCAATAAGTCCGATACGCGTTCTTGGAACTCGTCGCAAAATCGTAGCTCTGGTAATCCGTATCTCTATGCCTACTTGATGGACGCAAATAAACGCATCAAGAAGTACATCACCGCGGACACAACCACTTCCAGTTCTCGAAACGACAGCGACCGCGTTGTCTACGGAATTTTTCCCATCGAATCCGACACGTCGACCATTCGTGTGTTCTTGATGCAATCGAGTATGAAGGACGTAAGCAACTACGGCGCGAATGTAACGTTTACGAACCCTGTTTTGCTTTCAGCCTCCACGAACGCGTCCGTACAGACCTTGGTCAATGCCTACGCGCAAGGTACGCTTGATCTCACGCAAACAAACACACCTTCGTCTTCAGCGTCGTTGACTTCCACCTCAACAACAACGTCCAGCACGGATAGACACAGCCATTCACGAATTCAACGTCATTACCGATCCGGTCATCGGTAGTTTGTCTAGAAGTTCGAGGCTTTGCACTTTATGCTAGGCCTGGGCTAGGCCTTCAGCATGTCAAAAAAAAACCGATCATCCCTTATGGGCGATCGGTTTTTCGATAACCGCTTCTTGGCGGTCGGCTGTTTCTGTTGTGACGTGGACGATTCGGATCCGCGTGTCGGCTTGGCGGGGTGTTGCGTCGTTGGGGCGCTCGAGATCCACCACCGCCTCCACCTCGAGGACCGCGCTCGCGTTCAACCTCACGCTCCTGCGCAAGGAACTTGCCTCGTGACTCGCTGAGATTTCCATCGGCCTTACTGACCTTCAGTGTCTTTCGAATCAATCGTTCGATCTGCATGATATCACGCTTCTGCTCTGGTGATGCAAACGAGATGGCCTTTCCCGTACTCCCCGCACGACCTGTTCGTCCAATGCGGTGCACGTAATCTTCTGTGTGATCAGGTAAATCGTAGTTCACGACGAGTTCGATATTTTTCACATCGATACCACGCGCCGCGATGTCGGTTGCCACCAGCACGCGATAACGTCCGTTCGTGAATCCTTTGAGCGCATCTTGTCGTTGCGCTTGTGATCGGTTTGAGTGAATCTCAGCGACACCGTGGTTCATCGATTTGATCGAGCGCGCGAGTTTCTTTGCTCCGTGTTTCGTGCGCGTAAAGACGAGCACCGTTCCCTTGTACTGTGTGAGAATGCGTTCAAGCAATGCCGTCTTGTCCGGCTTTGGTACGATGAAAACTTCTTGGTCAACTTGTTCAGCCGCGGTTCCTGCCGGGGCGACCTCGACACGAAGCGGTTTTCTCATGTACGTCTTGGCGATATTTGCAATCTCCGAGGGCATCGTTGCCGAGAACAACATCGTTTGTCGTTCATGAGGCATGGCCGCAAGAATTTTCTTGAGCTGTGGAGCAAATCCCATGTCGAGCATGCGATCGGCTTCATCAAGCACGAGAACACCCACGTTGGTGAGCGATGTATTACGCTGTTCCATGTGATCAATTAAGCGTCCTGGTGTTGCCACGATGATGTGTGGCTTTGCTTTCAGTTGTCGAATTTGCGGGCCCATCGCCATGCCGCCGATGAGAATTGCAGAACGCAGTCCTAGTGGACCAGCAAGTTTTCGCAATGTTTCTTCAACCTGCACGGCGAGTTCGCGTGTTGGTAAAAGAATCAGTCCCATCTTTTTGCGCGCTGACAACTGTTGCAACATCGGAATGGAAAACGCGAGTGTCTTTCCGGTTCCGGTTTGCGCAATACCGATCAAATCCTCGCCGCCGATGGCGATGGGAATTGCTTTGAATTGGATAGGTGTGGGATGTTTAAATCCCAGTTGATCTAATCGTTGAAGGAGATTTGGTGCAATCCCCATGCCGTAAAATTGTTTTTGTTCCAGTTCATCTCTTGACATAGATGTTTACACTATCAAAAAACCAGCCAAAAAGCAATGGCTGGCCGTGTTAGTCTTGCGCATCGTGGCTATTGTCCCACGCACTGCGAGGATGAAGCGCTTGATTTTTGATCGCATCATCGAGAAACCTCTCTTGACGAAATGCGTCGATGATCCGATCGGCTTGATCGTTCAAGAGTGCACTGTCTGGCGTGTGTTGTGCAGACAGTTTACCTTTGAGCGCTCTTCTGCGATTGAGCTCACCCAGAACCTTGTAGTAGGCAGATCGTCTATCAGGCTCAGCGAGATGATTGACCGCCATCCAAATAGCCGACGTGAACTTGTACTTATCAGGACCCTTCATGAATCGCATTGCTTCATCCGCCCAATGGACGACTGCGCGGTCGATTCTTGGAGCGAAGTCAGGTGATTGGCGCATGCTCTCTCCCATACGTTCAATGTTACGTGGGTATGATAGGCGCTTTTTTTGAAAAGAGCAATTCCGATTCCGAGGATTTCTGACACTTCACAGAACGCTGAAGCACATGATACAATCACCAAACTTATGAAATCCAGATTACCCGTGATCACGTTTGTCTTGATTTTGATTGCAACAGCACTCGCCGTATTTGGATATGTTCGCAATGCTTCGAAGGACCAGGATAACACGGGGGAAATCAACCGTGAGGCCATCCTCTCAGACGCTCGAAAAAGCGGGCTCATCATGGACGAAACGGAGATTGCCCGAATGGAAAATGCTGTTGTGGAAAAACCTGCAAGTGCGAAATTCATCACGGACGTGAGTCCCTACAAGGATCTCACGTTTAATGAATGGCGTTCCGGTGCGCTCGCGGATGTGACGGGCGGAGGCAGTTTCGGACTTGCCCATTCGCGGTTTGCAAATGGCACGTACACACTGGTCTCAATAATGGGAGGGCTCTTACCTGTGAGCGATAACGCCTTTTATGAGGGTTGGCTTGTTAAAAGAGGTGACACGCCGCGCATGATAAGCATTGGACCAGTTGTTACACTCGACGAACGTGCTTTTTCCATTTTGACAGCCAATGAAGATTTGACCTCATTCGATTTTTTTGTTCTGACCCTTGAAACAAACGACGCAAATCCGAAGCCGGGAAAACATATTCTCGAGGGAACGCTTCAGTAGATTCCCAGCCGCAGATTTTTTGTTTGCGTATTCTTTGATACACTTGTTTGCGTTATGCGAATCTTCCTTGCTCTATTTTTTTGTTTGAGTCCTCTGAGCGCTCTTGCCGCAATCACGGAGGATTCCGATGTCTCGCAAGACTCCTCAAAAGAGGATGTCGCATTTTTGAGACCCTCGATTTCCGAGGTGAATCGAACGCTTGTCTGCCCGCAAAAGAACCAGTGTCAAGCTGTCTTCATCATCAAGGGACGCAATTTTGAAAACGCAAACGGCGTTGGTGCCGTGAGGATCGCAGACGATTGGGCCGAAGTTGTGAAATGGACGCCAACGTCCATCGTGGCGATCACCGATGAGCAGAACCTCGATCGACAGCCCGCCGTGACAGTTGACACGTCCATCCATCGGCCTGAACTTCTCACAGATGATCCCGTCTTGAATGAAATGTTTAAGGAGTCAATCCAGGTGGCCATCGACTCGATTCGCATTGCGCCTGATCAAACGCGTTACGTGACTGCCGGTCCTTATTACACAAGCCCGGAGCGCGTCTATTATCGTGATAGCTACTGGACGTCCGGGCTCATTTTGCTCATAGAACCTTCAGTGATTCGTGATCAGATCTTGTTACTGGCAAGCGGAATCGAATCAAACGGATCCGCACCGAGCGCTCTACCCGTGAATCCCGATGACAGAAAAATTCCACTTTGGGTCGATCACTACGACTCGGGTTCGTATTTCGTCATGCTTGTACGAGATTACCTCGCCTGGACAGGAGATACGAGCATCCTTGCAGAACGTGTGAAAAATCGGACGATCTTTGAGACGATGGAGGACGCACTCACGTATGTATCGACCAGGGATACAGACGGCAACCTGCTCATTGATAAACCCGATGATCGAGCGCTCAACGATTGGGCCGACAGCATTCCGCGACCCGGAGAGGTGTTGTACAATCAGGCACTCTTCTACAAGGCAATGCGCGACATGGTGGACGTTGCGAAACTGTTCAAGCAACCATCACACGCAACCGTGTTTCATCGTCAGTCACTGCTCCTGCGCCATCGCATCAACGAGCGACTGTGGAATGACGAAAAAGGGTACTATTACGAACGTTGTGATAAAACGGGATGTGTCGATCGTCTTACCAACGACTCATCCGTTGCCGCACTTTACGATGTGATCGATCCAGCCAACAAGCAACGTTTCCTCAATAGCCTGCTTGAGCTTGAATCTCGCAGAAACAATAACATCGGGTATGGCGACTGGGGCGTGAGCAATGTGTTTCCGTTTTACGAAGGAACCAAGGCGTACTTTTATCAAAACGGAACCGACTGGCCGTTTCTCGACGGCATTAACGCCGGAGCTCGATTAAGGGCTGGTGACGCAAACTGGTATTACCCGATGACGCAGTGGTGGATTTATTGGAAATCTACAAAACGTCAGGGTGTCATGCCTGAATACGTCTCGGTGATCGACGACAAACCCGGCCTCTCGCAAGCCTGGTCTGTAAATCCGATGTTTTCGTTTGTTCGATACGGACTCGGTTTCGATCCGGATATCAACGGGAACTACACGATCAAGTCATCGCCGATTAAAACGTTGGATGTCAAAAATTTCTTCGTGAGAGGGAAGCGGATCGAACGGACGATCCAATAGCAAAATGGGGTCAGGTCCGACTACCGACTTTTTTAGTCGGTAGTCGGACCTGACCCCAAAACGAAAAACGCCGCAAGGCGTTCTTATGTTAGATCTTCTTGTTTGAAATCAGGATGTCCGTTCACGAATGCTTGCATCGACTGTGACTGCTTTCCTTCAACCTGCACTCTTATGATGTCGAGACGACCATCGTCTATCACTGCGGTCTCGAGAATTTTCAGTCGTTGTCCTTTCCACGTCGTCCATGTGCCGGGCCATGGTTCCATGGCGCGAACCTGACGATCGATTTCGACAGGCGTCCGTTTCCAATCGATACGTCCATCCTCGCGATTGAGAATGTTTGTCACACTCGCGAGCGTGTCGTCTTGTGGTGTAGGTTTGATGTCGCCTCGCGCGTAAGCCTTGAGCGTCTGCACAAGCAAATCCGGGCCGATCGCCATCACCTTATTCTCAAGCGTTGTGTTCGTTTCTCGCGAATCTATGGCGATTATTTGCTGAGTAAGGACCGGCCCTGTATCCATACCTGCGTCCAGGAGCATGATCGAGATCCCTGTTTGCGTCTCGCCCTTGAGGATCGCGGTCTTCATCGGTGATGGGCCTCGGTACTTCGGCAGGAGTGAGGGGTGGACGTTCACGATGCCAAGCGGGGCAATGTCAAGCACGGCCTGTGGAAGAATATTGCCATACACAACGAGGACAAATGCGTCTGCGTTGAAGGTTTTCAAGGTTTCGACGACCGAAGGATCTCGAAGCGTTTCGAACTGGAAGACGGGAATTTCACGAGCCATGGCAGTCCGCTTTACGGCTGGCGCTGACAGTTCTTGTTTTCGACCAACGGGTTTATCACTCTGACAAACAACAGCGACGACCTCCATCTCGGGGTCGTCGATCAAATGTTCAAGAAAGGGAACGGAGAATTCGGGGGTTCCGAAGAAAATGATTTTCATAACACGTTTGTCGGTGGCTTTGTGTAACGCACAACCTTGTCGATGAAGAGCGTTCCGTTCAGGTGGTCGATCTCATGTTGAAACACGGTTGCAGGGAAACCTTCCGCTTTGATTTCGACTTGATCACCGTTTGGTAACATCGCACCAACCTTCACACGCTTGTGTCGTCGAACAATGCCAAACACACCCGGGACGGAGAGACAACCTTCCTCGCTGTCGACCTGTGAACGTGACGCGGAAAGAATTTCAGGATTCAAGAACGCTTGTGGTCCGTCTTCTCCCATATCGACAATGATGAGTCGCTTGCGCACACCGATCTGAGGCGCGGCGATCCCGACGCCATTCTCGACCTTCATCGTATCGATCAGGTCCGCAATCAGCTTCGTGAGCTGTGGTGTTTTATGTTCCGATACCAAGATTGTCTCCGAAGGAATGCGGAGATCATCGCTTGGATTTGTGAGGACGGGGATGGCACTCATAGCGCAGGACGTTAACAAGAAAAAACGTTTGTGTCAATGATATATTGATCATCGAGTGACGTGAAGAGGGTGAGAAGTTGGTTGACGTGTTCATCGAGAACACCCAGTTCGATGTGCCAGTGATGTTTGTCGTCAAAGATGGGGCCGACGACGCTTAGATCGATGCCGAGATCAGCGATTTTTTTCGACAGGATCCCGGCTTGGAGTTCTGCTTTGCGCGCTTCTTCGTCTTCAAATGAAATTTGCATCCATCGGCGTTTGGGTGGCAGATCGAGTGCGGCACGCTCAGCGAGTTCTTGCTCAAGCACGGCCTGCGGATTTGCGTAGAAGTCCTGAAAGAGTTCGGGCGAGTCTGTTTGAAGCATGAATTGCGCGCGATGTGCGTACGCAAATCCTCGCCATTCTTCGATGCGTTGAAGCGTCTTTTCGAGCGCACGAAAGGTTGGTGTGAAGAGTGGAGCGTCCGCGTCGAGCACAACGACGAGGCCAATGCGAGATGGCGCAAACGGATTGAAGTGTTGCTCATAGTAATACTGCGTCACGAGAAGAATTTGGTGATCGCTGAGTTCTGGATGATCCTTGTCGACGATTGCGACTGGAACATTAAACAAAAGCGCGAGAACTTGGGCGACACGCTGGTTGCCAAATCCCTTCTCGAAAATAGTTGTCGAGCGACAATTTGGGCAGGAAAGGGGAATGGGGCCGACATGGGAACAACGCGTACAGCTCACGGTGTGCGACCAGGCGCGTAGCATGCCGTCGCAGTTGGGACACAAGAAGGCGTGCTTGCACGCTTGGCAGGAGAGTTGCTGTGCAATGCCTTTGCGGTTGTACACACAGACGACCGTTTTCTTTTCCTCAAGGGCCTTCGCTATTTCCATTGAAACCGAGTAGCTGACAACGGGATGCGGCGAGGCTTGTTTCTCCGTGCGTTTGTTAACGATCGTAATGGGAGTTGATGGGCCTTGTGAGATGATATTGGTTGTCGAAAATGTCGTCAGATCGTCAACGCGTGGGACGGAATCGAAAAAGAAGACGTTTGTTTGGAAACGTTGGGCGATGCCAAGTGCGGTGAGACGCGCGTCGAAACGCGGATTGCAGTCGGATTGTTTGTGCGACTTGTGTCCACTGCGTACGACGAAGATGGTTGTGATGGTTGGGTCGACGAGAAGGAGAGCGAGCTTGGTGCCAACCAGAACGCCATGCGTTTGCTTACGATAGGCCTGCCAAATCGCGAAGCGTTCGTTGTTGGACTCTGCTCCTGTGAGCGATCCGTTCGCGCCGGGAAGATACGCCTCAAGCCACTTTACATCGCGCACGGTTGGTGCAACGACGAGACATTTTTGCTCTGGATGCCGTTCGAGGAACTTCGCGATCACGGCCGTCGAGCGTCGCAGGTCACTGGCGTGAACAAACGCAAATCGTCGTCGAAAAAGTTCTTCCGCGTTGCGACGAATTGTGTATCCTTCATCGCTTGGGATCGTGAGTTCGCGCTTCATGAGCGGTGCGTGTGTCTGTCCTGCTCGTTTCGGCGGACGTGGCAATGCGTGATACAACATGCTTGGAACGGATTGCGCAAGATCAAACGCGAGCCATTCAAAAAAAGAGAGTTCATCCTCCCTCAAGGCGTAGCCCGTTGTCGACGCCACAGATTTTAGTTCGATCCCGCGCAAGGACTGATTCTTTGTGCGCGCAACCACGCCGTACACGGTCATCTCACGAAAGGGGATCGTGACGATGTCGCCGCGCTGTACGACAAAGTCGTCCGGAACGAGATAATCGAACACGGTGCATTTTCTGGGCATGCGCTTGAGTGGATAGACTTGCGCGATCATGTGGTTGCGAGACGAAAATTTGCCACAAGATATCCCACGCCGTGCGGTGCTTCATAGGAAAGAATTTCCGGACGAACATGCATGCGTTCAAGGATGCCGAAAAAAATGAGGAGCGGACGATAGGCACACTCAGATGATTCTTTGACTACCTTCGAAGAAATTTTTAACAACTTTGCACTCGAAACATTTTTGACCGCCTCAAGAACCGCATCATCAAACACGCGGCCTTCTTTTTTGAATCCAACGGGAGCGTCCGATGTGAGCGCGTGCGACAAATCGCCAGAGGCAATCACGGCGATGCGTTTTGCGGAATCCGCAAAGAGTTCCTTCAAGATGCGGCCGAATGCGAGATGCATCTTTGTATCAAGTCCACTGTAAACAATGGGAACAATCTTCGTGTTCAGTTTTTTGGTTAACAAAAGCAGTGGAACACCTGGACCATATTCCAGCGTTGCGTTCGAGGTGAAGGTACACGCGACGTTCTCTGTACGCATCGTTCGACGCAACAATGCCGCGAGTTCAAGATCCGGTTTGAATTCCTTCGTCGTCGCGTGATCCCCAAATTGCGCAAGCGAGACGTGATAGCTCTCGTGCAAGTTCACGGCAAACGCGTCTTGGTGTATATCACTGTGCGATGCAATCGTAACGATGACATCCGGTTTCGCGAGTTCGAGAGCCTCAGCTAATCCTGCCATCGCTTCGAGCGTGTCATCAAAATCATGGTAACGATCTTTACTGATCGATTCGATGAGAAGCGGGGAATGCGGAACAAACGCGGAGAAGACAATCATAGGCCGGCGGTGGTTAGTTCAGAGATCTCCTCTTGTGGAATCAACGTTGAGACAGGATCACCCAGCGGACTCAACAAGACAGAGCGTTCGTTGGTCCAGATGATTTGATTCCACTTCCATCCATACGAAAGAAACGTAACCTCATCGACAATGGGATGTCTGAGACCGTCGGCGATCACAAAGACATCCGGTGAACCCACGACCGCAACGAGCGTTCCGTCAGGGAAGGTGAGTGGATCAGCCGTTGCATAGGCGTCGAGATCTGCGGAGGCGACGGGAAAAATTTCGGAAGGGATTTTATAAGCTTCCAGCAATTGCTTGGACATGATCGGATGCTTCTTGCCGTTCTTAACGAAGAACACGCCGCCTGTTGATTTGTTTTGCAAGAGTGCGCCTTGTGGATACACGTCGCTGGTCGTAATGGGTTCTCCTTCACGAAACACTTCGAGATCTGTCCAGTCGACATCAATGACTTCATCTGGATCGTAGCCAAGTTTACGAAACGCCTCCGGAGTGCTGAATCCTCGGCGTGTGTCGTCAACGATCAGGTACACCGTTCCGCGAGGCGAGCGTAAGAGCGAATAATTTGGGAAGGCAATGGGTGTGCCGATCGGATAGAGTTCGAGTTGCGATGGCGTGGCTTGCACAACTTGATGCTCATTGAATCGACTCTGGAATGCCGCGCGTGACTGGATGGGACGACGTACGCCATGTTGTATGAGCCAGATGCCACCCGATGTTGAATCTTGCAGTAAGGATCCGGTGAGATAGTTACGCGTAAACCAACGCGTCCAAATCGTGACGAAGTTTTTGTTTCCGTGCAGGTGTGGTGTGTAGGTGTACAGCGCGCTGGTGACCTTGTTTACAGGAACCACAACGGTTCCGTCGATGAGCGTTGCTCTGCCCGGACCAACACCTGACTCGGTGAATCCACGACGCGTGAGATCGACGAGATAGTTTTGTCGGATACGTTGCGCGGCGTAATAGACTTGTTTTCCGAATCCTTTAAATTTTTGAATGCGTGGATCCGACTTTGCGCAATCGTCGCACACGCTGTAGCCCATCGCCCAATCGAGTTGATCTTGACTTGGCGCGTCGTCTTCCACAAGGCTTTGTTCTCGTTGCAACAGGACGAGGAGAAATTTTGGGTTCAGTTGAAACGCTTGTGCGGCGTCCCAAATGATTTGTGATGCGGGTACGCGCAAACCGTTGACATCTTCTGTGACGAGCGAGCCAAGATAGCCACGCGTGAGAAATTGATTCAGTTCTGTACGTGTCATCGCGGATGCATCAAAAAATTCTTCGTCGGAAAGTAATTCGTGGGGATTAAAAACGACGTCCGCCAAGCCAGCCGACGTCGAAATCGGGGAAAGAAGCAGGATAAAAATAACAAGCGGGACGAGCTGTTTCATGTGACCCTATTATACCACAGCTTTTTCGCGAGCCACGGCCTGTGCCGTGATCGTAATTTCCCCTTGTTTGGCTCCAATGGTGACGATGGAATCCTCAGAAACCTCGCCCGTGACGATCTTCATGGCGAGGCCATCTAGGATCTCAGACTGAATCACGCGCTTGAGCGGTCGCGCGCCGTAGGAAGGATCGTACCCCTTTTCAGCGAGCAGTTTTTTTGCAGGCTCAGAGATGCGGAGCGTGATTCCGCGTTGTTTCATCAGACGTGCTGAAACGATACGCAACTGCATCTCAACGATGTCTGCGATGTTTTGTTCATTGAGCGAGTGAAAGATGATGACGTCGTCGATGCGGTTGAGAAATTCAGGGCGGAAGTAATCCTTGAGCATGCCCATGATCTGCACGCGCGTCGCTTCGTCGCCTGTACGATCGTGCATCTCACTATTGAAGCCCATTTCCTCCATCCTTGATCCTGAACTCAAAATCAAATCAGAACCGATGTTACTCGTCATGATGATGACCGTGTTTTTGAAATTCACTTTGCGACCCTTCGCGTCTGTGAGATGTCCGTCGTCGAGAATCTGCAACAAGATGTTGAACGTGTCCGGATGTGCCTTCTCGATTTCGTCGAAAAGAAGAACGCTGTACGGTTTGCGTCGAACAATTTCTGTAAGCTGTCCGCCTTCATCATAACCGACGTATCCGGGAGGGGAGCCGAGGATCTTTGAAATCGAGTGCTTCTCCATGTACTCGGACATATCGAGACGCACGAGCGCAGACTCGTCGTTAAACATAAACTCGGCAAGCGTGCGCGCGAGTTCGGTTTTTCCAACACCGGTAGGTCCAAGAAAAATAAACGAACCGATCGGTCGATGCTCTTCACCGATGCCGGCGCGAGATCGACGAAGCGCGTTGGACACCGCCTTAATAGCCTCCTCCTGTCCCACAAGTCGTTTCGTGAGTTCATCTTCCATGCGAGCAAGCTTTTCCATTTCCGACTCGAGCATTTTTGAAACCGGAACGTGCGTCCAGCGCGCGACAACGGTTGCGACATCTTCTTCACCGATCACGCCCTTGAGCAGTCCACGCTCGGCTTGGAGTTGTGTGAGCGCTTTCTCCGCATCGCGTAATTTTATTTCTTGCGCGGGAATTTTTCCGTAACGAATCTCCGCAACCTTCTCAAGATCACCGCGTCGTTCCTCAAGCTCAGCCTCGGCGCGGAGTCGATCGATTGCGGCTTTCACCTCCTGCAGGGTCGCAATCTTTTCCTTCTCGTTTTTCCACCGCGCCTCCAGTCCTCCGGCGGATTCACGAAGATCCGCAAGTTGCTTTTCGATTTCTCCCAGGCGTGCGCGCGAATCCTTGTCGTCTTCTTTTTGCAATGCCTTCTGTTCGATTTCCAGGCGCATGATGTCGCGCTTAAACACGTCGAGTTCCTCAGGCATCGAGTCGATTTGCATGCGTAAAGCCGACGCGGCCTCATCGATCAAATCGACCGCTTTGTCAGGTAGAAATCGTTCTGTGATGTAACGATGCGAAAGTTGCGCGGCCGCAACAATCGCCGGATCGCTGATGCGAACGCCGTGGTGTAACTCGTACTTTTCCTTGATTCCACGCAAGATCGCGATGGTATCCTCGACACTTGGTTCTTCAACGACCACGGGTTGAAAACGGCGTTCAAGCGCTTGATCTTTTTCAATGTGCTTTTGATATTCCTTCAAGGTGGTTGCCCCAATCGCGCGTAGCTTTCCTCGAGCAAGCGCCGGCTTCAACATATTGGACGCATCGAGCGATCCGCCTTCCGTGGTTCCCGCACCGACAAGGGTATGCAACTCATCAATAAATAAAATCATGCGGCCGTGCGCGTCTTCGATTTCTTTGACAACGGCTTTCAATCGATCTTCAAACTCTCCGCGATACTTTGTTCCCGCAACCATCGATCCGATATCAAGGGTGATGATCGTCTTGTCACGCAGGAGTTCCGGCACATCGCCTGACGCAATACGTTGCGCAAGCCCTTCAACGATCGCGGTCTTTCCCACACCGGCCTCTCCGATTAAAACCGGATTATTTTTTGTACGACGTGAAAGCACTTGCATCACGCGACGGATCTCACTATCGCGCCCGATGATGGGATCGATCTCGCCGCGCCGCGCGCTTTGTGTGAGATCGAAACCGTATTTCTGCAGGGCCTGATAGCGTGACTCCGGCTCTGGTGAATCCACTCGTTGCGTACCACGGATATCTTTGAGCGCAACCATCACCTTGTCTTCGTCGATGTCGTATGTTTTTAACAAACGACCAATCGCTTTGTTTGTGATCAATCCCAAAAACAAATGCTCCGTCGAAATAAAATCATCCTTAAACGTCTTCGATTTTTTGTGCGCATTCGATAGCACGGTGGCCATCTGCTGACTCATGAAAATCTGTGCAACGCCACCCGTTCCGGGAAAGCCGTGCTGTTGAACGGGAAGGGAATTGAGAATCTCTTCAATCTCGTTGCGCAGTTCAGCCTTCAGTGGCGAGACTTTGTCGACGATCGATGTGACAACACCGTCATCTTGTGCCATCAGCGCCGCAAGAAGATGAATCGGCTCGAGCGCCTGCTGACCATGTTCAACGGCAATACCATGAGCCATCTGCAAAGCCTCCTGAGATTTCAAGGTAAAGTTATTGGGCATCATAAAAATGGGGTTAACAGTCTCTAAATACTCCCTGAGCCCGTCGAAGGGGAATGCGGTTGCGGCCTTCGACCACACTCCGCGCGCCGTCGCCATAGCGCTTTGGCGCGTCGGTGACTAAAGCTTCGAGTGGCGAGCAGGCTCAGGCGATATTGTTCGTTCTATGGTACCATTTTTTCTATCTATGCGACACATGATTTTTGCCACCCCTGTTGATGATTTTTCCTTAGACGAAGTGCGGCAGAGGATTCAATCGTGGTTGAACGATGGTCGTGGCAAGGTGATCGCGACACTAAACCCCGAGTTCATACTGCTTGCTCGCGAGAACGAAGCATTCCACGGCTTGCTGTCGCGCGCGGATCTTTGCGTTGCTGATGGGGTGGGGTTGCGCTTCGCCGTTTCTGCGTTAACGGACGAGGTGCTTGTGCATCGACACACAGGCGTTGATTTGGTTCAAGTCATTTGCGAGCTCGCTTCACAGTCAGCCTCGCGAGTCCTGTTACTCGGCGGTGCCATGGCAATGGCTGATCGTGCACGCACGATAGTGCTTGGTGAGCATCCGACGCTCTCACTGTCGTCCATTGACCCTGGGATTGTTCAGGGTGATGCAAGTAATGTCACGATTGCAGGCGAACTGATCGAACGCATTGGTCAGATGCATCCAGATGTGCTCATCGTTGCGCTTGGCCAGGGGAAACAAGAGCGGTTCATTCGTCAAATCCTCGATCTGATTCCAGAAATCCGACTCGCCATCGGCGTTGGCGGCGCGTTTGAGACAATCGCTGGATCCAAACCTCGAGCCCCGCTCGTATTTCGTCGTTCCGGCTTCGAGTGGTTGTGGCGCCTTATGATCGAACCAAGTCGTTTCCACCGCATTGTTCGTGCGTCCTTTGTCTTTCCACTCGTCGTTATTTCCGCTACACTGAGGCAACACCGGTTTCTTAAAGCGGTTAAACATACCTTGCCGGAATTATGGAAACAACTCACAAACAAGTCGTAACAAGATTTCCGCCGTCGCCCACAGGCTTTCTTCATGTGGGTTCGCTCAGAACGGCGCTCTACAACTACTTGCTTGCTCGCAAACACGGCGGCAAGTTCATGATCCGTGTCGAGGACACGGACCGCGAGCGACTCGTTGAAGGTGCGGTCGAGGGTTTGATTCGCGTACTGGAAGTCATGGGACTCGACTACGATGAGGGACCGATCGTTGTCGATGGAAAACTGTCAGAAAAAGGGGAACATGGTCCATACACGCAATCGGCGCGACTCGACATCTATCGGCGCTACGTCGACATCCTTATCAATGCCGGGCATGCCTATTACTGTTTTTGCTCGAAGGAGCGACTCGAATCAGTGCGAACACAACAACAGCTCGCAAAACTTCCGACCAAATACGATCGAACATGTTGCAAACGTTCCGATGCAGACGTCGGCTCGAAACTTGAAAGCGGTGAGGCGCACGTGATTCGCATGAGAATTCCGGAAGGGAAGACAACATTTCACGATGAGATTCGCGGTTCCATTTCGATCGATCACAACGAAATCGACGATCAGGTCCTCATGAAATCAGATGGATTCCCAACCTACCATCTCGCCGTGGTTGTCGACGATCATCTCATGGGCGTCACGCATGTTGTTCGCGGCGAGGAATGGATCTCATCGGTTCCCAAACACATCATGCTTTATCAGTGGTTTCAGTTTCCCTTGCCTGTCTATGCTCATCTGCCACTCATCTTGAACGCAGACAAATCAAAACTCTCGAAGCGTCAAGGTGATGTTGCGGTCGAGGATTATCTAAAAAAGGGTTACTTGCCCGAGGCACTGATCAATTTTGTCGCGCTTCTGGGATTTAATCCAACAGGCGATCGTGAAATTTATAGCAAACAGGAGCTCACGGAGGCCTTTGATCTTCAGAAAATCAACAAATCAGGCGCTGTCTTCGACATCACAAAGCTTAACTGGATGAATGCTCAATACATCAAACATCTGTCGCATGAACAGCTCGTTCATGCTTGCAGAGCATTTGTTTTGCAAAACACCATTGATGACGAATTACTTTCAAAAATCGTTTTCGTCGAACGGGGACGTATGGAGCGTCTTGACGAAATCAATGCAAGAATTCAGCCCTACCTTCACCTTGCCGTCTATGAACCCTCAATCGTTGTGTGGAAAAAGTCCGATGTTGACGACGCAAAGATCCAGTTAGAAGGCCTTCTTGAGTTGATCCGTGGACTCGCGGATGATGTGATGGAATCACTTGTGTTGATTGAAGGTGCGATAAAGGAGTATATTGAGAGTAAACATTTACAAAATGGCAATGTGTTATGGCCATTGCGTAGCGCGCTCAGCGGTTGTGTGCAATCCGCAAGCCCCTTTGAACTTCTCTGGGTTCTTGGAAAAGCGGAATCGCTAGCTCGAATCACGTTTGCCATCAATCTTCTTGCAAAAAAATGAGGATATTCAACTTTCATCGATATACGGCAATGGTTCTTGTGATCATGCTTTTTCTCGTAAGCATTCCATTTGGAATTGTTCGGGCTGATAAGATGAATCGTTCTGACGACATCAATGCCCTCAATCAAACGATCGAGGAGAAAAAGGGGAGTATTGAACAAATCGAGCGACAAATTGAGGAATACGAGAAAAAAATCAAAAAAAAGTCATCAGAAAAAATTTCGCTTATAATGGAACTTGAGTTGATTCAAAACAGAATCGCAAAAACAGAACTTGATATTGAACAAACAAATACCGAGGTTGAGCTGGTTTATGCCCAGTTGCGTCTGCTTGAAAAAGAGCTTGAGAAGATTGAAGTAAACATCGATCAGAGCCGCGAACATATTTCCGGTATTCTTAGAGAAATTCAGATCAACGATCATGCCGTTCCGCTACAAATTTTGTTCGCTACGGAGTCGTTTTCTCAATTTTTTGATCAAGTCGACCAACTTGAAACGATCAACGCCGACTTGCAAACAGCCATAAAAACAATGAAGGCATCGCGTGCCATGTTGGAGGAAAAAAAGACATCGCAAGAAGCGAAGTTTGGTCAACTCAATGCGTTGCAAATAAGCCTTGAGCGAGAGATTGATGTCCTGAATAACTCAACAAAAGCCAAAGAAATCCTGATTTCGCAAACACAAAAATCAGAGGCGGAGTTTCAGGTCTTCCTGCGTGAATTGAAACAGGAACAGCAGTATATCGATCAACAAATCAATGCTCTTCAATTGGAGATTGAAGATAAGCTGTCCGCATCAGATGAAGTAGGGGATAGCAGTGTCCTTTCCTGGCCGATGGATACCAACAGGGGTGTGAGCGCTTATTTCCAGGATCCAACGTACCCGTTTCGCTATCTCTTTGAACACTCCGGCATCGATCTTCCGGCGAGTACCGGTACACCGGTCAAGGCTGTCGCTCCCGGCTATGTCGCCTGGACAAAAAAAGGTCGTCAGTACGGAAATTATGTCATGATCATTCACGCAAACGGTGTTGCCACGTTGTATGCGCATTTATCACGCATTGACGTGCAAGCAGATGAATTCGTTTCCAGAGGCAAGATCATTGGCGGCGTTGGAAGCACCGGGCTTTCAACAGGACCTCACCTGCACCTTGAGGTGCGTAAAAACGGCATTCCTACCAACCCACTCAATTACCTTATTGCCCGATAGTATGAATCTTGAAAACATCATCAAAGGAATAGGATGGGTATTTACATTGACGCCCATTGTCGTCTTTATCGGAATAGGCGTTGTGATGATCAAAGGAGCGATGAAGGACGATGAGTTGGTTCGTTCGCTTGTCCTGTTGGCAATCGGGATTTTCTTCATCGGTGTCATCTTGCTTCTGCTCATCTATCTCACACGCCTCTTTACCTGAGTGAGAAGCTCTTGTGAAACGCTTGCCACAGGGGAGAGGCTATGCGAGTTTTGTGAGAAAGATAATGTGTCGCACAATAAATCTTCTACGACGCATGTGCAAAGCCTGGCTTACACGCGTGTATGCCAGGCTTTGTTTTTTTGGCTTAACTGCGGCCTTTTTAAATGCGCTATTAGCGTTTTAGAGGTATCCCAGTACCTGTGGGTTTAGTTACCGCACAACGATTTTGAGGCTTAACGTAGGCTTAAAACGACCTGGGTCCAACACCTGTGTTTTCATCTGTGTACAGTTCGTGGTTCGTTATCGTTAGCCATGGGCTTTAACCTGAGTTCGATCGAACCGCATCCAGGTTTAAGCCTTGGACTGCTGGGGAATTCGATTCAGATTCAATAAGCGTTCATGTCCCCTGTGATCTCGACTGTGGCAAGAATGCTTACTATTTTACGACACAAAACAGGACAGGCGATGAGATCACTGGAAATACACATGATCTCCGAATCGAAGGTCAATGTAGTTGAGACGTGCCACGTCGGGAACTTTGTCGCGCAAGATGATTTGAAGGCGCTCAGCCTGCGCAACAATGTCCCCTGTTGCGTCGAAGAGGATCTCATAACCCTGCTGAGTCTCGACGCCCATCCACTTGCCTGCCACACGATCGATCTGTGTGTTCTGAATCGCGATCTGTTGTTTGGTGAGTTGCTCGTGAAACAAAAGAATGTTTTCGACTTCTTGCTTGGTCATCACACGCGCACCGATTGACACAGGTGTGTTGTTGCGATCAACGAAGATGGGAAGGTCCAACATGTCTTCTGTGGCAACGTCTCGAACAATGGTTCCCTCCAAATCAACGACGTATTGTTTTGTTGCTGTTTGCCAAATAACGATCGAATCCTTTTCAACAACACCGATGTGCAGTGTTTGATCTTCAAGCCGAAGTGTGAGCGATTCAAACGCGAATGTTGACCTCAGCTGTTTTTGTAAATCTTGCTCCTGATACACAAAACGATTTCTGTGATCGAAAACTAAAAGGAACGGCTTGTCGAAATACCTTCGCAACACGTCTTCGAAGACCTTGGTTGAAAAGTACTTTGTTCCCTGAACATCCACGTTACGAATCGTAAAGTGATCATTGAACAAAAAACGTGTCGTGAGAATCGTGAGAACAACAAGACCTGCGATGGATAGCATCGCTATCTGACGATAGTTGAGTTCTTTCACCTGAAAATACGGATTCCGAAATTTTTGGGAACGGTAAAGTTTCTTTTGAGCATTTCGAAAGTGATTGCGTTTGGCCATAACTTAAACCACGACACGTGGCAGAGTTGGGTTAATGCGTGCAAGCACTTCGTAACCGATCGTTCCAATCTGCTCAGCCATGTCGTTTATCAGAATCTCATGTCTCCCCTCTCGGCCCAGGAGAATCACCTCTTGTCCTTTTTCTGGATTTGGTACTGCCGACACATCGACCATCATCATATTCATACACACTCGACCCACGACCTTGCAACGATAACCGGAAACTAACACCTCACCCTTTGACGAAAAACGTCGATCATAACCGTCGAAGTAGCCCACAGGCAAGACGGCAATTCGACTGCGTTTTGAAAGCACCTCTGTGAGACCATAACTCACCGGTGTTCCCGCTGGTAGCGATTTAATTTGGGCGATGCGAGTCTTCCACGCAAGAACTGGCTGAAGATCGATTGCGATTTCTTGTTTACGTGCGGCGCGTTGTGTTTGCTCGGACGGCCACACGCCGTAAAGCGAAATACCGGTGCGCACAAGCGTTCCGTGTGTGTCGGGATAAAGAATCACCGCCGCGGAACACGCGCAATGAATGTGTTCAGGATGCAGTCCGAAATCCTGGGCCGCCTTGACCGCCTGTGTGAATCGACCAAATTGCGCTGAGGCGTATTCGGGCGTATCAGCGTCTTCAATCGTTGCGAAATGTGTCGAGAGTCCTGAGAGCACGAGATGCTTACTTCCGTTGAATAGCTGTAGAAGCACAGACAAGTCTTCCTCGAGAACACCTTGTCTTGAGGTACCTGTTTCAATTTCCAGATGGACAAAGGCCTGAGACGCACTCTTTGCGGCAGTCGCCTGCAATTCACTGATCCCCTCTTCATCATACATTGTTAACTGAATTTGGTGGTGAATGGCTTCCTCAAATCGATCTGGCAAAGTGAATCCCAAAACCAGAATCAGCGCGCTGGGAAAACGTTGTCGCAAATAAATCGCGTCATCGATCGCGTCCACACCAAACGCATCAACGCCGGCGCGTCCGGCAATGTGGGAAATCTCGCTCAGACCGTGCCCGTATGCGTTCGCTTTCACAATCGCACAAAATCGCGCTCCATGGGAAATGGAACGCAGATGTTGGATATTACTCATGAGCGCGCGCTCACTGATTTCGATCCAGGTTCGATCTTGTCTCACAACGGAGGATTAACGTGGCAGTTTTTTTGTGCGCACGATAGGTATATAGCGATGTTGCTCGGACATCCACATGCGCAAACGTTCCTCAAGAGCGGTTTGATCGTGGCCAAGCACGATGAGATCTGGTTTGGCTGTGTTGATGATCGCGAAGGATCCAAGTTGGTCGTCGCTGAACAACGCTTCATCGACAAACGGTAACGCAACGATCGCATCAAAGCGTGCCTGCTCTCGATGTTGTGGAACTTTATCCTTCAGTTCTTTGACGTGGCTATCGCGCGCGACGGCAACCACGAGCGTTGTTCCGTGTATTTTTGCTTGTCGCAAAAAAAAGGCATGACCTCGGTGCAGACCGTCAAATGTTCCAAAAACAAGCACGCGCCCTGCCATATCAGTCGGTTTTTGTGCGAAGCGTTGGAAACAGAATGACCTCCTTCAGGTTTGGGGCGTCGGTCAAAAAGGCAATCAAGCGGTCGATGCCAATGCCCACGCCGCTCGTTGGAGGCATGCCCTGCATCATCGCTGATAAAAACTCTTCATCCAAAAACTGCGCGTCCTGACTCCCACGTTCACGTAATGTTTCTTGCAATTCCAAACGTTTGCGTTGATCGATCGGATCATTGAGTTCATGATAATACGCGTTCACGATTTCCATACCGTGGACAACAAGTTGCACAGAAGAACTCTTGCTGGGATCGCTTGGACAAGCTTTTGCGAGAGGCTTCAGCTCGATGGGATAGTCGAAAATCCACGTAGGTTCCTTGAGTGCAATCCGAGCTGTTTTTTTAAATAACTGATCGTAATATTCCCCTATGCCGACCGCGTCACCGAAATCAATCTTAAGATTCTTTACGTTTGTTGCTTCGAGCACATCGCGTTCGCTTCGACACGTATCGATATCAATTCCACATGCGTTGATGATCGCTTCTCGAAATGTAAAACGAGGCCAAGCCGCACCGAAGTCGATCGTCTCTGCGCCATAGGGAACGCTGTGCGAGCCGATCGTGGCCATGATTGTGTGGCGCAGAGTTTCTTCGAGAAAGTCGACAAACACGTCCTTCGATGGGACATAGGCCCAGTAGAGTTCGAGCATGGTGAATTCAGGATTGTGCGCGAAGTCGATCCCCTCGTTACGAAACACGCGGCCGATCTCGAAAATCTTTTCAAATCCACCAATGATGAGGCGCTTCAAATACAATTCAGGCGCGATACGAAGATACAAATCCGCATCGAGTGCGTTGTGATGTGTTTGGAACGGCCGTGCGTTTGCGCCGCCCGGAATCGGTTGCAAGACGGGCGTTTCGACTTCGAGAAAGTCGCGCTCGTTCAAAAACTGTCTGAGCGATGCGATGAGATTCGCGCGCTTCACGAATCGATCTTTCACGTCTGGATTCACGATGAGATCGAGCTCGCGTTGTCGATAGCGCGCTTCAATATCGGTGAGGCCATGCCACTTCTCCGGAAGTGGTCGAAGGCTTTTCGAGAGCAACGTGTAGTGCTTCGTGTCGATCGTTCGCTCGCCCTTCTTTGTTAAAAAGACCACACCCTCGATCGCAAGGAAATCTCCTACGTCCGTGAACGTATGAAACTGTTCGTAAACGTCCAGCCCGATCTCATCACGCTTGAGCGCCGCCTGCATCATGGCTGAGCCGTCTTGCAACTGAAGAAACGTCAGACCGCCATGTTTGCGAATCAAACGTACACGACCAACGACTTGTACCGTCGCTGTTGATTTTTCCAGCGAATCAAATTGATCGAGAACTTCTTGCAGGGTGTGTGTACGATTGACCGTCGAGGGAAACGGATCAATCCCCTTCTCACGCATCGCACGCAGTCGCTCCAGTCGAACGGATTCTTCTTCGGTCATACATTATTGAATTGATTTGATGCGATACGAGATAGCGCCTCCCGGCGTCTTAACGTCCACCGTCTCGCCAACCGCGCGCGCAAAAAACGCCGAACCGATCGGTGACTCGTTGCTGATCTTGCCTACCATGGGATCGGCTTCACTTGAACCAACCATCGTATACGTTTTTTCTTCCCCGTTCACCTCAACCACAAACGTCGAGCCGATGCCGATCGTCTCTCCACCACTTGACTCGTCGATCACAACGGCGTCATGAATCATGTTCTCAAGCTGAGAAATACGTGCTTCGTTCAGACCTTGCTCTTCCTTGGCTTCGTGATATTCAAAATTCTCAGAGAGATCACCAAGGTCCTTGGCGGCTGTGATACGTTCCGCAATGAGGCGTCGCTGAACACTCTTGCGATTGTCGACCTCTTCTTTCATCTGGACAAGCCCGGCGGAGGAAATATAAATCGGCATAAAGATAGGGAAATTTTACGATTCTTTCAAGGGTGTGTCAATAAAAAACTGGGCTGTTTGCCCAGTTTTATGGTACCAGAAAACGGACATCTTGTTTAGGCGTGTACAGCAACGGGCGACTCGATAACAACCGTCTGTTGATTCGTCAAGGCACGGATGAGTCGCGTCATGCCAATGCCACCGCCGTAGCGCGGAACGAACGGGAGGGCAAAGAACGCCTCGAGTTCCGCTGAGACGCGCTCGCGTCCAAACAAGTCGAACAGTTTTTGTGCATAGCCGCCGCTTGAAATCGTGTAGAAGTCATTTCTCATCTCGTCGACGTTACAACTGCGCTCCGCACTTCCGATTGTTTCCATGCCGTCGATGATGACATCAATCTTGTGTGCGTGCGTGGTTCCGCGTCGTTTCATGTTCCAAAACGGCGACGTGGTGATTGGAAAGTGTTCGAGAAATGTCACGCGGCCGAAGTCGTCGACCATACGAGCTTCGTGTTCAGACGTGAGTTCCTCGACTCCGTAACGCATGGCCGCGTCGTCGTAAGAGAGATGCGCGAAGTCGGTCGTCGAGCCAAGACCCAGATGCTCACAGAGTTGCACCTCGAGCTCGCGCAGATCATCCATCGTTCCGCGCGACTCAAACTCGAACATCGGGAAGATGACTTTGTGTCGACCCGGGATCGGATTGGGTTCTTGTCGAAAGCTTGTGCTGACACAAAAAACGCCCGAAACATTCGGACGGTTGAGCAATTCATATTCGAGCCACATTTGACCGGTTTGAGGCAGAGGCCAAACCTTCCCACAATACATGTACGTCGCCACCGTCGTTGGATCCTCACAGGCCGCAAGAATACTCAAACGATCCTGGGTGTGGACCTCGACGAAGCCGCGAGCGAGAAAGAACGCGCGAAGCTTTTGCACCGCATTGCTGAACGCCGGAACGTTGGGCTCGCCGATGTACAACGGTTCGTTGGGCATAAAAAAATAGACCCTTTCGGGTCAAATGTTAATGTCGCTCCAGAAGGAGCAGATTAGGTGATTTGATGGGGCAAGGATGACGCATGCAAATAAGTATAACAGATTAGGGAACCTGGTTATCCACAATTTTTTCGTTGACCGTTTGGTCGTTATTTTGCGCAAACCACCAGGCAAACAATTCACGCGCAAGCGGCACGGCCGCGGCGTTACTTTCTCCGCCTTCTTCCACGAGCACAACGAGCGTGATGTTTGGATTTTCGTAGGGACCAAATCCAACAAACCACGCATGGTAAGGCTTGTCGCCTGGCGTTTGTGCCGTACCCGTCTTTCCCGCAACCGGCTCAGTCAACGAGAGCATTGATCGCGCACTTCCCTGTGTCACTGTTTGTCGCATGGCTTTTCGAACGACAGCCAGAGCATCCATGTCAAGATCCTCAAGGGGTTGCTTGACCACGGCAAGGCGTTGATTGCCATTTGGGCCGTCCACCGAATCGATAAGACGGGGCTCAATACGTTGTCCCCCGTTTGCAATCACACTGATCGCCACGGCGAGTTGAAGTGGCGTTGTCAAAAAATCTCCCTGACCGATCGCCAGGTGATACGTATCGCCGATGTACCAAGCCTCGTTCTTTACCTCTTGCTTCCATTGCTTTGTTGGCAAAAATCCATCTGCCTCAGAGGGTAAATCGATGCCGGTTGGTTCGCCAAAACCGAATCGTCGCGCGTAGGCTTGAATGCGTTCCACTCCAAGTCCAACCGTCTGCTGGTATCCCCCGCCAATAATATAAAAAAACGTGTTCACGGAATCGGCAATCGCTTTACGAACATCTGTGACACCGTGTCCCTCTGGTCTCCAATCGGGAAAAAACCATTGTTTAATTCCTATACCGCCTGTCGAAACAAAGGATGTTCGCTCATCAATAATGCCTTCGGCAAGCGCGGCGTAAGCGATCACCGGCTTAAGGGTTGATCCTGATGGATACTCTCCTGAAACAGCTCGATTAAACAATGGCCGATCGGGGTCTTCTAACAATGCCGTGTAAGTTTGGCGTTCAATCCCTTGCGTAAAGAGATTATTGTCGTAGCTCGGCAGACTGACAAGCGCGCGCACGGATCCTGTTTGCGGATCGAGTGCAACAACCACGCCACGCGTCGCGTTCACGTTGGTCATGGTTTCTTGTAAACGATTCTCTGCAAACTTTTGAAACTCCAAGTCAAGTCCAAGACGAACGTTCGACCCGTCAATGGCTTGTGTCTTTGAAACAATCGAAAGACTCTTTCCAACCGCATTCACTTCATTCACCTCATTTCCTGGAACGCCACGCAACATGGGCTCAGCTGTTTTTTCGATTCCAAGCTTTCCAATCTGATCAATGGGCTTGTAGTCGTTCGCCTCAAGGGTTTCCATCATTTCCTTCTCGCTGATGTTACCAGTGTATCCAAGTACATGCGCGAGCGACCCGACACCTGTCAGGTAAGCACGTTGACTGCTTGATTGCAGGTCAAACCCCGGGAGCGCGGCCATCTCGATGGCCAGACGAATCGAAGCTTCGTAGGGAATCCCGCGCTTTAGGGGAATGGCTTCGTAAGGTGTTTTGGAAAATTCCGTCAGCGCTAGATCGATATCGGTCGGCTGAAGACCTGCAAGTTGAGAAACCCGCTCGAAAATTCTTGTTCGCTCGGATTCATCTATTGGAAGATCGCTCATCGTCATTGTCAAAACAAAGGAGGGAACGTTCTGCGCGATCAGCACACCATTTCGATCATAGATCAGCCCACGCGGAGGAAGAATTCGCTGTGAGCGATACCGATTGGACTGTGCAAGCACGGCGTATTGTTCACCGCGAATAATCTGCAAAAAAACGGCGCGTGAAAAAAAGAATACAATGACTGCGGACAAACAGATAAACCCTATCATGAGACGTTTTTTTGAAATGGTTGATCCGATAAATCTCTGTCCGGTGATAAAAAATGGCCGCGCGTCATCTCCAATGGAGATACCAAGATCATCGAACGATGAGCGTGAACTCAACAAACCAAACGAGGATTTCTTTTGGACAACGAACAGGTCGGACGATGATGATTTGAAAAAGAGGCCCATGCGTTCAGTGCTTAGTAGGTTTTACGTGGTTCCGGAAGCAGTCCCAGGACATTTAATAATGCTCGAATACGCGTTGCACACGGATACAGGAGCGTCATAAAAATCACCAGAAGCAGTATGCGCAATACCGACTCTTGCAAGAATATCAGCCAATGAACAGGTGTCTGAAACAACTGTTGGAAGCTCCGCATGAGCGCCTGTGTCGCAAGGATCCCAACAGAGCCCGTTAATGCACAACTGAGAACACCGTAGTAGGATCGATTGGAAAAAAGATGTTTCGCTGTGACACTAACCACGATTCCGCCGACGGTGTAGGCAACAAGCTCAGAAATGGAGAACCACCCGTAAAAGGAGTCCAGCAGTGCCCCGTGTATCGGAAGCCACCAGATAAAAACATGCGCACCTTGATGCTGTACGAGGTAGACGCATACGGCAAGCACGAAGGGTGTGAGAGCGAGAAATCCCGGCAAGGATCGAAAAAAACTCACCTCGATGAGCGAGAAGACAATCATGATTGCTATCCAAAGCAGGAGTCGAATCATAAGGCGGGCGTAAGAAGCACAACGACGTTTACATAGCGTTTGATGTCGACCATAGGCTCGAGAATGGCTTGCTGAAAGGGTCCATCCGGATCAGGACGTACGGTGTTAACCAGTCCAACCAGCAGACCTGATGGCACTGTTGTTTCAAGTCCTGAGGTCACAGCGAGCTGATCAATCTGCACCGATTCCTCAAGTGGAATAAACTCAAGAATAGCTAAATTTCCATTAAGGCCACGAGCCATACCAATCGTTTCCGTTTGATTTAAAAGAGAAATCGCTGTTGCGTGGTCTTGATCGGTCAGCGTTGAAACAACGGATTGTGTTCTGGAAACGGAAATGATTTTTCCGACATAGAGACCTTGTTCGACGATCACCGCGGCACCGACAAACATGCCGTCATCTGAACCGCGATCGATCACAATCTCTGAGCGTTCGTTCGAGTTTGTGCGACTGATGATGGATGCCCCAACAGATCGAAACGCTCTTCCCTCAAGAAATCCAAGCGTTTTTTTAAGCTGAGCATATTCACGTTCGAGGGTTTGATATTGCACGTTGAGCAACGCATGGGCAATTTTCTCTTGCTGAAATGCTTCTATTTGCTCGCGTGTCACTCGACGCTGATCTTGAAACAGGGCTGTCTGTGTGGTGATCCAAGTACCGGCGCCAACAAGTGGCCGCTCGATGAACTGCAGAGCGCGACTCACGGCCCCTCGAAAAAAAAGCCCGAGGATCAACAACCCAAGAATGAAACCTGCCAACATGTGCCGATTGGAGCCATGGATCCTCCCGCGCTTCATAGCTAAATAATACTTCCCTCATTAGCAGAAGGAAGCGAGATATCATTGAGGAGCTCTTCATTATCAAGCAAAATTCCCGCTCCTCGAACAACCGACGTAAGCGGATCATCTGCAACACGTACGGGAATAGCCGCCTGTCGGCTGATGAGCGTGTCGATGCCTCTGAGCAATGCCCCTCCACCCGTAAGCACAATCCCTCGTTCATAAATGTCCGCGACTAATTCCGGTGGAGTGATTTCAAGCGTTGATTTGATATTGTCAATGATGGTACGAATCGAACGCTCCATCGCCTCACGAATTTTCGTATCCGTAATGATAATTTCCTTTGGTAAACCCGTAAGCAAATCACGCCCTCGCATTTCAAATTCAATGGGTTCATCCTGGGCAATCACACTACCCACACGCATCTTGATGCGCTCAGCAACACGTTCACCCAGGAGCAAGTTATAGTTTTCGCGAGCGTATTGAATAATATTTTTATTCAACTCCTCACCGGCGGTATCGAGTGACTTCCATGTCACGACTCCCGCGAGCGACATCACGGCAATCTCGGTTGTCCCCCCTCCAAGATCGACAAGCATAGTTCCCACAGAATCGGAAAGCGGAAGTCGAGCGCCTAGTGCGGCCAAGAGAGGATTTTCAACCAGGTGAACCTTGCGAGCTCCAGCGGAAAAAGCGGAATCTTCAATGGCCTTACGTTCAACTTCTGTTGTTTCAAGTGGAACGCCAATCACAATGCGTGGTCGTGCAAACATCGTAAATGAATCTGAGTGAACCTTATCAATAAAATACTTCAACATCTTTTCTGTCACCTCAAAATCAGAAATAACGCCGTTTGTAAGCGGCTTTGAGATATCGATATGCGGAGGTGTTTTGCCAAGCATATTTTTTGCGTCTTTTCCAACGGCAAGAATCTGATCTGTCCGTGTGTTAATCGCAACAACGGAAGGCTCATTTACAACAATCCCTCCGTCCTTTGAATAGACGAGGGTGTTGGAAGTACCAAGATCGATCCCGAGATCTTTTGAGAATTTTGAAAAGATGCCTTTGAACATAAAAACTGAGATGTTGATCTCAGTGATTTTACCGCAGGCTCCCTTACACAGCAAGGCTTTTCATGAACTCAATTTGTGTTCAGACCTTTCGTTGTATGGACAGCGAGATAAGCTCGATCATGGCGGCAATCAACACACCCAAAAAAAGTGACCACCAACGCAAAACACCGGCAGAAAGCATCATCAGTACACTGAGGATAAGAGTACTCAAAATCAGGCTTTGTCGAAACGATCTGATGGTGTGGCGGGATGGATGCTCGCTCGGACAACTCCATGCGCGAATGCCGGCTCCCAGCAGACTGAGTGTTCCCACCAGAGCAATGGCAAGAGTCGCGTAAAAAAGGATGAATCCAAGGGTTCCGGTTTTGAACGGGTCAACGGCATTGGTCACAACAATCCACGCAATCCACGCGGCAACGCTCGCAAAACTCATGATGTAGAGATAGAATCGAAACGTCATATGTCCTCGTTTGGAAAGCGTTTATTGATACGAAGGGAAAGTTTGGTAAACGGTTTTTCAGGAAATGCCACGCGAAGTTTTTGAAGCAGTTCGGTTTCAAGTGAGAGCACGACGTGGCGCACGGATGCGTTCAACGCGCAAATGCAAACAATCCCCTCTTTGTAAGAAATCGCCTTTACGTTTGCGCCACTGCCGTTTGGAAGCAGTCGTCTGAGCGTATCGTTCATAAAACGAACAATTTCAAGCGCACTGACCTGTCGAGTCACATGCGCGCGATGGACAGCGCCGCGGATGAGTTGTTTGAGGGTGAAGATGGGCATAAAAAAGTGACTGAGTGACTAGTGACTGAGTGACTAGTGACTGAATTTATCCTTAGTCACTAGTCACTCAGTCACTTGCGTCCTCATATTCTATTCCCTACTGCCTGAACTCACAAATATCCGCATAGTCGCAATACGAACAGTGGAAACCCGGCGTTGGTTCGAACGTGCTTTCGCGAATCGCGGAGACGCGGTCCTCGATGGTTTCTCGTAGCTTGTCGAGATCAATTTCAGATCCAAGAAACGACACCGTCGAATTATCCTCGAGATAGTGAAACGTCAGTTTCCTTGGCTCGAGTCCAAGGGCTTCTTTCGAGGCAATCTGGTAGAGAAATAATTGTTCCTTATCTTCGCGCGACAAGTCTTCAAGACGTTTGGGCGAACCGGTTTTGTAGTCGATAATCTCAATGCCGCCCTCAACGGCATCAATGCGGTCAATACGACCTTTGAGAACTACCGGACCAAATCGCAGAGTAAAACCGACTTCCAGGAAGCGTGGCTCGGGCGTGCGTGTGTCGAATGATCGATAAAACGAACGTAATTGTTGCTTGCCTCGCTCACGATAGGCTTCGCGTTGACGATCGTCGATGTACCAATCGTCCTGCCAATTCTTTTGATACAGATCGAGGAGTTCGTCGATCGAAACAGGGAAATCTACGATTGATTCTTGAGACATCGGTGGGGAAAATAAACGTTCCTGTTGCGACCCCTGGCGTTCTATCCACAGTTCAAAAAAATGTTGCAATGTTGCATGCATGGTCTTTCCAAACGAGAGCGTCCACTTGCCAAAGACAGGCACGTGCAAAATGTGGCCAAACTTGTACTGCAACGGACAGGTTCGAAACGCGGCGAGTTGCGTAAATGAAAATTGTTTCGGCAATGCATGGGTGGTGACGTAGGGATCGGTCTGATTGTCGAGCACAGAATCCGTTGTATCGGTATCCAACACATTTAATTCGATCGTTTCTACCACGTGCGGTTTTTGATAACCCAATTCATCTAAAAACCGCGAGAGTTTTCTCGACCGCGCTCCCCCATAATCATCGGCCGATGTAACATACAATCCGTCTTTCGCGCGCGTCATTGCGACATAAAACAAGCGACGTTCCTCCTGAAGATGTTGTTCGCTGTCGTGCTCTGGTTGGGGATCAAGCTCGCGCGGAAGTGGAATCGCGTCCGTGCGTCGTTGCGTCGGAAATTTTCGGTCGATGAGATTCACAACAAAGACATGAGCAAACTCAAGGCCTTTGGCCGCGTGAACGGTCATAATACGAACCAAATCCGGGCCGGATTCAAGATCAACACTGAGCGAACCCTCCTCGCCCGCATCACGTTCGTGACCAAACTCTTCTAGAAACGTATGCAGTCCTTGGTGATCGCTTCGCGCCTCAAACGCCTTCATGCGTTCGAAGAGTTGCTGTAGGTAGCGAAAGTTCTCCTGCTTCTGTCGTTCGTTCAGTCCATTGATGTATTCAACATAGCCCGTCTCTCGAACCGCACGAACAAACAACTCCGAGACGCGGCGCTTGCTCGCCTCGGTGCGGATTTCCGCGAGCATGGATAGCATGTGTTGAATCTTTGCGAGCTCGTCCGAGGCGATTTCAGAAAACGTTTGCGCGACCTGCGCAGACTCATACAACGACTTGCCTTTTCGTGCGGAGAGTTGATTCAACTCAGCAATCGTTATGGGATGAACGCCCCAATGTGGCATGGTGAGTACGCGGTACATGCTTGGACTGTGGTGGGGCTGATCGATGACGCGCAGAAGCGCAATGCTGTCGAGCACCACCGGCTTGGTATACAACCCTGACAACGCCAAAAATTGATACGGAATCGCATGGCGCTCAAGCGACGTTGCGAAGTCTTCACCAGCCGCATTTGATCGAACAAGAATGGCGAAGTCGTTCCAGGTAAGGTTCTTATCCTGTTCTTTCAAGTCAAGAATTTTCTGCACGACTTGAGCAACTTCTTCCTCAAGTGTTCGCGCGTGCAAGTGATCGATGACTCCCAACGTCTCACGCTGTGACTCGAGCCGCTTCGACAGCGACGTGTCGCGCGCTTCGAGCCGATTTGGATTATTGTTTTGAATGAACGCATAGGCACGGTCTAGAATCGCCTGCCCCGATCGATAATTCTTATTGAGCACGATCTTCCGTGCACTGGGATAGTCCTCGTTAAAACGCAAAATGTTCACGAGCGACGCGCCTCGAAATTTATAAATCGCCTGATCGTCATCGCCAACAACCGTGAGATTGGGCGCGTCGAATCCGGCAATCAGCGTGATCAAGTCATACTGCGCCTGATTCGTATCTTGAAATTCATCGACGAGGATGTATGGGTAGTGGGCTTTTATCTTCTGTAAAATCTTCGGTCGTTCACTCAGGAGTCGTTTCGTATACAAAATGAGATCACCAAAGTCGAGCGAGTCGTGCTCGAGTAGAATCGACTGATAGGTCTGATACGCTCGAGCAAGCTCATCGATCCGCGCGACCTCGGTCAGGACGTCTTGGTCGCCATGCATCGAATCCTCATCCGCTTTCTTCCCCTCAGCAAAGTCAACATAGGCCTGTGGATGAATTCCCGCGTCTTTTGCTCGAGAAAAATGCGTAAGGAATGATCGCAGATACTTGGTTGGGTTGCCAAGCGGTCGATAGTAGTCAAGCTCGAAGCGGTCAAACTGTGTGCGAACGAGCAACCAAGCCTCGAGCTCGGTCACAAGCTTAAAATCTCGCGAAAGGCCGATCTCCGCGCCGTAGTCGCGAAGTAAGCGTTCGCAAAATGCGTGAAACGTGGAGATCTGTAAATCCGTATAGCCGTACGGCAACAGCATATCGACACGCTCCTCCATCTCACCAGCAGCCTTATCCGTAAACGTAAGCGCGAGAACATTCTCGGGTTTGCAAAGTCCTTGTTCAATGAACCAAGCGATACGCCGCGTAATCACGGTTGTCTTCCCTGTTCCCGCCCCCGCGACGATCATAAGCGGACCACCGACATGGGTGACGGCTTGGATTTGTTCGGAGTTGAGGTCGCTCAGAAGATCGGACATATCAACGACATTTTAGCACATGCACCGCAACCTGGTTGCCGTGAACGCAACCTGGTTGCGTTCACGGCAACCAGGTTGCGGGATGTTGGCGATTGACAATTTGGCTGAAGGAAGGATGTCAAATCCACTTCCCAACCTCTCAAACGAAAAAGACGCCGTACCTGTGTACTGGCGTCGAGGAGTGAGACTCACGATACGTCCTTCACAGCGACGTGTCGGTCTAGGTGGTCTCGTTGTTGGGCGTGGTGGTCGAGGTCCCGGACGTCGATTCGACCTGGTTGCCGATCCCGCCTGCGTCCGGCTCCGTCGTCTGGACCTTGACGGGGTCGGTGTAGCCGGCCTTCTCGGCGACCTGGTAGAGCAGGCGCTCGCGCAGGGCGACGTGGAAGCGATTGGCGTGGTTATACTCGCCGATGTGCTTGGCGATCCACGCGGAGGCGACATCATTCGGGTTGAGCGTCTCGATCGTGACGTCGAGGCGGTTGCCGGAAAGCAGTTCCTCGATCGTCGGTCGAGCGTATCGACGCATCTTCGAGAGCGTGCTGTCGATCGCGTCGTACCAAAGCCGCTCGGCACGCTTGAGCGCGTCCTTGGTGAACGGCCCGAGCTGGGCGCGGATGGCGTCGGGATTCATCCCGGGCAGGATGAGCTGTTCGCGGATGGCCCGCATGAAGAGCGGGTTCTTGGAATCGAACGGCTTGCTCAGGCACCTGCGAACGAACCGCTCGGCCTCCTCGGGGTCGTAGCGCTCGAGCTTCTGGTCGAGGACGTCGAAGGGGTTGACGTTGAAGGTGATCCCGCTCAGATCGACCTTGGTCGACGCGCTCAGATCGACCTCGCTTCGCAGGCCCATGTAGACCGCGTCGATGCGATTTTCACGCTCCGTGATCGTGAAGACGCACTCGCCGAAGGGGTAGAACTGCTTCCCCTTCTTCGCGGCCTCCTTTGAGATTCGATCGACGTCGCTCTCCTTGCAGACCAGGCGTGGAGTCTGAGAGCTCGGGTGGAGAACCACCTGCTTGTCGAAGTACGTGTCGATCATGCAGATCGTCGTCCTGTCAAGCTCTCGAATTTTCAGGTAGCGTGGTGCATGGAACATGAGCTGTGTGCCCTGACGTCCGACGCCCCTTACGATCGGCTCGATTCTAGGCCAGTCCTTGTGAAAGGACTTCGTACGGCGGGCCTGATCGACCATGTTCTGCCAGCGCTGAACCAGCTCGAGGTCGGCGAGGCCCAGCGGAAGGAACTTGTACGGGCCCTTTCGCTTGGGTGCGTACAGAACGCCGTGGAACGCACCTCCCGAGACCACCGTGTTGTCCGGCAGTCGCTTGAGGAATTCAATGCCGACGTTCAGCAGAGGCACGATCTCGATCTCTCCGTACTGCTCGTAGCCTTCGACCACCTGTCGCGCAATGGGAGCCATATCTTCGTAGCCCTCGGTGAAGCGCTTCCTGGGAACGAACGTCACGCTGATGATCAGCGGAATGTTCGTCGGCTCGCCATGGGCGTCGGGAACCATTACTCGGCGATTGCGCCAGTGCTCACGCTGACGCTGTGCCTCAGCCTTGACATTGATGCGTCGGCGCCGTGCCTCTTCCGGGGTCGACATGGTGGTCTCTGCCGCCACGCGGTCGAGATCATTGGCGGTCGAGATCACGGCCGGGGCCGCGTGCCAGACGACCATCTCGCCGGTGGTGACCGGTTCGCTGACGGCGGAGCCTTCCTCTTGAACGAAGGTGATTCCGAGGCGCCTAATGAGGTCCCCGGGTCCGAACTCTTCACTGGACATGAAACGTTCTCCTTGCCTTATCCGATGTTGCTGTTTTCTGTCAAAGCATCTTGAAACTCTCACGCAAAGTCGTGTAGAACGACTCGCACTTGAGTCGTGGACAATACACCAGAAACCTTGAAATGTCAAGCTGTTCGATGATTTTCCAGCCATTCGATCGTGTCGCATCTTTGGCAATTTTCTTGATAATTTTCATTGACAAATTCAGGAAACCGTGCTATTTTGATCGCTCCAAACCTCACCCAAATCGCGTTCAGGAGGACACAAATGGACAGAGTCAGTGCCTTGAAAGCGTTGTTTGGAGACAACGCCAATACGACAGCATCGGCGGAAGCGGTTCTTGCGCTCGGATCAGATCCACGACCCACCCCCGAGGAGGCCAGGCAACTCGGACAGCTGGGACAAGAAGGTAATCGAATTCTCAACAAGGCATGCGCATTCGCAGAGCGCCCTGAATTCGAATCCGAAGATATGGAGGGTGGAATCGCGCAGGCGATTCTGATCGATTACGCGGCTGATCTGAGCCGTGTTGAATCGACTCCGCAAGAGAGACAGGTTGCGCAAACGCCGCTCCTGGCGATTATGGATCCAGAACCGGCTCCGGAATCGAAGCCTCACCCGGATTTCATTACAATCCCTCAAGAGCTGACGCCGGCAAAGGTGGACTTGAACCATCCACCTCTCGACATCGAAGGAAACAAGGATATGGCTCGATGGAATCGAAAGAGGAGCCAGAGCGACTCGGATCAAGATGATCCGGTGCAAAAAAAAGTTGTTGCACAGTTGGCTCAGCCGATCGAAGGTCACAAGGATGACCGTCGGAAACAAGATGAGGTCAAAGTCAAGCCGCCGCCTCCTCCGCCCAAGCCGCCCGAGACTCGCGAGAGCGATTGTCTGATCACGCCGCAGGGCCACGCGATCATTGTCACGCGCAAGTGGTACATCTCGCGCACGGCAACGGAATCGTACTACAGGCGCATTCGCGATGGGCAGGTGGTGGGAGCAACACCCGAGGCACTGCACGCTGGGATGGAGGCCAGGCGCGTCGTCGCGAGCTGGGAACAAAACCAGAAGGACATCCTCAGTTCTCAAACGTCGAGCGGGACGGACAAGAGCTACGCGACGTACTTTCTGAAGTTGCTCGACGCGCTCAAGCGTAATCACCTCACGCAGGAGCACTACCGCGAGCTCTTCGTCGACGGAAAGGGGCCACACTCGCCACACGGCAAACAGTAGGACAAAAAATCTGGCTCCGGAAACCAGATTCTCAGCGACACCGAATGTTCGATGTCGCTTTTTTATTTGAGCTGAAAAAGCTGAATGGCATTTTCTGTGGTCTGTCGCTCCACGTCTTGTAAGGACATGGATTTAATTTCAGCGATTTTTTCGGTAACGTATTTTACATACATCGGCTCGTTGCGCGCACCTCGAAACGGGATTGGTGTGAGGTACGGTGAATCTGTTTCAACGAGGATGCGCTCGATGGGGAGTTCACGCGCGGCGTATTGCAACGGTGACAGGCCATCGACCAAGACGTCTGTCTTTCTTGGTGGAAACGTAATGACGCCACTGAAAGAAATGAAAAAACCAAGATCGACAAATCGCTTTGCTTCCTCGTACGTCCCCGAAAAACAATGCATCACTCCCCTTTTTGGAAGCATCCCATCGTCGATGAGTTGCGTAAGAAGATCTGCTTGCTCTGCGTACGCATCGCGACAGTGAATAATGATCGGCAGATTTGTTTCCGTTGCGAGATTTGCGTGCTGAATGAATGTCTCTCGCTGAATTCGGATGACCTCGTCTCGATCGGCCTGTTCTGGAATGCGATAATAGTCGAGACCCGTCTCTCCGATGGCCACGCACTTTGGATGTTGTGCTAACGTTTTGAAATATGCGTAATCGAATGATTCTGCTCTCGTATGAATTTGTGGCGTCGCTTGCGCTTCGGGCGGAAGTTCATCGTCATCGTAAAACGATTGTTGCGTGAGATGATTTGGATGCAGTCCCACCGCCGCCCACAGACCCTCGTAACGCTGAGCGACATCGAGGCCGTTTCGACTTGTATCTTTTTGTGTGCCCACCGTAATCATCCGTACGCCGTTTGCAAGTGTACGTCTTATCACGTCATCCATATCCTCTGTGTATGCGTTGAAATGCACGTGGCAGTGAGTGTCAATCAACATAATTACGATGGCGTGCTCTGCTCAGTCGCTTCCTTTGCAGTCCTGAGCCCCTCTGGAAGCAGGACTTGCAGTGCGGAAACCATGGCGACTAAATAGTTTGCCACCTCAGAGGTTTGCAGTGCGGCAAGTAATGTATCCTTTGGCAAGACTTGCATGGCATAAAAAATCACCACACCGATGACCACAAGGCCCTCGACAAGACCAAAAATCGCACCAAGAAATCGATCAATCGTTTTTGCAAACGGAATAAAGGAGAGGACATCCCAAATCTTTCCAAAAAACCAAAAGAGAATACCTATCAAGCGCGAAATGATAAAAAACACGATGATAAACAAAACGATTCTTCCAAACTGACCCCCGCCAAACATAAAACCGAAGCGATCAAATACCGGGTCGATGAGGCGTGTGGATAAAAAAATGCCTATCATCGAGCCAATCAGGCTTCCAAGGGTATGAACGAATCCAAAGAAAAAACCAAACAATATGAACGCCCCGATGATCACCAAAAGAACGATATCGATGAATCCCATACTTAGTCACGACGAGGGAAAAGCGGCTCGCCTGTTTGTATGATTGTACCATAGCGTCGCAGAATTTCCTCGGCTGTTTGTGGAATGATTGGTCTAAGCGATCGGCCGACAAAACGGATCATTTCTGCGAGTTCTGAGAGAACAGCTTTTGCGCCCACCTCGTCTTCCTTCACGAGTTTGAACGGTGCTTTCTTGTCGACAAGATCATTCGCGCGCGCGACGACCTCGAACACCTCGTCGACATACGCACGCAAATCGTAGTTGTGCATGTGGTTTTCCATGCGTTGTTCCTTCTCGCTCCAATCGATCTCGAATGCATCGAGACTTCCCGCAAAGTACTTCACCGACATCGCGGCGACGCGACTCACAAGATTACCAAGTTGGTTCGCGAGTTCCGCGAAGCGTTCTTCCATGCGTGTGTTTGAAAAGTCCCCGTCACCATGCGAAGGAATCTCGCGCAAGAAAAAGTAACGCACCGCATCAACGCCGTATTCTGAGACGAGGTCTTTTGGGTGAATGACGTTACCAAGAGACTTGGACATCTTCTCCCCTTCGACGGTGATATAGCCGTGAACGAAAAGCTCGTGCGGCAGTGGGACACCTGCGGACAACAACATCGCGGGCCAATAGACGGCGTGGAAACGTATGATTCCTTTGCCGATGACGTGGGCGCGTGTGTCGTTGTCAACCCAAAACTTTTTGTAGAGTTCCGAGTCGTCGGCATAACCGAGTCCCGTGATGTAATTCGAAAGCGCATCGAACCAGACATACATCACTTGCGAGTCGTCACCGGGAACAGGAACGCCCCAATGCGCCGCGCGCTCTTGCGATCGTGAAATCGAAAAGTCCTCGAGTCCGCTTCGAACGAAACTAAGCACTTCGTTCTTGCGCGCCTCGGGAACGATGCGCAGTGTATCACTCTCAATGAGTTTCTCAAGCTGTGCTTGATAGTTTGATAATTTAAAAAAGTAATTTTTCTCCTCGATCGTCTCGAGTTGCGTCTTGTGCTCAGGACAAATACCATCGGGCACTTCCTTCGTCGTGTAAAACGATTCACACCCAACGCAGTACAATCCGCGATACGTCTTTTGATAAATATCCTCCGGCTTACACGCGACCCAAAGCTTCTGCGCGCCGCGCATGTGTCGCTCTTCGCGCGTGCGAATGAAGCCGTCAAACGAAACGTTCAGAACGTTCATCAAACGCTTGAACTCGTCGGTGTGTCGCAGTACAAACGCATCCACATCCTCCCCCGCTTCCTCAGCGGCCCGAACATTCTTCAGACTATTCTCGTCCGAGCCCGCAAGCATGTACACCTCATCGTTCCCGAGGCGACCTCGCGCATAACGCGTAATCGCATCCGTAAAAACATACTCCATGGCGTGGCCAATATGCGGATCGCCGTTGACGTACGGAATAGCATTGGTGATAAAAAATCGTTTCATAACGGTCTGTTTTGCAGTGGGGGGGGGGCGGGCTGAGGGGTTATCGGACACTGAGAAACCCATACACCCC
>CAYJWY010000003.1:0-9263 GCA_964374035.1 uncultured Gammaproteobacteria bacterium
GATCCTTCGGATGCACTCAGGATGACAGACAACCGGGATAACCCACAATGAATTCCATGAGTTTCATCATCCGCAAATTTGACCAAGCCCTCAAACTTGGGGAAAAAATAAAAGCTTTACGCAAGCTCGCGAATATTACGATTGGCGAGATGGAGGCAAAGACGAAGATTAGTAAAACCGTGCTTAAAGCCTTCGAAGCCGGACAGTACGATCGACTCCCCGAGCCTATTTACGCGCGTAACTTTTTGAAAATCATCGCGAAAACCCTGCAAGCCGACGAAAGCTACTTCCTCGACCTGTACGAAAACGAACGAGGTACGTGCGACTTCATCGGCAAGGCTTCCCTGCCCCGAGAACGCCCACACGCGAGCCGCTTCTTGGTCGCGAGTAAACTTGTGAAGGTCGGCGGCATTTCACTCGTCGCGCTCGCCGTCGTCTTCTACCTCGGCGTCCAGATTCGATCGATCGTCAAAGCACCAACACTCTTCGTGAACGCTCCCGCGGATGGACTCACGACACAAGACGCCACGATCTTCGTTACGGGCGAAGCCGAGGAAGGCTCGCAAGTGACGATCAATGGCACACCGGTCTTACTCTCAACGAGCGGCGCGTTCGAACAAGAAGTTGCACTCGAACGCGGCATCAACGTAATCACGGTTGAAGGCGCGAAGCGATACAGCAAAAAGGCGACGGCGTATCGACGGGTGATTCTGGATCATAAGCAGACGGTTGTGGTGAATTAAAAAAACCTATATGAAAAAGAAGGTTGAAACACTATGGGAACGCTTTGATCGACTAATGGATTTTGAATATAGCGCTGAACAGGAAGCTCATATTAAAGAGATGGACCTAATTTGTTACGGCATCAACCGCGACACATATCCGGACGATGAACCTCTTTCTTGATTCTTTCAGAGACCCACATTACACTGACGACACTATGGCAAAATCAGTAACCAAGGAGGTGGAAATGGATGCTCGATCGCGCGCCGCGCAAGATGCGATTTCGCAGATTAAGCAGAGGTTTGGGGATGGAGCGATTATGCGTCTCGGCGAGGCTAAGACGATGGAAGTGGATTCGGTTCCCACGGGTTGTCTCTCGTTGGATCTGGCGCTTGGCATTGGTGGCGTTCCTCGCGGACGTATCATTGAAATCTTTGGCCCGGAGTCGTCGGGTAAGACAACGCTTGCTCAGCACATCGTCGCCGAGGTGCAAAAACTTGGTGGACTTGCGGCGTTTGTGGACGCGGAGCACGCGCTTGATCCGGAGTACGCAGAGAAGATCGGCGTGAACATCGATGAGTTGTTTATCTCCCAGCCTGATACCGGTGAGCAGGCGCTGGAAATCGTCGAGACGTTGGTGCGATCAAACGCGGTGGATGTGATCGTCATCGATTCGGTCGCCGCGCTTACGCCACGCGCAGAAATCGAAGGCGACATGGGAGATTCACACATGGGTTTGCAGGCTCGCCTCATGAGCCAGGCGCTTCGCAAACTCGCGGCCATCGTAAGCAAGAGCAAGACAACGGTCATTTTCATTAACCAAATCCGCATGAAGATCGGGGTGATGTTCGGCAACCCCGAGACCACGCCGGGTGGAAACGCGTTAAAGTTCTACGCAAGTGTGCGTATCGATATCCGACGTAGCGCTCAGATTAAGCAGGGCGAGCAAATCGTCGGAAACCGAACCAAGGTTAAAATCGTTAAAAACAAAGTCGCTCCACCGTTTCGCACTTGCGAATTCGACATCATGTACAACGAAGGCATCTCAATCGCCGGCGATCTTCTGGATCTGGGCGTGCCGTACGGCGTGTTGAAAAAGTCGGGGAGCAACTATTACTTTGGCGAGGAGAAACTGGGGCTTGGTCGCGAGAACGCAAAGCTGTATCTACGCGAACATCCTGAAGTTCAGGCGACGATCCGCGCGCAAATCAAGACGGCAGTCGAGTCTGGGACGACGGAACCGGTTAAAACGAGTCCGGTAACGGATTCAACAGACGAATAGATCACGTCCTTCGGAAACGACGTGACAAAAAACGCTCGGGGCAACCCGAGTGTTTTTATTACTGCCTGAGCCTGTCGAAGGCCGCATACGCATTTCCCCTTCGACAGGCTCAGGGAATATTTTTGGACAACACAAATGCTTGTTAATTGACTCGTTCTACATACGCTCCCGTTTCCGTGTTAATCATGATGCGCTCGCCAATGCCGATAAACGCTGGAACCTTCACTTTCAATCCGTTATCGAGTTCGGCTTCTTTGAGCACATTTCCCGAGGCCGTATCGCCTTTCATGGCGGATTCGGTGTACGCGACCGTGTACTCAATCTTCTGTGGAAGCGAGACGGCGATTGGCTGTTCGTTGTGAACCGAAACTGCAACCTCGAGACCCTCCTTCAAGTACGGGATGACGTCTTGAAGATCAGCCTTCGCGACCGAGAACTGCTCGAAGTTTATGTTGTCCATGAAGGTGTAAAGCGAGCCGTCGTTGTACAAGTATTGCATGCGCTTGTACTGAACATCCTCAAACGTGAGCGTTTCAGCGGACTTAAAATTGTTCTCAACAACCTTGCCCGTTTTTAAACTCTTGATGCGCGTGCGCACAAACGAGCTTCCCTTTCCAGGGCTCACTCGCTGAAAACTCGTAACGACCCAGAGATCGCCATTCATGTTAATCACGGTTCCGTTTTTGATGTCGTTTGGGGAGGACATAAATTTTTTTGGTAGCCGCAGGCTTTCCTAACCCGCCATAGCCTTGCGGCGGCGGGAGCCTGCGCGTATGTATGAACAGATCATTCGCGCAGGCTAAAGCCTGCGGCTACCACGACTACGAATTGAATAATGTTTTTGCAGGAAACAAGACGACGTCCTCAATCGATGTCCGGCCCGCAACCACCATGTGAAGCCGATCAATCCCGAGCGCGTTTCCGAAGGTTGGTTTGCGGATGGATGGTAGCAGTCGCAGGAACTCTTCGTCAATCGGGTGAACCGTCTTGCCAAGTCGTCGACGTTCCTCTGCCTCCTCGACAAATCGTCGACGTTGTTCCTCAGCGTCCGTTAATTCGGTGAATCCATTACAGAGTTCGAGGCCATCGATGTAGAGTTCGAAGCGCTGTCCGTACAAGCCGTCGTCGGTGAGTTGCGAAAGCGCGGCTTGGTGGATTGGGTAGTCGTAGACGAAGATGGGATCTTTGCCGAGGTTGGGTTCGACAAGAGCAAGGAAAAGACGATAGAAGAGATCGGATTCGGTGTCGTCGGGCACGGAGTGGATCGAATGACTGCGACAGGCTTCGAGTAAAGACTCGCGTGTCGCGATGTCGAGATCGACGCCAACGTGTTCGAGGAAGAGGTCGCGGACGCGGGTGCGTTTCCACGGATCTGTCTCGCTACCAGGTAGCGAGTGACCGTTCTCGCTACCTGGTAGCGAGACAGCGACATTTCGAACTAATGCTTCCGTCTCATCCATGCACGTCTGATAATCCTTCCCCTGCTGATACCACTCGAGCATCGAGAACTCCGGGTTATGGGTTCCGCCGAAATCTTCCGCGTTTCGAAACACCGGCGTGATTGTGTAAATTTTTTCGAGGCCCTGCCCGAGCAACTTCTTCATCGAGAACTCGGGGCTCGTGATAAGCGCGGCGGGGTGTGTGTTACCGTTTGGTTCTCGCACCGTTGTCTCGAGCGGCGACAGATTTGGCTCCATCCCCGGACTGCGCACCACGATCGGCGTCACCACTTCGAGATAGCCGCGTGAATCAAAAAAGGAGCGGATCGATTGATTGATCCGCCGCCTTTCCTGCGCAATTTGTTGAATCTTACTTTTGGACAAATGGGAGGATCGCCATAATTCTGGCGCGCTTAATCGCGCTCGAGAGTCCGCGCTGGTGTCGCATACACACGCCAGAGCGCTTCTTGGCTACGATCTTTGCAAAGGATGAAAGATAGCGTCTGAGCGTTTGCACATCTTTATAATCGATGTGCTCTTGATGATCGTAGCAGAAGTAGCACTGTCGCTTCTTCTTTGTTTGTTGTGATGGTTTTTCCATAAGGTTTAAAAAGGAATATCTTCGACTCGAATTTCGTCATCGGGATTGGCGGAAGGCTCGTCACGGCGAATCGGCGCTTGTGGCGGAACGAATCCTTGCGTAGTGGAAGCAAAGGCGGGGGCGGTTCCCGCAACTGGTGCGCCCGAGGCACGATCAAGCATGATCATGTTCTCAACGACGATCTCGGTTCGATACCGCTTCACGCCGTCCTGGCCATCCCAATCGCGCGTTTGCAATCGTCCCTCGATGTACACCTTTTTCCCCTTGGTCAAATACTGCGAGCAAATCTCCGCAAGCTTTCCCCACGCAACCAGATTGTGAAACTCCGCGGCTTTCTGCTTTTGTCCATCAGCGCCCGTCCATTGTCGATCGGTTGCAATCGAGAAAGAACAAACACTTTGTCCGGACGGAATTTGTTTAAGTTCCGGATCGCGTGTGAGATTTCCAATCAATGTTGCTCGATTAAGTGAGTACATATCTGTCGTTGTGTTGGTTAGGTAATCTCAACGTCTAAGAGTTCATCAATCTTTTTGTCGAGCTCTTCCATGCTCATTGTTGATTCAGCGGCTGATGTACCTGATGGCTTGAGCGGTGCAAGCATGGTTGTTTCTTCAATCATCGCCGGTGCAACATGAACAGGTGCATGCCTCGTCGCGCCAGGTCGAGGAGCATCGCGGCGCTGGAGTTTGGCCTCTTCAGAAAGCGGCGCGACGTAGGAAGAAAGCTCAAACGTTCGCTCGAGCGCACCGTCGGGACGTGTGATGATCGTGTGGCGCAATACTTCGTCATGAAGCGTGAGCTCGCGATCAAGATCCTTCACGGTGGCCGGATCGCAGTCGAAGTAGGACAACATGTAGGTGCCATGAGAAACTTTCTTGATCGGATACGCAAGGCGAATCTTCCCAAGATTTTTCTCTGAAACAACGTTCCCTCCATGCTTCACAATGAAGGCCCCGATGTTCTTCTGAACCCCGAGAACCTCCTCGTCAGTATATTGTGTCGGCACGATATACAACAATTCGTACTCATTCATAGCTTATTGGTCCCGTTTTTCTCGGGACAACCCAGTGGTAACCAGGTTACGGACAATAATGATTTAGTGGGGTGATGGTAGCGATTTTGGTGGGAATGGTCAAGGAACGGCCAAAAACAAATCCACCTCCTTCAGGTGGACCTGTTTGGTCCCGGGCCGTGGCTGTCGAGCCATAGTCTTTTCGACTGGTGGACTCGACGGGAATTGAACCCGTAACTTCTAGTGTCAAATCAGATGAGGTTACCATTACCTCCACGAGCCCCCGAGCCCGGGAGAAACAAAAAATCCAAGTGCGTTTTGGCCTTTGGACTTCTTGCTGACACCAGAATTGGAGGTAGTAAAACCCTCATCTGATAAGCATATTAAAACAGCATTCGAAGCGTTTGTCAACTTCAATCTGTGAATGATTCGTGAACAAAAAAAGCGCCAAGGATAAAAGATCCAAGGCGCTCAGGTGAGGAGTCAACGAAATCTACTTGGCGGTCACGAGAGAAGGCACCGAGACCCCACCGCCTTCGCCGTCACGACAGCCGGTGTTCAGGAGGACTTTGTCGGAGTCAACATCACGGTCCACGCAGACCACGCCGTGCCAATTCCTTAAATAACTCTTCTCGGGGATGTTGAGCTCGTAGCCGGCGCAGATCCAAGCCGAGAACTTCCAAACAACGATCGCACGGACGCGGTTCGGAAAGAGCCAGGCAAGTGCGAGACCCTCGTCCGCAAGCGAATTCCTATGACGTAACCAGGTGATACCGCACTTACGTTTGTAGTTCTGCGAGAGGTTGGGGACGATGATCCACTCGACGGTCGGTTTGTGAGTCTCATTGCCGTTGAGGAGCCTGAGGCGTTCCACGTCCGTGCCCAGGTACGGAGCCTTGCCGGAGAGGAGCAACTCAGATCGAAAGTACTTTTCGCCGAAAACCCGCTCCATGGCCTCGGTGTGGCGCTCGAAAGTAAGCGCGACACCCTCGTCTCCCTCACCCCAGCGGATACGAAGCGAACGAAAAGCATCTGCACCCTTGGGCCAGGCCGGAGCGGTCTCACGCAGGTTAGCAATCGTGAGCTCGTCGAACCGCCAAGTCCCGAGAACTTCCTGGACACGAGACAAGGTCTCGTCGACGGACTGTTCGAAGTGATTTGTATCATCTTCGTTTTCGTTGACCTAGTCTTCGTCAACATAGACTTCTTCAGTTTCATCGTAGTAGTCTCCCGGATAAAGCCTTCGATTCTCCTCCTCGATCTCCCTGTCGAACGCGGCTTGCCGGGCATTGTAGACGTAGTGACGCGGATCCTCGATCTTCACCCACACTCCATCTCCAGAATGCGTCTCGAAGTCGAAATCGCTGCGGATCCAACCGCCCTCGATCTCGGAGTGAGAGAAGGCGTCGGCACCCATGACCTTGCTTTTCGGGAATCGTGTTGAGAGGACGTTTAAATCCGTACCCTCCCAAATCACTGAGGAAGTTGACTTCGAAGTGGGATGGAAACCCGTCGTTTCGATTTGCACCACGCGAAACCTGTCAGCCATGCGAATTTCTCCTGGTTGAAAAACCGAACCGAGGAATCATACACAAAAATCGACAAAATGTCAATAAATCGGCATACGGGAACGCCCAAAAACAAATCCACCTCCTGTGGTGGACTTGCTTGGTCCCGGGCCATTGGCTTGCCAGCCGACTTGTCCACCGAAGCTGTAGCGAAGGTGGAAGCTTTATCGAAGGCTGGTGGATCCGACGGGAATCGAACCCGTGTCTCCGGATGTCAAATCTAGTGAGGTTGCCATTACCTCCACGGACCCATGAGCCCGGGGAGAAACAAAAAATCCATGGTTTGTAGCCATTGGACTTTTTGCTGACATCCAGAAGGAGGTAGTTTTACCCTCACCAGATTGATTATATTAAATCAGTAATTAATCGCTTTGTCAACCTTAATCTGTGGATGATTCGTGAACAAAAAAAGAGAGCCAAGGGTTAAGGACCCAAGACTCTCAAGTGACGAGTTGTCGAGACACGTCACTCGCGAGTGACGTGTCGAGTGCTAAGTGGCGCTCCCGGCTGAGGGCACCGAGTATCCCGAGAGATCGTGTTCACGCGAGCGGGCGCTCATGTCCAGGATGCCGGAGCGAACATCGCGGCGCATGACCACCATGTACAGCCAGTCCTCGGCGCCGTGCTCGGGGACGTTGAGTTCGTAGCCCGCACACAACCAGGCGGACAGCGACTTGTAGTCGATGGCGTTCGCGCGGCTCGGGAAGAGCCAGGCAAGGGCGAGACCTTCGTCCGCGAGGGAGTTCGGTCCGCGCACGGTGTTGGCGTCGGCAGGCGAGTGGTTGGCCGAGAGGTCGTTGATGATGACCCACTCGACGATGGCGTGATGGGTCTGGTTGCCATTCAGGAGCCGCAGACGCTCCACATCCTGACCTTTGTACGGAGTATTCGCGGAGAACAGGAAACCCCAACGCCGGAACTTCCCAGGGAAGGCACGCTTGATGGCCTCGGCGTGGCGCTCGAAGGTGAGAGCCACTCCCTCGTCTGCCTCGCCCCAGCGGATGCGGAGGCTACGGTAGGCGTCGCGGCCCTTGGGCCAGGCCGGAGCGGTTGTGAGGAGCCGGGCGAAGACCTCGTCCGAGATCCCCCAGTTGCCCACGGCGTTCTGGGTGCGCAGAGTGGCGAGCGTCTGCTCGACGGTTTGCTCGAAACGGTTGGCATTCATCAGTCGATCGGTGAGCGAGTTGATCCACCACTTGGTGAGCTCGTCGTCACCGAGCAAACGAGAGACCATCGACATGTCGCCACCGAGGCGAAAGAATCGATCGAAGAACTCCGCACCTTGTCTGAGAAAGATATTCAACATGACAGCCTCCACCACCTCCGACAAGCCCAGAGGAACACACTGCGTGGCCTCTAAACCCGCCTTCATTCATGAGGATGGCAATTCAAAGTACAATTAAATCGACAAAAAGTCAATAAATCGGCATACTGTCGGCATTATGAAGTTCTTCATCCTCGGTTCTCACCCCGAACTCTCAAAGGCCGAAATCGAGTCCGTTCTCGGCCGCTCCTGCCCCGCCCCACAAAAGCAGGTCTTGTTTGTCGACGATGCGTCGCTTGATGCCGTGTTGCTTCAACAGCAACTGGCCGGGACGATCAAGATTGGTCGAGTGATTGGCGAGGCGGAGTCGTATGTTGAGGAAAACGCCGCGACCCTGATCGCGAGTCTTGCGTCGGGTGCCGGCGGGAAGAATAAGATTAGTTTTGGAATTAGTGTGTACGATATCGGCGCCGAGAAGAAGACTGAGAGTATCCGTCGTCGCCAAGGCTATGGCGGACAAGTCGCTCACGACCGAGATGATCTTGGAAAGTCGGTCAAGAAGATTCTCAAGGAGGCCGGACGACCGGTTCGTTATGTCAGTTCGAAAGAAGCGGAGTTGTCGTCGGTAATTGTTCAGGAGAATGACTTGCTTGCGTCGGGTGGCGAGTATTGTCTGTTTGTCGACAAGGATAAAATTATCGTCGGAAAAACCGAGGCGGTGCAGGACTTCAAAGCTTGGAGCGTTCGCGATTTCGGGCGTCCGGCTCGCGACAGTAAGTCGGGCATGCTTCCGCCCAAGCTCGCACGCATGATGATCAACCTCTCGGGTGCAAAGACGGACGAGACATTACTCGATCCGTTTTGCGGATCGGGAACGGTTCTCATGGAAGCGGACTTGCTTGGCTTTGAGCACGTAATCGGCTCGGATATTTCCGCAAAGGCCATCGCCGACACAAAGAAAAATCACGCCTGGCTCGAAACCTATTTCGAAACAAACAAATCCATCCTCGAGAATCTTTTTGTCTCCCCCGCCGAGTCTCTCGACTCAGTTCTCCCCCTTGCAAAGGGGGAGTTAGAGGGGGTCTGTCTTGTCGACGCAATCGTAACCGAAGTCTACCTCGGGCATCCACGCACAAAGCCCGCAACCGAAAAAGAAATTCAAAAGACGACCCAAGAGTTGCTACCCATCTACGAGTCGTCCTTTCAAACATTGCGTAAGTTGATCAAGCCGGGCGGCACCGCGGTCGTCGCCTTCCCCGCCTTCGTGATGGTCGACGGTTCTGTGCATCATCTCGATCTGAAATCGATGCTTAAGCGCGTCGGTTGGACCATTGTCGATTCCTTTTTGTACAAACGCGACAACCAGTTCGTCGG
>CAYJWY010000003.1:9363-47356 GCA_964374035.1 uncultured Gammaproteobacteria bacterium
CCGACCCTGAAGTGACACACATCGCCGTCTTGCATGACGTATTCTTTTCCTTCGACACGGAGCTTTCCGGCGTCGCGCGCGCCTGCTTCCCCATTGAGTTCGATGAAATCTTTTGCCGAGATGACCTCGGCGCGAATAAACGCTTTTTCAAAATCCGTGTGAATGACTCCGGCCGCTTGCGGAGCTTTTGTTCCGCGCTTGATGGTCCAGGCGCGAGTCTCTTTTTCTCCGGACGTGAAGTAGGTAATGAGGTTCAGCGACTCGTAACATTTCGTGATGAGTCGATCGAGACCGGACTGTTCGATCCCGAGCTCAGCAAGAAAGAGCTTCTGTTCTTCCGCGGGCATATCGACAAGTTCACTTTCGATCTTGATGGAGATCGAAAGTGAAGGAGTGAGGGAGTGAGGCAGTGAGGGAGCATCCTCGGAAACGTTGACGACGTAGAGAATCGGCTTGCGTGTAAGTAGGAGGAGGTCGTGAATCGTCGCTTGTTCGTCGTCTGTAAGTTCCACCGAATTGGCCATCTTTCCCTGCGAGACCGCTTCAAATAACTTCGTCAGCGCCGCTTCTTCGTTCTCGAGATCTTTGGTTTTGCCGGCTTTCATTTTTGATCGCGCGTTGTTCAATCGTTTCTCGACCGTGTCGATATCCGCCATCGCAAGTTCTGTCTCGATCGTTTCTACGTCACGCATCGGATCCACGGAGCCCTCGACGTGATGCACGTTACTGTCATTAAACGCGCGTACGACGTGAACGATCATGTCGACACTGCGGATGTTCGAGAGAAACTTGTTGCCGAGTCCCTCACCTTTATGCGCACCCTTCACAAGGCCCGCGATATCGACAAACTCAATCGCGGTTGGAATTATTTTTTGCGCCTTCGAGATTGTCGCCAGTTGTTTCAACCGTTCGTCTGGAACCTCCACCACGCCGACATTCGGCTCGATGGTACAAAACGGAAAATTCGCGCAGTCGACCTGCTTTTTGGTAAGCGTTTTAAACAGAGTGGACTTGCCGACGTTTGGCAGACCAACGATTCCTACTTGCAACATAGTGTTATGTCATCTTGAGCGCGAGGGCCATACTTCGATAAAGCCTTCTTAGAATGACACAGAGAAATCTGATTGTCGAGCATGGATGACATACAAAAAAACGGTCACGCGTCGTGCGTAATCGTTTCGTTCAGGTGGCGATGCTATCGATGCAAACCGCGTACATGCCGCCGTGGTGAATCCACGAATGAGTGAGCATGAACTCATCGATGTCTTGCTTGCAGAAGAAGACCATCGCTGATTCAAGCGGCCCACCCACGTCGATCTTCAGATGCTGAAAATAGCGTCCAGAGCTGAAGCGGATGACCCATTGTTGCATGGATTGCGACGCGAAGGGATCGAACAACTCTGCTGTATCGTGGCCGCAGGATGAACGTGAGAGATCCAATGCCTGCTCTACATGAATCGAATCGAGAGTGAAGATGGCTGAACTGCGCTTGATGTTATCGGGCATCTACAACCTCCTGTAGAACCGTTTTTTTAATCAATACCCAGATACGCTCGCACCTGTGCACTCTTCACGGGGTGAATCCATCCCTTTTCGACGTAAAAGTCGAGCAGGTCGGTGAGTTTGAAAATTTCATGCACGCGCACCCAATCGTCCTCGAGAATTTTTGCGCCGCCTTGCTGACGATCAACAATCACCAGCAGATCATGAACGGTGAAGCCTGCTTTACGCAACAGGCGAATGACTTCGAGCTTTGTGTGCGCACCTGTGATCACGTCGTCGACCAAGAGCACACTTGCTCCACGATGAAGACCGCCCGTGCTTACAATTGCGTCGATGTGTCGCCTGTTTCCTTCGTCGTGTTTGCTCACCTCGAGGATCTGCAAAGCTTTGCATACGATGTTCTGCAAACCAAGCACAAGGGGCGTACCGGCGTTTGGAATCGCACAGACGCCGTCAAACTTGATGTCGTGTAAATCCATGATCGCCTGAAATACATGCGCGATCAGGTTGATGTGGCTTTCCATCAACGGACCAGGTTTTGGATGCTCCGCGGTACGCAGATTGAAACAAATAGGCGAAAATGGAGCATCAGGCTGTGTCTCGTGGAGCTTGAGTTTGAAGGAGCCAAACTTCACTGCACCGATCTTGAAAAGCGTTGAGGCAAGCGGCTGAAACAAAGGATGAATCATGAGAACCTCCTCATCTAGAACACTAATGGATGAGGCTTGAATGGTCAAACAAATTACGGTATTCTTCTCGCGCACGGGCCCATAGCTCAGCTGGTAGAGCGCTTCCATGGCATGGAAGAGGTCAGCGGTTCGAACCCGCTTGGGTCCACCAAATCCTCATAAAATTGAAAATGAAATTCATTAAAGATACAACTTGGTCTGAAATATTTGAAGGCTGGCGCTCTCGAGAGGCCAATAATCCTGGCTGGGTTGAATGCGCCACAAAAATTAAGGGATGGCCAGATTGGGAATCTTGGAGATCTTTTACCGCGCGGCAAATTGATGCAAATAATCGTCGTTGGCAAGTATTTCAGTTTATTCACCCCATGCTTGAAGTACCTGAAATGTTCATTGGTCCGTATTCTGGGTGGCAATCAACGGTGACGAACAAAAACAGGACTACCTTCAAAGAGTTGCTTGAAATTCCTGAGCAATATCAGAAATGGAGCAATCATTCAGGAGTGTTGGCGATCATGAATGGAATGCCGTTTACTACAGAGTTTATAGGTTTGATACGAAAAGACATTGATAAAATAGTTTGTCTTGAAGGTCATCATCGCGCCATCGCTATCTCGTTGGCTCAAAAACATGGTAAAATTATCGACTTTTCTCAGACTCCAATAACTATCGCTCTAACAGAAATTTCTTCTGCCGACTGTCGCTTGTTTGATGAGCTGTTAATGAGAGGAACGACGAAAAATCCGCAGGCCGAATCTTCATGCAGTTTTTAAGCCCAGAGAAATGCTAAGCCTGGCTCACACACGTGTAAGCCAGGTTTAGCATTTCTATGGCATTCTCAAACAAACACCACCATAACGAAACTGAAGATGATTTTCCCCGCCTAAGAAAAAGCAAAACACTCATTTTTGAGTGCTTTTGTAATCTCCTTTTGCGTGGATTGTATTTTTTCTAATAAGTTCGTCATGACTGACAATTTTCAGCCAGATCACCCTTTTACCAGAATCTCGTTCAACGAACACTATCCTCTCTTTTTTATTAAGTCTTATTTCCCAAAGTTGATCGTTGTATTTATCAAAGACATTTATCAACTTTGTTCGGCCAAGCGAAGGATACTGAGGATCATCAATCATGAACTGTTTTTGTTTCATGAATAACTTTTTTGTCTTCGGATCAGCTCCATCTACCTCCTTTTGTAAGGAAGGGAGAATTTCTATCGTGATCTTCTCCATAACCTTACGCAGAATTAGCGAGATCAATCAGTTCATCCTTCAATTTTTGATTTTCGACATGATAACCTTCCTCTGAATCATCATCAGCAATCAACAATGCCAGGTCTGGGTCAATTATTTCTCCCATGTTTTCGGTTAAGATCCACGGTTGCTGTCTGTGAGAAATACCTTCAAGATCAGTGCTCGAAAGTTTGCCGTATTTATTAAGCACTTTTCCGATATGATCGATTTCTTCGGAACTGAATTGGGTGATTTCAGCTTTTACCAAGGGCTGATAGGCAGTAAGACCAACACCGTCCGTCGATTTTAGAAAACCATCTTTTTCAAGCTCGCTAAATACCGTTCGATATTTATCGACAACTGGTCCCATTTCAGCCTTGGCGTACGACATATCAGAAATTAACTGCTCGTGATCTCTGTAAAAATAGAAATCAATAAAATAGAGTAGCTTGTTCAACTTTTTTATACCTCCTTCTTTATAGTCTTCGTGCGATAAGACATAAAGGACGAGATTCTTAAATTTTTCATTGTATATCTTATCCATACCTTTTTATCATGATAGCATAATTTCGAAGACGTTTTTTGTTTGTGAACAAAGTAAAGACCGTTTGCAGAGAAATGCTAAGCCTGGCTCACACACGTGTAAGCCAGGCTTAGCATTTTCATGGCATTTATGGACATTTCTCGGCATTTCTAGCTTCTACCTAGCACTTCTGGCTTCGTTGATTCAAAAAGCCGAGGTCTGGCCTCGGCTTTGATCGTTACGGAAGCACTTCGACGGTTGGTTCGTTTTGATCTCCTCGGAGCAATCGCTCGAGACGATTCTTCACGATCTCGTTTCCCGGGTTCAACGTTGCGACAGCCTCAATTTGTTCAATCGCCTTTGGCTTTTCGTCGAGACGTTCGTACACACTTGCCAGGAACCAACGAGCGTTTGAGAACGAAGGGGAAAGTTCGACGGCGCGTTCAAACTGTTTCTGTGCCAGCGGTAGATCGCTCGGGACATTGCGTCGCAAGTATAATTGACCAAGTTGAAATGCCACACCAATGTCCGATGGATTATACGAGGCAATCGATTCAAGTTTTGCAATGGCATCATCGAGTCGTCCCTGTCGTTCATAGGTGAGTCCAAGCTGGTAGTGCGCCGCCGCGTAGTTGCTCTTAAGCTCGATCGCCTTTAAAAATTTCGATTCGGCTTCTTGCAAATGCGCATCTAAATTCTTTTGTGCCTGATTGGCAATGTCTTTTTGCTCAGCCGCCGTCATCGCTCGCTCGCGTTCAGCCGCCGCGAGAAAGGTTTTACCAAGCTCATTCCATGCACGCGGATTATTCGGCTCGAGATTCACAGCCTTTTGGTGAGCCTCGATCGCAAACTTGGCGGCATCCGGTACAAGACTGATGAGCTCACGATACACGCGACCGCGCGTATTCCAGTTTAACGCATTGCGCGGCGACAAATCTGTCGATCTGACCGCCGCATTCACGGATGCCGCAACGAGAGATTGTACATACTGTCGCGACTCGGCTGTAAGTTCCGACGTGTTTGGAGCCGATTTGAGTTGCTCTGCGACTCGCAAAAGAATCGCCTCAGACAATGTTCGAAAATAGCGATCGTCGAATCGATTCAGTGTGGCCGCAGTGTCGACTAAGGAGACAACGTCTTGAACAGAGCCGTTTTTTCCATCAATCTTGAGCGCTTTAGCAAAGGCAATCTCCGCAACATAACGCTCCGCGGAAATGAAAATTCCGATAAACAATACGATGGAACCGGCTACAAGAACGGTTGAAAACAGCAAAGCGAGGCCTGGTGATTGTGTGTAAGATTTTGTGTAGGGCCTGCGAATGATCTGCGAGCCGAGCATGCCTGTAAGAACAAAAAAGAGAAATACAAGCGTCATGTTAAATGAATAAAGAAACGTCGCGAAAACAAGTGTCACCCAGGGACTGAAGAAGACAAATGATTGTAGCCAATCCTCGCGAGATCTTGGTTTCAACATTTGAACAAGACAACGCACAAACAAGACGATGATGAAAAATGCAAGCGATCCCACACCAATAGATCCGATGGTGGGAAGAAGTGTGTAGACAAAGGAGGCGGCTCGATCGAAGCGTGTATTCCAAAAATCTGTGCTGTTGATTTCCTTGCCGCGATACTGCGCATAGTCGAAGGCGTAAGTTCCAGGACCCGTTCCGTATGAGCCATCGAAACTCATGATTTGCTTCGCGATTGCGTTGCTCGCATCGAAGCTTGGCGTGATCTCGGAGGGGACGATCAGCGTGAACGGAGTCGGAAGCCAAATCAGAAAGGCCAATGCTACGGAGATGGAAACCATCGGCATCCACATGCGGCCGTGCTTTTCAAAATCTTTTGCTCGAAACAAACCAAAGACGAACAAGGAACTCATGCCAAACAGGAAGATCGCCCACAGCACCCAGTAGTCCGTGGCGAGCAAGTAGATGAGCGTTGACAACCAGAGGAGAAAAATAACGAGACGCTCCCACGCGCCATTCGCTTTTTGGTGCAAAAGTGCATCGTCTTTTCGATGCGTGACGTAGAGCGCCGCTCCAAAAACGCTTAACACACCCAGATAAACACCGAGGGCGTTAATGGTTCCAACGGTGTTGAAATTTTTTTGTTCGACGATGCCGAGCGAAGACAAGCTTATACCAAACAACGAATACACACCGATCAGTCCGGTTACGAGTGCTGAGATGAGCAGGAGTGTGTGGAGTGTGCGATGCGTAAAACGATCTCGAAAGACATTCACGATGAGATAGAAAAAAATCGCGCAACCGGCAAACGTGAGGAAGCTTGTGTATTCTTGCGATTGCGAACCAACCCAGGAAAGATAGGGCGCGGATGATTGAAAAGCGCTCACACCAATTGCAATCACGATTGAAAGTGGTAGGAGATTTATCCAGCCTCGTTGAAAATGAAACTGCTTGGCAAACAACATCGAGCCCGTCCATGTAAGCGCGGCGGCGCACGTAAGCACAAGAAAGAAGACCTGTTTGTTCATCTCAAGCAGATCAGATGTCAGAGGAACGAACCAAAGAGGCAAGAAAAAAATGAGGGTGTAGAGAAGACCGCGCGTTGCGGATTCTAATTTTTTGGGGAGCGTTGTGATCCTGCGATGCATAGTGCAAACATTATACACCAACATACTGCCTGAGCCTGCAGAGCCCAGCTCAGCTGGCGTCGAAGGCGCATTTCGGAATTCCCCTTCGACAGGCTCAGGGAGTATATGTTCTGGATATTTGTGTCGTGTACACAAACGCAAAACACGCACGTGTGGGGTTCGTGCGTGGATTGCTATTGAGTTGTGTGAGATCACTCCATAGATGAAGTGATCTCTTGTGTTGTGAAAGAACGTTTCGCCAACACAGCAAGACGTGTTACGAACTATTCGACAACGACAGGTTCGACAGCAGGCTCGCCCACCACGACCTCGTCGGCAGTGGGTTCATCGACCTGTGCTTCTGTCGTCGTAGCGTCTGGCTGTGGCGACGATGGTTGCTCGATAACAGGCTCAGATGGTGGCTCGGCTATTGTGCCGCCTTCATCTGGAACTGGTGCATCGACAAGGTTTTGCTCAGGACTCGCCTGAGATGCAGATTCGGATGGGAGGACTTCTGGTGGTTCAAAGCCGTTTCTGTATCCAATAATCATCCAATCAAATTGAACGGCGCTTCCATCGCCACCGAATCGCTTCACGACAAAATGCTCATTGTCCTTTTCAGAAACGTACAACGAGACGGGACCGTTTGGTGTGACGATCACACGCAGTGGTGCAGTCGCGCTGATCACATTGCTGAACGATGGATCAAGTTGCTTGAAGTTGACTTCCAGTTCGTCGCTTTCAAGAACCGATGTTCCTGTGAGCGTAATCGAGGCTTCCGGCGAGGTGACGGCGATTGTTTGAATTGAATCCCCTGTCTGCGTCTTCAAGATCGTTGTCAGCAAGCCTTCCGTTTTGATCGTTCCGTCAAGTTCGATCGACCAGCGATCGAGAAGTCCGGCGATTCTCCCGACGTCGAGAATTTCATTTCCTGTCAAATAGCTATTTCCAGTCATGTTGAGCGATGTGATGTTTTGATTCAAACCCTGACCAAATCCAGATGCCGTGTTAAACGTTCCGGGAGTTGAACCTGGATGATTGCCTCCCCAATAGCCAACGTTTACAAAGACCAAAATCTGGTTATCGAGCTCACCGTTGTATGCCTCAAGCGCGTACCCGACAATGGGGCCGGCCTTAGTTGCTTTGGCCGCAAAACCAGACGTTGAGGATGCAGACAATGGATCACCGACTGAAATGGCACCACGTTCATTGGTCACAAATGTCGGAACACGACCCGCAAGGGCGATTGGATACTGATTGGCAACGTTGTTACCAGCGAGAAAACCCGGGCGTGTCGAAACGATGCCGGCGAATGCACCGGTATCGCTCGCTGTTGCGCGTCGGACACGTTCTGCATTTCCGGAAAATACAACAACCTGACCGGCTCTCAGCACTTCGTTGGAAGGAAACATCTCGGCAAAGTCATAACTTCCCGTTCCCCAACCAGAGGCATTTGTGCGCATGAAATCTCCACCGGCTCCCTCAGAGCCGTCGTAGTAAATGTATTTGCTTGTTTGCGCGGTTCCTCGATCAGACGGATAGATGTTTCCGGCAACGATCAGATCGCCGGCTAGACTCATCGTACCTTTGTTTGTAATGTAGGCGACCTCGCTGTTAGCGTTGTTGCGAATGGAAAGACGATACTGGTCCACGTCCATGACTTGATTCTCGAGCATCATCTGAACCGTCTGAGCTTCCGCACCGTTCCAGGCGGAGCCGCGCATGGCAAGACCAAACGAACTAAACGTTTTGGTGTCCTGAGTTGCCACATCCATCTGCGTGATCACCACGTTTTGCGTGCTAATCGTCGAGGCACCGCTTTGGTTAAGCTCTGTGGGGATCCGCCAACTGTTGTTGACATGAACCGTGACAAGAGCGGCACCATTTGAATCTCCCATGACCATACCAATGACCGGTCCGGCCTGTGTGGCCTTCATGGCATATCCGGGTTTTGTGGCCGAGCTTGTCAGATAATCTCCCACCTTCACTTCTCCATTTTCATTTGAAAATTTCACAGGAACACGTCCAGCAAGAGCAACCTGGGCGGCAAAGGTCGAGGATCCACGTTCACCGAGGATCAAACCTGGTTGTGTCGCAACGATACCCGTGAGACCTTTTTGATAACCGGACGAACTCTTGCTGACATGAACAGGCTCAGTGAAACTCGCTGTGACAACATCGCCAGCCTGAAGATTCTGTGTTGCAGGAAACCACTCAGCCAAGTCGGTACCGGTTTGTGTGCTGGGTTCGTTCACCCAACTCAACAAACTATACGTGGCACCATTGTAGTACCACATGGTTGTGTCACCACCGGCAACGATCATGTCTGTGAGCCCACAATTCAAATTTCCATCCACATCACATTCAAATATGAGTCCGCCGGTATGTCGAATGATAAAAATCTGTCCGGTGACTCCCCCTAAAAAATCTGTGACATTGGTGGCTCCGCCAGCCATGGAAAACACCGACGCCGCCGATATATCAGGCGTTGCAGTGACGGACAATGTGGCGGCTGTTCCAAGACTGAAAACACCCTCAACGGTCAGATCTGCTGCGGTAGAAATACTGCCATCCGCCTCAACATCAAAATTTGTAAAATCGATCGATGCGGTCGTGCCGATGATGTTGTTTGCACCAACACTCATGGCATTGGTAATTTCATTGTCTGAGACGTCAATGCCGTCCACGATGCCGCCGGCATCTGAACGAACAAGCAAACCATTCAACATACTATCGTCGTCATCTAGGTTTTCCAAAAGCATACCGGCTGTCAAGGATTCAGTAGCTTCTTCTTGAATCGCGGCCAATCCATATCCGGTAGAAAATGCATCGTTTACGTTCATCCCGAAATAACCTCCATATACGGTTGGAAGATGCACGGCATCATTATCAATCGTGACATCGGTTCTATTGGCATAGTAGCTACTGGACGCATCTGCATCACCAACCTGGTAATTCATACTAAATCCAATGTTGTCTGCTGTGACAGTAATCACATCCATGTTCAAAACACCCACGGTAGTCGTGTTACTTACGCTCTGAGCGTCCAATCTCAACATGCCATCAGCGGCAAAGTTGATAGCCATGTCGTCACCGGGTTCAAAAAGTATGTCGCCAGTGGTCGTGAGAGCGAAGTTCGCGGCAGAGTCAAAGTCAATATCGCCTGTGGCTTCAAACAGAATGTCACCTTCGGCTTCAATCGCGACATCATTTCCATTCTCGCCTGCATCGGGAGCCAGGTTGCCGGAGGACAGAACGATATTGTCGTCATTTGCGTTTGCAATGTCTTGAGCCGCGAGAGTAACAGAGGCGGCCGTAGAACTCAGACTCACAAGTCCCGAGCCGGTGACTGCGCCCGCACCAACAAAGTCAAGGCTGTTTATGTCGAGGATGGATCCTTCAATGGAGATCGCGCCCGCATCGCCATTGTCATTAATCGTGATTGCACCTGTTGTTCCGGAGACGTCGAATTCAGAGAAATCAATCCATGCCGCAGTGCCTGTGATCGTGTTGGATCCCACGTTGAGGGCGTTTTCCAATTCCGGATCGGAAGCGTCGATACCATCCACAATAGTTCCTGTTGCGGAACGAATGAGAATGCCGTCTGTCATTTCGTCGTCCAGATCAAGGTTGTCAATCAGCATCCCAGCGGTCACTCTTTCTCCGGCATCTTGTTGAATAGCCGCAAAACCATACGTCGCGGCGAGCGAATCGTTGACAGAGAGTCCAAGATAGTAACCATACGTTTCAGGATTCTGAGCGGCATCGGAATCAACGGTCACGTCCGTGCGATAGGCATAATACTGGGAAGAGGCGGCGGCATCTGAGACTTGAAAATCGACATTAAACACACTGGCTTCATCCGTCACGGTATCAACGGCGATATCGAAGAGTCCAAGGGCGCTGGTGGAATCCGCTTGAGCATCAACCACCATAATCTGTGAATCACCCGGTGCGCTTGTGATGGTAATGGAGTCTCCGGCTGAATCCGGAGCCATGGTCATGAATCCTTCGGCAATGACATCAAAGTCGGTGAAATCAATCACACCATCGGTACCAATAATGTTGTTGGCTCCCACGTTGAGGGCGTTTTCCAATTCCGGATCGGAAGCGTCGATACCATCCACAATAGTTCCTGTTGCGGAACGAATGAGAATGCCGTCTGTCATTTCGTCGTCCAGATCAAGGTTGTCAATCAGCATCCCAGCGGTCACTCTTTCTCCGGCATCTTGTTGAATAGCCGCAAAACCATACGTCGCGGCGAGCGAATCGTTGACAGAGAGTCCAAGATAGTAACCATACGTTTCAGGATTCTGAGCGGCATCGGAATCAACGGTCACGTCCGTGCGATAGGCATAATACTGGGAAGAGGCGGCGGCATCTGAGACTTGAAAATCGACATTAAACACACTGGCTTCATCCGTCACGGTATCAACGGCGATATCGAAGAGTCCAAGGGCGCTGGTGGAATCCGCTTGAGCATCAACCACCATAATCTGTGAATCACCCGGTGCGCTTGTGATGGTAATGGAGTCTCCGGCTGAATCCGGAGCCATGGTCATGAATCCTTCGGCAATGACATCAAAGTCGGTGAAATCAATCACACCATCGGTACCAATAATGTTGTTGGCTCCCACGTTGAGGGCGTTGACGATGTCGGAATCTGAAACATCCAAACCATCGGTGATGACAGACCCGGCTGATGCTACGATCATGGCATCATCCATTGTGATAGCCGCCGAATCATCCGCGTTGTTTAAATAAATAAAAGCATCTTGCGTGAGATCCGCATCGAGCCCACCGGAATCTGGGTTGTTGATATACAGACCGTATGCGGTATCGTCTGTGAGCGTGGAATTATCATCAACTTCCACATACAAGCCGTACACGGTATCGCTGGCCGTAGCGTTGTCTGTGTTGGTCAGTAGGAAACGTGCTGAAGCCGGCAAATTTGAGTCAGTGACGGTATTTGTCACAAATAATCCATCAATCGAATCGGTCGTTGCAGGTACGATGCTTGTAATGGTCAACGCGTCGACACTTGAAGCGGTTGTTGTGGAGATACTTGCCCCATCTCCCGAATCAAGCTGTACGTTAAAATCTCCGCCCGAAAGATCCAAATCTCCATTGGTGACAAGGATGTCACCTAGAGTGAGAACAAGTGCATCCGTTCCGTCCGCAGAACCGGCAATGGTTGCCAGAGCGCCAAACGTTGAAATACCTGTGACTGCGAGTGTAGTTTCCAAATAGACCGCACCGTCAACTTCAAGTTCACTCGCCACCTTCAAGTCTCCAATGCCTCCATTTGCTGATGAAAAACCTGCATCGGCTCCCACGATGACCGCCGCATCATCTTCGTAAATACCAAACAAACCAACCTCGGAAAGTTCGCCACTGCCAATATCCGAGAGAAAGGCCACCGTACCTGTTGCATTTTGAAAGGTGATCGTTCTATCCGCGGTGGGATCCGTGAACGTGAGCGTTGTTTCAAACGCATCCGCGGTTGCCCCCTCAAAAACAAAGGGCGAGCCACCGGAAAGTGTCGCTCCTGTGTAGTCAAAAATACCTGTTGCCGTATCGCCGTCAGCAGAAAGAAATCCTGTCGAGTCGATTCCGTCAAGAGACTGCGCATTGAGGGCATAAGGAACGGCCGTCATCAGTTTGCGTGGCGTAAGTGTTTCGCCCGCGATGATAACTTCCATGTACACACTGGCATCGTCGGCAAACACGGTGCCCGGAATCGCCGCAAACGTATCACCCGTGTCACCAAGGTTTTGGGTAAATAAACCGTCCGTAAGCGCGACAACGCGATTTGTTGCAGAGCCCGGTGTGTTGCCGTTACAGTTCGCGCTCGAGTTTGACCACAAACAGACTCCGCCAACAAGAGAATCGTATAAAAAGAACTTCATGTTCAACGACGCATTCGCGACAGGCGTTCCATTGCTGTCGAGAACGCGACCTTGGTAGGTCACGATGTTTGTTGGCGAGACGGCGGCTTGTGCAATGGTAACGACAACGCCAAAGACCATCACAAGTAAGCAGGTGATGGTCGAGAGCGTTGTGAATTGTTTGCGCAAGCACTGCGTCATACCTCCTGACACGTTACGGTTTTGCGAGCTTGATGTCGGCGGAAAATCCTCCGGCACCTTTCTTCGCGTCCACGTTGATGGGACGCACTTCTACTTCGAAGTAGCCTGGTTTTTGAAACACGGCATAGTAATCTCCCGTTCCAAGCAGGAACGCATACTGGCCTTTTGAATCGCTCACCTGCATATCCAGAAGCTTGTTGTATTTTGGCTCGAAGATACGAGCGACAACTTGGCTAAGCGGACGGTTTGTTGTGGAATCGTAGACGATGCCCCAACGTTTTGGTTTCATCGGTTTCGCGAGTCGTTGCGCAAGGGCGTATACGACAACCTGGACGCCGATCATTGAGACCGCAAGCATGCTTGGTCTCACAATGGCAACCGCGATGGACGTCGTCACACCTGTCAAAGCAACAACGTTTTGAATCACGCGCATGCGGCGTTTCCACACAACTCGCATAGGCGTTAGTTCTTTGGAAGGATCTTGTGGAGCCATCGGAATATTCGGAGTGATAATCGTGTTGACCTCATTCACCGCAATTGGCTCACCATGATAGAGATCAAGATAATCTCCGTCTTCCTTCAGATCCATGAGCGACGTCGCTGGATAGACGAAGGCTCGCTTTGTAACAACAATCTTGTACTGTCCCGGTTCAGCCGGGAAGAAGAACCGACCGGCCTTGTCCGTGACACGACTTTTCACGAGTTGGCCAAGACCGTTTGGTTTGTTTGCGTCGTGACGGTAGAGACGTACGACAGCGAGATCCACCGGAGTTTTCGTGTTTGCATTGTAGACGACTCCAAAGTCCTTGCGTTTTTTGCGCCCAAAAAATATGAGGGGCGCTGTAAAAAGATAGTGCAAGAAAGGAATGAAGTTGAATGCAACAGAGAGAACAGCCACACTTGCCCCTGCAGTGACAACAAGTGTGGGAAGAGCAATGTCGGCCGTTGTTTGCACGGCCGGATTTTCTCGAATGCTCTCAAGCGCCATCGCGACAGCTTCAAGAGCGGGAACGTCGAAGGAACGAAGAAGCGTCGCTTGATGTTCCGGTTTGACCTTTGGTTCTTTTGCAGGTTGTTCCTCTTCACGAGGATACACGGTTAAAGGAACGTTCGCGTTGACGATATTACTCGTCGCGGCGATTACTTTGCTTTCGTACTCACGAAAGCCCCGTGCTGTTATGCGCAGAACATAAAGATCGTTTGGAACATAGAACGCATACGAGCCGTCCTCAGCGGTTTGCGGATTGTTCTGACCGTATGGGGATCCATCCCACGCGACAAGATCACCGAGAACCTGCTGAAACAATTTAACCTGAGCCCCGTTCACGCGCACTTCTTCGCCATCGATGTTCCCAAACACGAAGCCGCGATCGACTACGCGCAGGATAGAAGAAACACGCTCCTCACTGAGATCTTTGTAGACCGCCGTGATTTCGAACGGATAGGAGGAGACCTCGGACGGAGTAAGAATATCCGTCTCATAACCAGTCGCGTCCTTATTAAGACGCATCAAGTAAGCCTGATCACCGATCTGAACCGTGACAAATTCTCGATCTGCCTTGAACTCGCTTGCGGGCACCCAAATCCGCAATGGTTCACCTGCGAGCACGTCGAATGTTCCAAACGTACTGCGGGTTAGCAGAATCGATCTGGCCACAAACAGTGAGACGTCGGAAAGATCGAGTTTTCCTGTTTCCACCGCACCCAACGGGGAAACCGGAGCAATTTCGTCTTCCCTCACTCCAGGTTGAGCCTCCCGCGGCTCACCTGGAATCTCAGGTTCCTGTGGTCTTTCGACCGGTTGTTGTTGCCGTTGTACTGGTACAACGGGAACATCGGCTGGCCTCTCATCTTCTGGCGCTTTAGGTGCACCCGAACCTAACGCACCAGAAGAGAATTGCCCGGCAAGGTCACGCGCGAACACGCCGTAGTAATACGTCGTGCCGTTTGTCAGACCGTTATGGATAAAACTGTTTGCAAGACCGTTGAAAACGGTCGCACAATCCGGATCTACAATGGAATCCGGCAACGCATTTGGACACATGATCACGCGAATACTCGCGAGATCCACATCAGGCGGATTCACCCACGAGAGGGTGAGCTGTGCGTTGCCCTCGGCAATGAGAAGTCCACCAACGTTTGCTGGCGGCGCATCGACGACTGTTGTGAATGTTTGGTCACCACTCGTCCCCAAGTTTGTTGACGCGTCGGTCGATTTCACACGAAAGTGATACAACGTTCCAGTTGCAAGACCAACAAGCACACGCTCATGGTTGAGCACGAGTCCATTGTCCGTTGAGGTCAGACCATAGGCAACGGTTGTTCCGTACTCAATAACGGAACTTGCCGGCTCGTTTGTTGTCCAGGAAATCTTCGCGGATGTTGTTGTAAGATTTGAAACAACGATTCCGAAAATTTCCGGAGCTGTTTGATCAAGCGTGGTAAACGTGAATGTTCCGGACGTGGAAGTGTTGTTGTCGAAATCCGTGGAACGTACACGAAAGAAATAACGACAACCCTCGCACAGTCCATTCAAGGTCACGCTGTGTCCCATGACAAAGATCGCGCCGGAAACTGTTGCGATCTCAAACGCGGGAGTCAATCCGTAGTCGACCGCACTGTTTGCCGGTTCATTCGTGTTCCACGTCAGCGTCGCTCCTGTGGTTGTGAGATTGGAAACAAGAACATTCGAGATAATCGGAGCGGTAACATCACCGGGCACCGGAGCGCCGCCACCACCTCCACCACCTCCGCCACCGGTGACCGGAACCGTTGCCGTGACGCCAACGGGACCGTCAAGATCGATGGGATAAGCAATCGAACCGGAATCACCAAATGTTCCCGCTATTGAAAGGTAGTAGGTTCCTCTGGTTGCCGGATTGGTGATACGCAGTGCACCTACACCAGAAAATGTTGCGTTCGTTCCGATTTCGATCGTGACCTGCGATCCCCCTGCGATGGCCCCACCATCACCGGCACAAATCGTAATGGTAAACGTCGAACCCATGACGCCAACACTCGCCTTTTCCGCACCTGAGCAATCTGCGGCTGTCGTCAAATCAACCCCATCGTCAGCGATGTCAACATCATCCTCAGACAACACACCCATCGTAAATAAACTTGAAAAGGTAAGGGAAATGGTTTGTCCCTCACCAACACCTGAAGGAGTTGTAAAGATCACTTGGTGATTTGCCTGAGTACCTACGACATTGGAGGTCGTATAGTCATTTGCCTGCGTCAATGTGGACGCAAGCGCCGGCAAAGCCACAACAGAGGCCGTCAGAATGACCGCCGCTAATGTTGCTTTGCAAATGAGTCTGATAATGGTCCCCACACATGTTTTTAAGAACGTCTTAATCGCTTATAAGCCACCGCAATGAAACCCATCAACACAAGGATTGCCGCACCCATAGAAAAGGAGAAAAGCCAGAGTGTCTGAACCTCGACCAAGTCGGCCCCACCACCGTATCCAAGTCTGAGTTCTGCCTTCATGGGACCCAGAGCAAACAACGCCCGGCGATCTCGAATCTCAACCAAGAATGTGCGTGTGGAAGCAGGAAGCACACGACTCTGCGCCTCGTTTGCGTCAACCGTGAGAAGGTTTCGTCCCAGCACGTCAGTGAAACGGATCGTTCCCTGAGGTTGGATATGTACATTGCCCTGATTTTGGACACGATACTGATACGTGCCATTGAATGAGGAAACGACGTTGCCAAACATCTTGGATGTGAAGTCCACAAGTACCGCGCTTATGCGCGTCTCACCCTTTACACTGAGCAGGACGAGCGATGCGGTTTTCGACTCGACAATGGCACCGTTTGTGGCAACGATCTCTGAGGGCGCACTCGATACTGTGACAGCGGCGTAGTGTCCACCTGAAACAGCGTCGAGGGGAACGGTGATTTTGAAGGGGACATCAACACTGCTACGAGCCGGAACACGAATCTCCATGACAGGAAATGAAATCCACTCGGGAAGACCCTTATGATCTTCATCATAAGGAATAAACTCCGGCGATGAGGCCTCATCTGAAGCCTTGAACTTCAGGGTGCCCATGTAATAGATCTGTTCCGCCGCCTCTGTGTTAATGACTTTGACACTTGCCTCCACGACCTCGCCGCGCGACGCTTCAAATTCTTGAAGCGAAGGAGCAAGCGATGCCGCCTGAGCCGTGCCAGCCATGAGGACAAAGGCCGCAAAACAGTATGTAAGAATCGAATGTTTCATATCAGAAGTTGCCTGACGCGATGAACGTGAGCGTTTGGCCGTACGCTCCAGCCGGTGTTCCAGCACTCATAGCCGCCTTGAGCGTGAGAAACGAACGCTGATTAAAGGAAGCGCTGGATGAGGTTACAATGCTCTGCGCCGCACTTGTGATTGCTGTGTCTTGCGTATCAAATGTGCTGGTTGCGACTGTTGTGTCCGACGATCGTGCACCATATTCCTCGGATCCTGCTGTCACAGCCCCATCAGTGACGCCGTCGATTGTTTCGACCCCATCAGTCAATCCCCCGCTTTGCATGACCTGGATAACATATCCTGCTGAATTTTCAGCCGTGACCTGAAAGGAAATCACACTGGTTGCCACAGATGTCGCGCTTAGCGTTCCAAGCGCAGATGTCGCTCCACTCATGCGATAGACATAGTCGTTTGTCCCATCAACGATAGGACTGACTCCGGCGGTTACCAACTCATCTATTGTGAGTGAATTCACACCAATTGCCGTAATCCTTCCAACCCCTGCCACTTGTCCAATTCCGCGATCCTGAACGAGGACGACGTAGTCGTTGACAGAAAATCCGGCTGTGTTGGAAGAAATGACGTTGGGAACAAAGGCAGTCACAGCTGTTTGCGATGTTGCATCCTGAACGAATAGGTCAAAGGTAATGATCTCGTCAAAGATTCCGCTTCGATACCCACTGTCCAAACGATAGGACGCACTGGAAGTCCTAGAACCAGCCGACTGATCCACGGTATCTCGCAGGCCAAAACTAGCCGAGCTCGAGATATCTGAACCCCCAGCAGAAATCGAGTCCCACCTAATTTGAAAATTTGTTGAGGTCATTTGAGCATGAGAGAACCCCACACTTAAAAAAATCCCCACAAATGCCACTGCCATTACTTTCACGTACATATCATTCCCTAGAAAACAGTGTATCATGAACAAAAATTGTAGTCAAGCTATTATTTAGCTAACTTAAGCCAAATAGTTGTCCACAGTTGACATAAAAACGTCGAAATTTGACATAAAATCGACGTTTTCATCAAAAAATTCACTTTTTTGTCGAAATCTGATGTTTTGTCTACACCAATGTAGACAAAAACACACTTTCGTGTGTGTTTTTGTGCTAGATGTAACTACTTAGTGTATTGGAACTGAATTCACCTTCTCTCTGGCAAATCCATTATATCTTCTGTTCAATAATATACTCATTTCCATCTCTATCAGAGATTATCGCCTCCTTCCAGCCCCAGGATTTTGTTTCGATTGTTGAAACCAAATTTGCGCCTAAATCAGACGCTTTTTTCATAAAATCTTCCAGGTTTTCTACTTGAAAGGAGATGTGTTTCCGTCCTCCAATGTATCTTTTTGCCCAATCTTTTGTGCGATATTCAGCATTTTCCTCAATATTGAACTCGAAACCATCGAGCTCTGCTGACGCAAATGGCGGTCTGAACTCATTAAAGGTCATGCCAAGAATTTTTTCATAAAAATGCTTTGACTTTTCTAAACTTGTTACTCCAATCAAGAATGAAGATATTTTTACCATAAATTCTTTTTTTGCTTGGTGGACCTTGGCGGATTCGAACCGCCGACCTTCGCAATGCGAATGCGACGCTCTACCAACTGAGCTAAAGGCCCCCTATGTTTCGGCAGAAACTCTCCTCAGTTTCGGACGGAACGACTAATAATTGATGACACGGACTCGCAGTTTGGTACCCCCGCGAGGACTTGAACCTCGATCGACGGCTTAGGAAGCCGCAGCTCTATCCAGTTGAGCTACAGGAGCATCTGTGATTATGATATAATAAGCGAATTCATTGTGTGTTATCCCGTATCTTCTCTTAATTTACGAACAAACAAGATTTCATCGTTGTCTGTCATCCTGAGTGCATCCGAAGGATCTCTTGTGACAAAGACGTTGATGAAATCGAGAGATCCTTCTGGTGCACTCAGAATGACGAATGGAAACTCGTTGGTGTCTGTCATCCTGAGTGCATCCGAAGGATCTCTTGTGATGAAACGTTGATAAAATCCAAAGATCCTTCGGGTGCACTCAGGATGACGAATGGAAACTCGCTATGGGTTCAACCTGAAATATCATACGTTTCTTTGAAACCTGCGTCAAAATTATGACCCTAGAACTCTTTCTCTCAATCGCGCTAATTTTTCTTGTTCTGATTATTGTTTACCTGGTCACGAAACAGCCAAAACAGCAATCATTCGATCAAACACAATTACAACAGATGATAAGTGACATGCGTAGGGAGCTTCAGCAGTCCGGGAATGACCAAAGAAGGGAAGTTCACGAACGTCTCGATCTTATGCACAACCGACTCGTGCAGAATCTTACAGATTCATCCTCAACAATGCAGAAGCACTTTGCGAATACATCGACGATTATTAATGACGTAACCCAACGTTTGACTACACTAGACTTGACAAACAAACAAATCCTCAGCTATTCGGACCAGCTACAAAATTTGGAAAACATCCTCAAGAACCCAAAACAACGGGGAATCCTCGGGGAGTACTGGCTTGACTCACTTCTAAACCAGGTTCTGGCTCCTGGTCAGTATCAAATGCAGTACGAGCTTGGTTTCGACGAAAAAAACGGTCAGAAACTGATTCCTGACTCCGTCATCTTCATTCGAGATATGTTGATACCTATTGACGCAAAATTTTCGCTAGAGAACTACAACAGAATTTCCCAAGAATCCGACCCAACAAAACGTGAAGAACTGGAAAAGCTCTTTAAGAGCGATGTAAAATTAAGAATCGATGAAACATCAAAGTACATCCGACCTGAAATGGGAACAACAAACTTCGCCTTCATGTTCATCCCAGCCGAGGGTGTCTATCATAATCTCATTCTCGCTGACGTTGGCGGTGCAAAGGTAAATTCAGTGAACCTTATCGAGTATGCCTTTAAAAAGGGGGTTATGATTGTATCGCCGACATCGTTCTACGCCTATCTTCAAACCGTCATTCTTGGACTCAAGGCCTTGAAAATTGAGGAGTCAGTTAAGGAAATCCAAAAATATGCGGAAAATCTTATGCGCCACCTACGCGCCTACGAAGATCATCACAGTCGAGTCGGGAAACATCTTGAAACAACGGTTCGTGCCTATACCGCATCCACGTCCGAACTAAAAAAAATCGACAAGGACATCTATAAAATCACGGAGGGAGTCGTGGGAGGTGAGCTCGAAGCAATTGAGATTGCCCCGGTTGTGGAAGAGGAGCCTTGAGCGCACGGACCTGAGCTACCTGATTGACAGATATCACTATTGCTCTATACTTAGCTGGAATTGACTAATCGATCAAACGAATTCTATGCCAAATTTGGCAAACGCAAAAAAAGCGCTTCGACAAGCTGACAAACGAGCTGAGCGCAATAAGACGATCCAGGCTGAAATCAAATCGTTGAGGATCAAGCTTCGAAAGGCGCTTGAATCCAAGTTGGTGGATCAGGCTCTTGAAACAGCCAAACTTGTTTCAAAAAAGCTCGACAAGGCTGCGCAGAAAAACGTTTTTAAAAAGAATACCGTGGCACGTCTGAAGTCTCGCATCATGCTGAAGGTCAACGCGTTGAAGAAGGCGTAATCAAAAATAGTCCCTACTCTCACAAGAGAAGGGCTATTTTGTTTCTTTGTCGGCCGTATCCGTCTTGTGGCCGCAGGCCTGGGCGTGTACGGAGTGAGTAGAGATCCGCGCAGGCTAAAGCCTGCGGCTACCAAGAGGACAAAAATAATCATTGTGACACAAGCGAATCAGTGACAAGGTCAACCGCGAGATCTGCCTTCACGCGTCCGGATTTCAGCTTGTGATCGAAATCAAAAAGTAAATCATGAACCATACGTAAATCGTCGAAACGGAAGCCTCGAGCTTGTTCGAGCGCTTTTTGTGCAGTAAACGGAGGAACTCCCAGTGTTTGCGCTAATTCGTGCTTGCTCGCACGTGGATTCTCGTTAAGCATGCTTCGTGCACTGATCAGCAGGCGCACCTGTCGACCCAGCATCGTTAACAAATAATGATCATTCGCTCCAGACCAACGCTCTTCCTGCAACAATTGAATCGCTCGCGACGTCTGCTTCTTTGATATTGCATCCATCAGCTCAAAAATCTTATTTTCAAAGTTTGCGTGCACTAAATCGTCTACCATCTCAAGGGTAATCGAATGCCCGTTTGCAAAGGCAATCAGCTTATCGATCTCGTTACTCATCTGCCACAGCTCTGAACCAACGCGCTCGACGAGACCACGAACCGCTGGCTGATCGATCGTTCCTTGCATTTCTTTCACACGATCAAGAACCCATTGACTCAACTGCGAATCATCCAGAGAAGGGAACGGATACCTATGCACATCACTCATCTTTGAAAACTCAGCAAATAACGGCTTCTTCTCAAGAATCTTCGACTCCGTCGTCTCCCACAGTACGGCAATCGTTGAGTCAGGCATACGTTTGAACCCATCAACCCACACATCCATGTCCGCTTTCTTCGTCGAGCCAACCAAGTCGCGCACCAAAACCATGCGTTTCGTCCCAAGAAACGGATACGAACACACGGACTGCAAAATATCACCAGCGTCATGTTTGGACGAGCCCTCGGCAGGGAAGGTCTGCGTATTCATTCCCGTAACATCAAACTTCTCGGCAAAGGCATTGCGCATTCGTTTCACCTTCTGTGTCACACGAAACCCGTCGTCGCCGTAGATCAGGATGAGCATAGTTTGAAAATCATAGTTTTTTCATCTCCCCCCAATTCTTCCCAACCTCCACATCGACCACTAGCGGCACATCGAAATCGACAACACCTTCCATGATTTTGTGGATTCCCGCAATAACCGGATCGACCGCGCCGTTCTCGCACTCAAAGACAAGTTCATCGTGGACTTGTAACAACATGACCGCTGGTAACTCTGACTGTTTCAACCAATCGCTCACCTCAATCATGGCCTTTTTCACGATGTCAGCCTGAGTTCCCTGAATCGGCATGTTTTGCGCCATTCGCTCCGCTTGCGCGACGAGCATTGGCACGCCCGAGTGGATCTCGGGGAAGTAGCGACGTCGGCCGAAGAGAGTTTCGACGAAGCCATCTTGGTGAGCTTTCATTTTCATCGCGTCAAGGTATTCTCGCACGCGGAAGTGAATCTGAAAGTAGCGGTCAATGAACTGGCGGGCTTCATTCATGCTGGTACCCGTTGAGCGAGCGAGCGAGCGGGGGCCCATACCGTACATGATGCCAAAGTTGATCGCCTTGGCGGCGCGGCGTTGCTCGGGTGTGACATCGATCTCTGCAACCTCCCAAACTTCCGCGGCCGTTCGTGTGTGAATGTCGACGCCCTCTTTAAACGCATCAATGAACGGCTGATCCTTCGCGAGCACGGCGACGATGCGCAACTCAATCTGCGAGTAATCAGCCGAGATCAACTGCTTGCCGCGCGGCGCGATAAAGGCTTTACGAATCTCGCGACCAAGCTCGGTCTTGATCGGAATGTTTTGAAGATTTGGATCCGTCGAGGAAAGACGACCAGTCGCGGCGATGGTTTGATTGTACGTCGTGTGCACGCGACCCTGCTTATCGACAAGCTTTGGTAGCGCTTCGACGTACGTTGACATCAATTTGGTGAGCTCGCGATTTTCTGAGATAAGCGGAATGATCGTGTGGGCGTCCCAAAGCTTTTCAAGCTCGCTCGCGGCCGTGGAGTAGCCGGATTTTGTTTTCTTAATGCCCTTGCTATCCAGCTTCAAATCGTCGAACAGGATCTCCGCGAGCTGGATAGGGGAGTTCACATTAAACTCGCGTCCCGCGGCCGTGATGATTTGCTTTTCAAGAATCTTGATGCGCTTGGTGAGGTCACGCGAAACAACTTCGAGCGACTTGCAGTCGAGCTCGACACCGAACTGTTCCATCTCGTACAAGATTGGAACGAGTGGGATTTCGATGTTGTTAAACACGTGATCTACCTGTGCCGTCTTCATTTCTTTCGACAGCTTCCTCGCGAGCTCGGGTAGCAGTACAGCAAGCATGCCGAGCTTTTGATAGTCTTTTTCCGTCGCGAATGTGACTGGCATCTCCGCGACTTTTTTATTGAGTTGTTTGTAAATCACATCCGACAGTTCGTGTGCCCGCGAGCCTGCGAACAATAGGTACGACGCAATCATGGTGTCGAAGGCGTTGTCGATCCTCCAACCCGTTTGATGCATCAGCAACTTCGAGTCGTGCGTGACAATGTGCGCCACGCTCAACAAATGCCTTGCGATCGCTTCCAGCTGTTGCTTGGTTGGATTAGGCACAACCATCGTCTTCTTCCCGTTACTGATCGCGACCGCGGCAAGTGTTGCGCCGAATAAGTCTGCCTGTTGGCTCGCGACCAGCACAGAAAACGTTTGTTCATCATCGTTGGTAGCCGCAGGCTTTAGCCTGCACTGTAACTCTTCAAGCGTTCTCACGAGAACAAATTCCGTATTCGCTTGCGGCGCAGGCTTCAGCCTGCGGCTACCAATGTCATCCATCGAATCGGATCCTTCTTTTGCTTCATACTTCTTCACCAGCGTGCGAAATTCAAGCGCGCGAAATTGCTCAAGCAATTGCTCACGATTGCGCTCTTTCACACGCGCCTGATCGAATCGAAACCCTGTCTTCACATCGTGAATCATGGTGACAAGCACGCGCGAATCAAGCGCTTCCTGCTCCTGTCCACGCAACTTCTTTGCAAACTTTTCCTCGATCTCACCCGCATCAAGCGCTTTGAAAATACCTTCGATGGAACCAAAGCGCTGGATCAAGTCTGTCGCCGTCTTCTCTCCAATGCCACTGACGCCGGGAATATTATCGGACGGGTCCCCGCGCAACGCCTTGTAGTCGATCAGCTCTTTTGGCGTGAGCCCGTAGCGTTCCTTCACGGCCGCAACATCATAAATCTTCGTCTCAGAAATCCCTTTCACAAAAAAAACGACATGCACCATCTCGTCAACAAGCTGAAGCGAGTCGAGATCACCCGTGACAATAAGCGACTCGATCCCTTTCTTCGTCGCCTCCGTCGACAACGTCGCAAGAATGTCATCCGCCTCAAAACCTTTCGCCGTAAGCGACGGCACACCGTACGCGGTCATCAAGTCTTGAATGATAGGAATCTGATCGTAGAGTTCCTGTTCCTTCGTCTCGCGCTGAGCTTTGTAGTCTTTGAAGAGCTCATGTCGAAACGTGTCACCGGGCAAATCCCAGCCCACCGCCATGTACGTCGGCTTAAACTGCTCAAGCATTTTCTCAACGATCATCGTAAATCCATACGCCGCGTTCACAACGAGTCCGTCCTTTGTCGTCAGCGGCGGCAGGGCATGCCAAGCGCGATGCAAAAGCGCGTTTCCGTCAAGGATTAAAAGGGTTTCTTTGTTTGCCATGTAGCGCTATTTTAGCAGAAACTTGCCAATTGTCCCAGATTTGTTAGATTGAATTTAGACACATCCACTTCCAAGGAGATCACCATGGCCTATGGTCGCGATGCGAGCGATTATGCTCATCTGGATGAGGTCGGTGAAGATGCCGACAGAAAAGCCATGCGATTCGAGAGGATCGCCCTATACTGCACGCACTGCGGAGGCATTCTGGATCATGTGAGCGACCTCCACATGATGGAGTTCTGTCCGCTCTGCGCAACAAAGGCCGGTGAAATCGTTCTTCAAGAGAAATCGCCTCGGATCGAAGCCTGTCCGAAATGTCGTCGGATCATCAAAGAGGGTTACAAATTCTGTCCCGGCTGTAGCAAGGCCATCGTGCAACCAGTCGATCTCGTCGATCCTTCATACTGCGCCTGCGGCGCGATTCCTGACAAAGAGCACGCCTTCTGTCCCAAGTGCGGTGTTGAGCGCGCGCTGAAATCCGCTTCGTCTCATTCGTAATCGAATGAGATTTTTTTGTTCGAGTGCACAAAAAAATCCGCACAGCTCCGAGGAGGTGTGCGGCGAGTGACCATGTAAAGGACGTGGAACGTCTCACATGGCAAGATAGATCAGACGTCGACTTGGATCCCCCAGTCTTCGTTCGTCACCGAGGAGATCGTGCGCGCAAAAGCGGGGTGCTCGAGCGCGGCGGCTTCGATCGTGTTGTAACGAACGATGGTTTTTCCGCTAGGATCGATGTGCGCGATGTAGCCGCGACCTTGCGTCCCATTGGCATTGATACGCACGATGGGAGGCTGATCAAGGTTGGCAACCGCAGGCGTTGCATTCTTGAGATCTAGATTGAGTTGGAGCACACCCTGCGTAAATCGTACGTCCACGGGGACGTAACGATGTTCGCTACCCGCAAGCGTGAGCAGGAGTTTGCCGGGAGCACCATCCACGATCGCGAGTTCAACGACATTTCCGTCGTTGATGCGCGTATCGCGCCACTCGAGCGGATTCATTGAGCCGTCGATCAAATTCGCGATTTGAACGACATGCAGTCCGTAGATCCGCCTCTCATTGTAGGCAGCAGCCGCAAACGCACTCTCGTCGATGGTTGCGTAGCGTGCCGGACCGCTGGTTGGTGTGGGAATGGTCGTAAACGTGTCAACGATACGATGATTGGCGGCCACGACGACACGCTTGTTGGTGTTACCGAGCAAAATGAGACTTGAGGCCTTGGTTTTACTCCCACACAAGGTGCGCATATTGTGCACACTGCCGTCGCTCACATAGAGCGTTTTGAAGAGATGATGAAAAACGTTGTCGGAATCCATCATCTGCTCGAAGCCCTTGTCGAATGCTCCCAGATTGACCTCCTCAGCCATTGCACCCAGCAAGTGTGCGTAGAAATAATCCTTACAGAAAAGCTCTGCGAACATGCTGGAGGGAACTGCGGCTTTGAGATCGTTTAGATCTTGCGTGCGATCCGTCGAGAGAAAGAGCATGTGGCCTTGGGCAGAGAGCTGATCCTCTGCGTCGTCGAGTTCATGCTTAAAGCCCAGTGAAAGCAATGCGGAGGGATCCCAGTAATTCTCCTTGATGGACGTTCCAATCAGCGCGAGCAGACTGTCGGTGTCACCTTGAAGGCTCAAAATTGCCGTGTCACTGTGTGCGATCTCAGCAATCTTGTGCACATGCAAAGCACGGTTCGCATGCACAAGAGAAAGAAAAAAAGAGCGTCGACTCATTCTTGTGTCACCTTTTTTGTTGAGTGATTTTACCGTGAGCAAAACCAATAATAAGTGAATCATCCATCCTTGTCAATGTGTGTATCGTCATGGTGTGGGAGCAAACGCTGTCACTCATCTGACTAATTTTTTTCCTTACACGCATCAAACGCTTTTTCTGCGGCCCGTTGTTTGATCAGCGCCTCGCGGCAACGTGTCTCTTTGTCTGGTCTTTCACACGCATCGCGTAGTTGCTTTTGACATCCGTCGAACAACTCCTGTGCGACATCACGCGTGTTGCGCAGGACGGGAAGTTGTTTTTCTAGCGATGCCAAATCAATGTCGATCATCGTGAGCCTGTTTGCGTCCGATGGCACCTTTTTTTGGAGCATAAGCATACGATCATAAGCGCCTCTACGCTTAAATCCTTTCAAAAGTGTCAGAGAGCTTCGATACCAATCCTTTGTTTGTGCTTGTCGTTTTTCTTTTTCGCGCAAAATATTTTTCATTTGCTCAAGTTGATAGCCATCATAAAGAGCACCGACAAACCCTCCTGTTTTGTCGACTATTTCTTCTGCCACCATAATACCGGCTCCACCCATTTGCTGTGCCGTATCTTTTTGGGTAAACAGACTCAGTAGACCAAACAGTCCATCTGAAAGAATTCCCAGAGGGCCCGCGCCTCCCATAATCGCCTGCCACCAAGCGATGTTCATTTCGTGCTTATAGTTTGCAAGGTCGAGATCAGCTGTCTCAAAGGCCTCTTTCATGGCATCAAGGTCGAAGGATTCGTATTCTCGTTCAAGATCAGCGAGGCTCTGTGATTCGTTTGGATGGATAAATTTGAGATCATTTTTTTCTTGCGTCAATTCTGCCAATGCTGTTTCAGCGCGCAAGAGGGTTGCCTCAGCGTCATTGAGACCTCGCTCTTGACCTGCACATAACAAGACAAGTGTTGGGTCAGGGTCACATGAGGCGATGGTTGCATCCGGTGCAAGCAGTCGTCCGGGTGCAAGCACATCTTGACAGGCAATTTCTGCCTCAACCTGCGCGTTCTTTAGTGCCAAAGATTCCTCTGCACAAGGATTTGTACATTCGTTCACACAGGAGCTGTAACAACCATCAAGCAAAATATTGACACATGTGTTGCTTGAATCGTTGTATCCGGTTACGCAATTTGCCAAACATCCTTGATAGTTCTGCTGACATTCTTCGTAACACGGCCCTTCGAGATAAATGAGGCAATCCATTCCACATTGCCGTTTTTCCTCGTCCGTTGTTTTTTGGCATATGCGATAGTCGGCTTTTCCATCAACATCTGTACAGGCATTCAAGGTGCTTTGATCCAGTGTGAGTCGATAACGATTTGCGCTTTCGTTTCCAAAGAGCTGATCACACTGTGTACAAGTCATGGGTGCGGCAGATGCAAATGAAACAAGGAACAAAACAATCATGAGACTCGCCAATAGACTTAAAGACAACAATGTTTTTTGAAACATATTAGTTCACACGTGTTCGCTCGTGCCAAAAATAGAAGGCAATGAGTCCTAAAACAAGTCCGACCATTAGGGCGAAGATCAAGGACGGCCACGTGGTCGCAAGAAGATCATCCAACGCGATGAAGATGAATCTTGACGTGCTGATAAGCGTACTGAGAGATAGGAATCCAAAATACCCAAGACCCAAGTTCCATGTCCAGGACGTCTTTTTCCACAGTCCAAACAAAAGAATCACAGGTACAAGACATTGAAGCACCAACACGGAAACGATTGCCGGTATCCCGGAAAGCATGAATCCAAACAGGATCGTCACGTGGCCATTTAATGAAAAGAGGGAGCCGATCACGCTTAGAACCAAGAGAAGACTGATGAATTTGAGTGGCCAAGAAAACGAAGAATTTTTTTCACGAGCCGATGCAATCTTCATAAAAAAGTGATTGATCTGTGTTCAGCATAACAGATATCTACGAATAAAAAAATCCGCATGAACCCGTGTGGTACATGCGGTACGTTGCGCGCCGTCTCAGACGATGAGCAGGATCGCGAGCGCGTTCGTGGCCATCAGATGGCCATGTCGTTGAAGACCTTGCCGGAGCTCGCATCCCTGGCCATCTGCTGGAAGGCCTGATTGGGCCAGTAGCTCGCGAGGTCGCTGGTCTGCAGACGCAGTCTGCCGCCGTTTCCGTCGACCGCGGCGACCGTCTGGCTCTTCATGTCGATGCGCACGATCGGCGCGAGCTCGGAGTCCATCTCGACGGCCCGCTTGCGGTCGAGCACCATGCCGAAGATCTTGTTGTTCAGCCACAGCACGTTGGCGGGGACCACGTAGCGCGTGTTCTCGATGGTCGCGGTCATGACCACCGTGGCGTTGTCGCCGATCGAGACGCTGATATCCTCGATCTGGACGCCGGGGATGACGAAGGTCTGCCAGGTCGGCTGACCGTCGGTCTTCAGGGCGTTGACGAGCTGTTCGGCGGTGAGCGCGGCGATCTGGCCGGTTCCGTAGGCGACCGCGATGAGCGTGTTGCCCTTGATGTTCGTGTAACGCGCGTTGCCGTCGATCTTCTGCTTGACGGTGCGCAGGGGGATCTTCTTGCCCCACTGGCAGGCGAGCACGCGGTTGTCACCGGCGCGACCCAGCAACAGCATCGTGTTGCTGTCCTGGTCCTTGACCGTGCCGTTGTAGAAGGTCGCGTCCACGAACAGCCGACAGGGCTTGTCGTGGCTCGCGAGCGGCGTGAAGCCGCTGTCGAGGATGAACGCGATGATGCCTTCGTCCATCCACGTGATCTTGTGGACGTAGTCGTAGCCGTCCATCTGCAGCTTCACGGCCTCGTTGTACTCGATCTGGCCCTTGGCGTTCTGCAGGACCACGATGTGGACATTCGCCCCGTCCTTGCTCACGCCGAACTGCGCGATCTGCGACGTGGGGACGATCCCCTGGGCGATGGCGGTCTTGAGCTTGCTCGTGACCTCCGTCGCCTTCCCACAGATGGAATAGGCCGCGTACTTCTTGAACTCGTATCGAGCGAACTCGATACCCTCATTCTCGAAATGCTCCCTGGGATTCATCGATTCCTCCACCGTCTTCTGGCAATCCGGCCAGCCGGGCATGTCCAGACGTATTCCAGACAACGAGCGGGAGTCTACCTGAATTCAAAAATGCCGTCAAGAGAAATGATCCACACATGCCATACTGGAAAAGAATTATATCTGATTTTTATGAAAAAACCTGGAAAATAAGCATTTTTGTCGTTATTTTGATCATCGTTAGTGTGTGGATCTTTTCGGACATGAATCAACCAAGCAGTCCATCCACAAACAACATAAGGTTCGCCAGCAACCAGACAATCACGCTTCCCATTCTTGCAAACGCGATCCCACCGATTGAAGGAATTGTCTCTTGGATCCATTCAACGCCGCTCACACCAAAAGATCTCAAGGGCAAGGTCGTCCTATTCGATTTTTGGACGTACTCGTGTATCAATTGTCTTCGTAGCCTGCCGTATGTTCAAGATTGGTTGGAGGAAATATCAAGATGAAGATTTCCTCGTTATTGGTGTTCATACACCAGAATTTGAATTCGAAAAAAATCGAGACAACGTCATCGCGGCCGCACAAAAACTTGGGCTTACCTTTGCAATCGCTCAAGACAATAATCACACCACATGGAACAATGTTAACAATCGCTACTGGCCCGCAAAATATCTCTTCGACAAAGAAGGGAAGTTACGTTACATCCATCTTGGAGAGGGAAGTTACGACGAAACTGAGTCCGCGATCCAAGGGCTGATTGCTGTGAAAAAAGACATGACAACAGTTGCCGCGCCGGATTTCCAATCGATCAAATCTAAAGAAACGTATTTTGGTTATTGGCGCAGTGAAAACTTCGCGAGTGACGAGGGTGTGAAACAAGACGAAACGATGACCTACACATTTGCGAGGTCACTTAAGTCGAATCAATGGGATCTGCAAGGCAACTGGACCGTCGCCGAGCAGTACATCGAAGCACAACAGACGGGCGTAAGATTTCGTTTTCGTTACAACGCGTCCAAGGCAAACCTAGTCATGGCGGTGAAGGATAGGTCGGTTCAAGACGTCGCGATCTATCTCGACGGCAACGTGTTTCCGATGACATACTTGGTAAACACGTAACGTACGAAGAAAGCGACGGTCAGACGATCGCAAACGTATCCTTGTCAGACTTGTACGAACTGATCGCTGGCACACCAGGTGATCACATCCTCGAAATCGAATCACTCGGTGAGGGCTTACAAATTTATGCCGTTACGTTTGGATAAAGACCCTTGATCTCTCGTTATCAATGCGTTATTCTGCGCTGTGTCACAGATCCGTTCTCACGTATCAGAGACGGTCTCAAAATTGCACGAGATACGCCGTCACGTCGTTCGCGAACGACGTGACAAGCAGATCGTGTAATTTTGAGACCGTCTCGCATGGCGGCTATGGTGAAAAGGTTATCACAGGGGTTTGTGGTACCTCTATTACGGGTTCGATTCCCGTTAGCCGCCCCATCACACAACCCCCAGCTTTCACTGGGGGTTTTGTGTACGAATCTATTTTTTCATGATTCAAAAATGATGATATACTTAAAACAAATAGAACCCATAGCGAGTTTCCATTCGTCATCCTGAGTGCATCCGAAGGATCTCTGGATTTTATCAACGTCTTCGTCACAAGAGATCCTTCGGATGCACTCAGGATGACAGACAACGATAAAATCTTGTTTGTTCCTAAATTAAGAGAAGATACGGGATAACCCACAATGAATTCATAAACATATTTTATGCGATACGAAAATGAATCACCGCATGGTGCTGGGTATGATCGAACGCCTGTAAACGAGTCATCTGACGATCAAAATGGTTTGAACTCATTGATTGCGGACCTCGACGCCGTGTTGAGAAACCGAAGACTTGATCATTTTTGGAAAGAATTATCGAATGGGGTTGAGTTAGCAGCCAGATTTAACGTAGCTGTTGACTTAATGAAAAACGCGAAAGATGGTAAAGATCGATCTTTTGCCGCAGGAAAGGCAGGGAGATTAAAGGAGCTTATTTTTGATTATAACAAAGTGAACGTACCTCTAGCTAATAAAGAGGTCGTGCTCATTGAATTTAATCAGTTAATAGACGAGATTCTAACAAAAATGGGTGACGTGGACACGATAGAAAAATTTCGTAGGAACTAACACCACAAAAAACATCCCGCTTCTTGCAAGAGGCGGGATGTTTTTTGTGGTGGCCCGCAGTGGAATTGAACCACTGACCTTGGGCTTAGAAGTCCACTGCTCTATCCTGAGCCGAAGTGAGAGAAGGAAAAAGGAATGTTGGCCGTGGTGGCCTGGAGTGGAATTGAACCACTGACCTTGGGCTTAGAAGTCCCCTGCTCTATCCAACTGAGCTACCAGGCCACGTAAAAACACTGGCGTGTTCACGTGGCAAGCCGTACGTGAATACAACAGAAAGATAGTCGTTTTTGAGTCTCTCGTCAACGGTCGCGCGTCTTTCCGTGAAACTTTTTGTACACATCGTGCATGTGCGCGTTGGTGATGTGCGTGTAGACCTGCGTGGTTGTGATCGACTCGTGACCGAGCAATGACTGCACGGAGCGAATGTCGGCGCCGTTGATGAGTAGATCGGTTGCGAAGGTGTGTCGAAGGGTGTGGGGGGTGATGGTTTTTGTGATGCCAGCGGCGCGGGCGTAGTGCTCCACGATGCGTTGAATCGAGCGGGGCGTGAGTGGACCTGTGCTTGCGCGACCGACTTTTGCTCGATCGTGCGAGACAAACATGAACGGTGAGGGATCGCGGCGTTTGCTCAGATACGTCTGTACAGCCTCTTTCGCAGTTGCGGATAGAAATACGAGCCGCGGCTTATCACCCTTTCCCCGAACAGTGAACTCGTCGCGTTTGAGATTAACGCTGTCGATGTGTAAACCCGCAAGCTCGCTCACACGCAATCCTGTGGAAAACAACAGTTCAAGAATCGCCTTGTCGCGAAAGGCAATCAAGTGATCACCAAGCGCGAGTGGTTGGCGCAACAAACGATCCAATTCATCAATCTCGAGAAACTCGACCGTACGCTTTGATTGCTTGGCAAGTTCGATCTGTTCTGCCGGAAACGATCGAACGTCCTGTCTTGAGAGATACTTGAGAAACGATCGAAGAGCGATCAGATGATAATTTTGTGTCGACTTCTTGAGCGTTTCCTCACTGCGACCTTCTTTCAATCGATTCAGCCAAAGACGATAGTTCTTGATCATCTCGCGACTCACCTCAGTCGCCGAAGGATTCTTTGCCCAATGTTGAAATCGTCGTAAATAAAAGTCGTAATTGATAATGGTGCGCTCAGACCTGCCGCGCTCAACCTCGAGATACTCAAGAAAATTTGTGATAAGTTTATCGATTTTCATAAACCAAATACATTATACGGTAGGATTCCACAGCGTCCTATTGTGTGATTTCCTTACTTTTGACAAGCATCCTTAATTTGACTATGATCCGCGCATAAATCATCCATTCCTCGCCAAGCTTCGCCTGGCGATGGTAGGCGTCGATTTGGTCTGAGGTATGAGCCCCTCGACTCGATCGCACGCATGAATTTCTCCAAATCTATGCTCACTCAGAAAAAAAAACTCAATATTATTGAGAAATTTCGTTCACACGCGTCTGACACAGGTTCTCCGCAGGTTCAAATTGCCATTTTGACCGCGGAAATCAAAGATCTCACCAGCCACATGCGCAGTCACAAGAAGGATTTTTCGTCACGCCGAGGTCTCATCAAAAAAGTGAACGAGCGACGACGCCTTCTCAAGTATCTTGAGCGCGAAGAGCCTAAAGAGGCTGATAAAATCAAGAAAGAGCTCGATTTGAAATAATCCCTGAAACCCCGGCCATCCGCGACGGGGTTTCCTTTTTTAACTCACTGTTCACATTTTTTTATGTTCAAACACGCAAACCAGCGTGTCGGTGTGTTCATCGATACGCAAAACATGTACTACAGCGCTCGTCATTTGTTCGGTCGAAAGGTTAATTTTAAAAACATTGTCGAAGACGCCGTCGCAGGCCGCCAGCTGATCCGAGCTCTGGCCTACGTTATTCGCACAAAAACCGCTGACGAACGTCCATTCTTTGAGGCCTTGCAGAAATCTGGGATCGAAACTAGAGAAAAAGATCTCATTGAATACGCCTCAGGACACAAAAAAGGGGATTGGGACGTTGGTTTGGCAATCGACGTGGTCCAAATGCTCGATATTCTCGACGTTGTGGTCATTGTCTCTGGCGACGGAGATTACTTGCCGCTCATTGAGTTCATTCAATCGCGTGGTCGCATCGCCGAGGTGATGGCCTTTGGCGAGACCACAAGTTCACTCTCCATTGACTTTTGTGACGACTTTGTCGACCTTTCATCAAACAAAAAGCGTTATCTTATCGGTCCGACCGTCAAGGAGGAACACAACCGCAAACATCACAACATCAACGAGCCGATCGAAGAAAAAATGGCCGCGTTAAAAGAATCAGCTCCCATTGATGACGAAGATGACGAGGACGATCTTATTCTTTCACTCGACTAATATGGCACAACAACAACGATTTGAAACTCAGTGGGGAGGAAAGACACTCATTCTTGAAACAGGAAAATACGCGAATCAGGCGGGAGGATCTTGCACGGTTCAGTACGGCGACACGGTCATCTTGGCAACAGCAACCATGAGCTCGGAGGTTCGTGAAGGGCTGAACTTTTTTCCGCTTTCCGTGGAATACGATGAAAAGCTGTATGCGGCTGGGCGTATCAAGGGCTCGCGCTTTATCAAAAAGGAAGGTCGACCAACCGACGACGCGATCTTAACCGCTCGCTTTATCGACCGAGCGATTCGCCCACTCTTCGACGATCGTGTTCGCAACGAAATCCAAGTCGTGGTCACCGCGCTCGCGTTTGACGGCGAGAATGATCCAGATGTTCTTGGTCTCATCGGCGCAAGCTGTGCTCTGATGATCAGCGAGATTCCATGGAACGGCCCCATCGGCTGTATCCGCATTGGCCAAATCGAGGGCGAGTGGGTGATCAATCCAAGTTACGAAGCACGCGACAAATCGATTCTCGACCTTTCGTTTGCAGGAACAGGCGACAAGATCATCATGGTTGAATCCGGTGGAAAAGAAGTCCCGGAAGAAACTGTGCTTGAAGCGTTCTGGTTTGGTCAAAAGCACATCACTGCCCCCATCAAGCTCATCGAACAAATGCACGCAGTGGTCGGCAAGCAAAAAATGAATCCGATGGCCATCAAGTCGGACGCCGATCAAGCCGCGGAAACAGAAAAACAACGCGTGCGAGATCTTGCGCGACCATTTGTGATCGACCACGTCAAAGAATTGTTCTTTGGCACACCAAAGGCTTCAAAGTCTGAGCGCAACAAACAAAAAGACGAACTCAAAAAATTAACAAAGGCATTTCTAGCCGAGCAGGGAATTGAAGGTGAGCTTGTAAAAGCCGGGCTCGAAATCGTCGGCGACACACTGGAAGCAGAAGTCTCGCGCGCGATTGTGGAAGATGAAAAGCGTGTGGACGGCCGCGGTCTCGATGAAATCCGCACGCTCGTATCCGAAGTCGCCGTTCTGCCACGCCTGCACGGAACGGGTCACTTCATGCGCGGTGAAACACAGGTCCTCAGTGTAGTCACACTCGGCGCTCCTGGCGATGAACAGACAATGGACGGAATGGAATATGTCGGAAAAAAACGCTTCTTCCATCACTATAACTTCCCTCCATTTTCCGTTGGCGAATGCAAGCCAATGCGTGGCCCTTCACGTCGCGACATCGGTCATGGTGGACTTGCCGAGAAGGCGCTCGAAGGAATGATTCCAGATAAAGAAGCGTTTCCCTACACAATCCGTATTGTTTCCGAGGTATTCGGTTCAAACGGCTCAAGCTCAATGGGCTCCACTTGCGGATCCACACTTGCACTCATGGACGCAGGCGTGCCGATCAAAGCACCGGTTGCGGGGATCGCGATGGGCCTTGCGTCGCACGAAAACAAGTGGAAAGTCATCACAGATCTTCAGGATCTCGAAGATGGAAAAGGCGGAATGGACTTCAAGATCGCCGGGTCAAAAGCGGGTATCACAGCCATTCAGATGGACACAAAGACAGACGGACTTTCTCGCGAGATCATCGAGGAAACAATCTTACGCGCAAAAACTGCGCGATTGAAAATCCTCGACACCATGCTCGCAGTCATCGCTGAGCCACGCGCCGACCTCTCACCGTACGCACCACGCATCATCTCTCTTCGCATCAATCCTGAACTCATCGGCAACGTGATTGGCCCTGGCGGAAAGATCATCAACGAGATGATTGCGTCAACCGGTGTGCAGGCAATCGACATCGAAGACGATGGACTTGTGATGATTACCTCAATGAACGCCGAGGGTGCACTCAAAGCCAAACAAATGATCATTGATCTCACGCGCGATATCGCCCCCGGTGAAATTTTCAAGGGGAAGGTCACGCGCATTATGGACTTCGGAGCGATCGTTGAGTTCATGCCAAAAAAAGACGGCATGGTTCACATCAGCGAGATGGCGCCGTACCGCGTTGACAGCGTTAGTGATATTGTCAAAATGGGAGATGAAGTGTTTGTGAAAGTGCTCGAAGTTTCTGAAGGTCGCATCTCGCTTTCCATGAAGAGTGCGCCTGGAAATGTCTTCCCAGAAAAGAAACCATCTGCGCCAGGTACGGGCGGTGACGATCGAAGAGGTGGTGGACGACCTGGTGGAGGCGGGGATCGACCTCGAGGTAAATTCGTTCCGCGAAGACCATAGCATTGTCATCCTGATGAGCCTCGACGAAAGATCTTTTAAGGGATCCTTCACTTCGTTCAGGATGACACAGAACCTCTGTGAAAAAACTGAGCATACAACTCTCAAGACATGGACATGCAACAACCCGCCGGCCTCGGTGGGTTGTTTGGCTCTTGGGGGGAGTTCTCATTTTCTTGGGGCTACTGCATCTCACAAGTCTTTGGTTTACACGATCCGAACTCCTCATTGCCGCTCCGACCAACACGGAAGTGGCGATTGAAATAAACATTTCCGCTCGAAACGTCGAAAAAATCGCCTCACTTTTTACGAACATTCCGGTGATTTCAAACAGATCTATCGAACTCAGCGATGTCCTGCCGTACACAGGCGGGAAATTCGCTCTATTTATTCTCAGCGACGGAACAAGCGCCATTGCGCTGAAGGCAAAAAAGCACACATTGCCGACAAATCTACTAGATATTCAACAAATCGTCGTTCAAGAGGCTTCACCAAACGTGGTCTTATTAAGCGAAAAACTATTGTCCTTGTCGCCGTTGAAAAAACCGAGCGTGAAAGGCCGATGGCTACCAAATTTGCTTGGCACGACGATCGGAACCGTTTACATGCCCGAGAAAAAAACAGCCGGCCTGCTATCGTTGGGTGATTCAATGCTTTCCTTCAAGCTGAAAAACGTCTCATTTCCGACCTTGAAACGCAAGTTGCCAAAGGAAACATTCGCCTATATGTCTACACTGGTGATGACAAACACGGTCATGAACACATTTATTGATCGATTCGAAAACACGAAACAACTGAAAGACATCTTCAGTGCTGACTCATGGATCTTTTTAACAAAAAGCGAGCTGAATCAAGGATTCATCATCTGGTCTGAGACACCCACATCCTTCGACCGAAATGCATTCATAAAGCAGATCAGTGCCAACCTGAGCCCAAGAGTTCAAGAAAAGCGCTTAGTAGACGGCTCAATCGTCCAGGAACTCTCCATCGATCCAGATCTTGGCTCCATCGAGGAACTCACAATTCTTGGCAGAACCTTTTTTCACTCAAGATCGCAAAATGGTGAGGAATTCTATCTCAGCACGAATAATGACCTTGTTTTCTCGAACAATGAAGATAACTTGCGATCCTTTCTTGAGGGAAACGGACAGTCATCCGATCAAATCTGTGGAGGAAATGCCATCGCAGTCCTGTTTGCGCCTATTATTGATGCTGAACGCAACGTATCAAATTACTACGTGCCATCATTTCTCCGTGAGCTCGCAAGTAAATTCCAAAGTATAGGCCTAAAATCGAACGGAAAGTCATCGAAGATCAATCTGTGTCTATAACTGTGGATAAGTTATCGATAAGTACCACAAATTGTGGATAACTTTTCCTGACAAAAGACTCACTTGAACACAAAGTTTCACCAAGAAATATTTTTTCACTGAATTTAGCGAGAAATCAACGATTGACCAGAGTGTCTTTTTTTGATAACATACTTGTGCAGTCAGATCAGTTAGATAGATTGCGTTCGTTCTTTCACAATCACTCTTGGGAGGTTTTCTGAACCGCTAGCTTGTTAGCGGGCGCCCCACGTCCGTAGCGGAGTCAGAAAACGTCTCACCTCTCTACTGTTCTGATTAAAAAAACAAAAACAGAATAGAATTTATCTCGGTTAGCCCCTATCTATAATGACTCTTTGCAGTCATTCTGGGGTAAAACCATTGAATGGTAGAGCGGGAGTGTAAAGCCCCGTCTTGCGGGGCAGTCTCAAGGGATCGTCTCCTTGTGTTGTACTGATAGGCCGTCGAGTCTTATCTCTCAGTTCTCTGGGAGCTAAAATCCGACGTCTTCACCAGTCGACACACCAAGATTCCTCTCTGAGGGCCTTTCGCCTAAAAATCAAACATGGGCGTTATGCCCTCTTCTTTATTTTCCAGAAAACTGCTAAGCTTGCAATATTCTGAACCCACAACGAGTTTCCATTTGTCATCCTGAGTGCACACGAAGGATCTCTGGATTTGATGAAAGTCTTTGTCACAAGAGATCCTTCGGATGCACTCAGGATGACAGACAACAGCGAGTTTCCATTTGTCATTCTGAGTGCACCAGAAGGATCTCTGGATTTTATCAACGTCTTCGTCACAAGAGATCCTTCGGATGCACTCAGGATGACAGACAACGATGACAGACAAC
>CAYJWY010000004.1:0-19268 GCA_964374035.1 uncultured Gammaproteobacteria bacterium
CGGCAACGCCGCTTTACGCGGGCGCCCGTGAAACGAAAGATCGCCGTTTTTCAGATGTCTCCGCTATATGAGCCAGTTCGTTCACCTTCACACGCACTCCCACTACTCGCTTCTTGAGGCATTACCTAAGATCAAAAAACTGATCGGGCATGTTAAGGATTTGGAGATGCCCGCGGTGGCGCTCACGGATAACGGCACGATGTACGGGGCGATTGAGTTTTATCAGAAGGCGAAGGACGCGGGCGTGAAGCCGATCTTTGGGATCGACTTTTATTTGGCGAAGGAAGGTCGACTGCTCAAGCGTGCGCGCATCGACACGAAGCCGAATCGGCTCGTGTGTCTCGCGGAGACAAACGAGGGTTACCTGAACTTGTTGCAATTGTCGTCCGTAAGTTTCCTTGACGGATTTTATTACAAGCCGCGTATCGACAAAGAAGTGTTGCGTCAGCATGCGAAGGGACTCATCGGTCTTTCGGGTGGACACCTCGGCGAGATCGAAGAAGTGTTGAAGCTTGGTCGTAGTGACGACGCGAAGCGACTCATTCACGAGTACGTCGACATTTTTGGCGAGGGAAACTTTTTTCTCGAACTCGTCGATCGTCCCGAAATCGCAGAGCAAGAAGCGATCAACACACAGCTTATTGCGCTTGGAAAAGAACTTGGCGTTCCTGTTGTTGCAACCAAGAATACATTCTATCTCAAACCAACCGACGTTGAAGCTTGGAAGATTTTGAATTGCATCAAGGGTCAACGCACGCTCGAGCAGTTCGATCGCATGAATCAGTTTGATTACGACGCTTCGATGGTGAGCGCGCAGTACATGGAGGAACGATTCGCGGATGTGCCAGAGGCGATCGACAACACGCGAGCGATTGCGGATCGTTGTACGGTCGAACTCGAACTCGGTAAGTGGAACTTTCCGAACTTCGTGATTCCAGAAGGCAAGACGTTTCGTGAAGTGTTGACGCAGACGGCGTATCACCAACTCGAAGAAAAGGAAGGGCCGCTCACCGACGTCATGATCAAGCGACTCGAGTACGAGATCGAGATCATCGACACGAAAGGCTTCTGTCCGTACTTTTTGATTGTGTCCGACTTTTTGTCGTGGTCGCGTGATCATGGAATTGTGACGACTACGCGTGGTTCGGCCGCAGGTTCCATTGTCGGTTACGCGATGGGCATCTCCGCGATCAATCCGCTCACGTATGAGTTGCCGTTCGAGCGTTTCCTCAACCCTGAACGTCCCTCCGCGCCGGATATCGACGCGGATTTTGCGGATAACCGCCGCGACGAAGTTCTCGACTATGTTCGCGAGAAGTACGGCCACGAGAAGGTCGCGCAGATTTGTACGTTTGGAACGATGCTTGCGCGTGGCAGTGTGCGAGACGTTGGTCGTGCGCTTGGCTTTCCGTATCCCGTCGTCGACGAGGTCGCCAAGCTGGTGCCGATGGGTTCGCAAGGATTTCCCATGACGCTTGATCGCGCGCTTGAGGAGTCGCCAGACCTCAAGAAAAAGTACGACACGGACGCGAACGTTCGACGCATGATCGACCTTGCGCGACGCATCGAAGGCTGTGCCCGCCATGTTTCGATTCACGCGGCAGGCGTGGTGATCGCTCCAACCGACCTCGAACAGTTCACGCCTCTGCAGATCGATACACGTGAAGGAAAAGTCATTACCCAGTACGAGATGAAGTCCGTCGAAGCGGCCGGGCTCATTAAGATGGACTTTCTTGGAATCCGAAACCTCTCGATTTTGGGAGACGCCGTGCATCTCGTTTCCGATACGAAAGGGCTCAAGATCGACATCGAGCGCATTGCCGTGAACGATCAGAAGACCTTCGACCTGCTCGCCGCTGGTCACACCATGGGTGTGTTCCAACTCGGCGGTGAGGGGATGACCAAGTACTTGATGGATCTCAAGCCAAAGCGCATCGAGGACATCATGGCGATGGTTGCGTTGTATCGCCCTGGCCCGATTGAATCGATTCCTGAATACATTCGCCGCACGCACGACGCGAGTTTGGTTTCGTTTCTCGATCCGCGCATGCGCGACATTTTGAATAAGTCGTACGGTGTCATTGTCTACCAAGACGACGTCATGTTGATCGCGATTCATCTCGCGGGATATTCCTGGCTCGAGGCCGACAAGTTGCGCAAGGCGATGGGAAAGAAGATTCCAGAAGAGATGATGCAACAAAAGAAGAAATTACTCGACGGATTCGTAGCGCATGGTCTTGCCAAAGATCTCGCGATGCGACTTTGGAAATTGATCGAGCCGTTTGCGGCCTACGGATTCAACAAGGCACACGCGGCGAGTTACGGCATGGTTGCTTACCAGACCGCGTACATGAAGGCGAACTATCCGGCCGAGTACATGACCGCGCTTATGACCGCCGAGTCAAACGATCTTGAGAAGATTGCGCAGGCCGTGCATGAGTGCGCGCGTATCAACATAGACGTCTTGCCGCCCGACATCAACGAGTCGCTTAAAGATTTTACGTATATCAACGACACGACGATTCGTTTCGGACTCGTTGTGATCAAAAACATCGGCGACGAGGTCGTCGAAACGATCATTGCCGAGCGCAAAACAAACGGTGCGTTCGAATCACTCGCGGATTTCGCGGGACGTGTTTCGCATCGCGCGTTTAATAAGAAGTCACTTGAGGCGCTTGTGAAAGCGGGTGCGCTTGATCGTTTCGGTGAGCGACGCAAGTTACTCGAAAGTATGGATCGCATCTTGATGCACAACAAGAACAAGCAACGCGAAAAAACGCTTAATCAACAAACGTTGTTTGCGGCCACTCCAAGTGTGATGGACAACGAGATTACCCTGCGTGATGCCGTACCCGCGTCTGCGCATCAACGTCTCGCGTGGGAAAAAGAAATCCTCGGGCTCTACGTCAGTGGCCATCCCTTCGAGCGTGTTCAGCAAGCGCTTGGCGAGTTTCTTGTTCCCTGCGCAAAGATTGGCGAAGTCGCGGACGGCGAGTTTGTGAAGTGCGGTGGCATCGTCACGTCGATCAAAGAAATTCTTACAAAGAAGGGCGAGCAGATGGCGTTTGTTGGGCTTCAAGATCTGTCCGGCCTGGCCGAGATGATTGTCTTTCCAAGATCGTACGCCGACCTCAAGAGCCAGCTTGTTCTCGACGACTTATTTCTTGTTTCCGCACGCGTATCGAAACGCAAGGGCGAGGAGCCGAAGTTGTTAGTAAACTCCCTGATGACCGTCGACGATGAACGACTCGATGATCTCGCGCGGATGCTGGGCGATGGGATGTGGATTGCTGGTTACAAACCGCAGGGGGCCGGGGACCAGGGACCGACTGCCGGGTTTTTTCAGCACACTTCTTCTTCGTCTGGTCCCCGGCCCCCGGCCCCCGGCCCCGATGTAAAAATCTTGCACAAAGGCCTGCCACGTGGAAGCGAAGCTTCTTTACGTGGCTCGCTCTCGATCATCCTGCAAGGCAAGCCCACGCAAGAAATGGTCGAGCGCCTCCGTGAGATTCTGCAAAGCGCCCCGGGCGGAAAGCCCGTGTGTCTCATGGTTGAGTCTGGCGGTCGCATGCGTCGCATTGAAACCGAGTACAACGTACACATCGACGATAGGATGGTGAGTGAGATTGCCTCGCTTGTCGGAAGACAGAATGTTATGGTTGAATGATTGTGATATACTACGAATATGTTTTCGTGTCGTTATTCTGTAGCCGCAGGCTTTAGCCTGCGCGAATACCTTCACGAATACGCGCAGGCTAAAGCCTGCGGCTACAAATATATTTTCGTGTTGTTATTCTGTAGCCGCAGGCTTTCCTAGTCCGCCATAGCTCTGAGCGACGGCGGGAGCCTGCGCGAATACCTTCACGAATACGCGCAGGCTAAAGCCTGCGGCTACAAATTTTTATGCCACCAAAAAAGCCAGTAGCGCGATCAACAACGAAGCGTCCCGCTAAAAAATCCGAACCGCGCATGCAAGATATTCCCGCCACCGATCGCGTGCCGCTTTTGTTGTATCGACGTATCGCGACAACGTTCACCGTTCTCGTTGCGGCCGCGCTCCTCATCGTTGTGTATCTTTCAACGATGCAGGCCGTGATTCAGGTGCGTCCAACACAGACGACGCTGAAGACAGAGTTTATCGCAAGCGCCGTGGCTGTGCCGGTTGGTGACACGGATGTCGTTGGGGAAGTGAAATCAGGAACCGTTGGAAAAACAGAAACGGTCAAAGCTTCGGGTAAGGGTGCGGTTGAGATTGAAGACTTCGCACAGGGCATTGTGACACTTTACAATGACATGAGCTCGCCCCAACAACTCGTCGTCACAACACGACTGCTCAGTCCGCAGGGTGTGCAAGTTCGATTGATCCAGAGTGTGAGTGTCCCGGCGAAGGGGACGATCGATGCACGCGTCAAGGCGGACGACAAAGGCGCGAAGGGAAATCTTGCACCAACAAAGTTTACCATTCCCGGTTTGAACGAAGCGAAACAAAAACTCGTCTACGCTCAGAGCATGGAAGCCTTTACGGGCGGCTCGCGTTCACTCGCGGTCGTCACAAAGGAAGAGATCGATGCGGCGGTTGCGAAACTTCGCGCATCATTGCTCGAGGACGCCAAGTCGATGTTGAAGGCAGAAGTCATCCAAAAGATTTCCGGCGACGCATTCTTTGATGAAGTGACCGAGCAGAAGGTGAGCATCGAACCAAATACCCAAGCGGATCAGTATGAAGTGACGCTTGGCTTGAACGTGACCGGTGTCTTCTTCGACAAGGATGCTCTGGTGAAGATCGCCGAGCGCAGACTCTACGACCAACTCAGCCAGGGCAACGAGATCGTCTCGGTCGATACTGACAAGATGCTTATCACGGTCGACAAGTTCAATCTAGCCGACAAGACCGCGAGTCTGCGTGTCGAACTCACGGCTCAATCGATCACCTCGCGCACCAGCAAGGCTCTCGACCTCGACCGATTTCTCGGCATGAACGAAGACGAAGTTGCCAAGTTGCTGACCAGTGACGGAACCGCTACAGACGTGAACGTCGACTTCTTCCCATTCTGGGTCAGGACGATTCCAAGGCTGAAAGACCATGTGTATATCAAGATCAATTAAGCATTTGACTTCCAACGTGTCTTGTGAGAATCTCAAGATAGCTATGAAACGCGCTTACGCACAGCAGAATCCGGCACCGAAGCTTTCCATGATGGACAGCTTCGTTTGCCGTTTCTAAGAGATGTAGAAAGGACAAATCAACCTGGTCATCATGTCGATGGCCAGGTTTTTTGATTCTTTGAAACGATCACAAAGGAGAAGGAAGATGTCTAGTTCAACGGTGGGAGTTGTTGGGATGGACAAGCTCGGATGTCGCATCGTTCAACGGCTCATCGATACGGGTACGGATCCGCGAATGATTCTCGCGGTGCGCAGTGAGTTCAATCGCGCTCAGATCGTTCGACTCGGTGTTCGTGGTGTGAGCGTCGGTGAGATGCAAGATGTCGGCATGCTGATTCTCGCGGTCAAGCGCGCTCAGCTGATGGATACGATCGCGTCGCTCGGGTTCATCGATGGAGTAGGTGTTGTGTCGTTCGTTCCCAAGATCAGCGCAAATCAGCTCTCTGTGCTTCTGGACACGACGCGTGTTGCGAGTGTGACGACCACGCCGTCGTGCATGATCGGTCGCGGAGTCGGTGTCTACGCTGTTTCCTCAGGTGCGGATTTCCTGTTCGAGGATGTTGTGCAGTCGTTCCTCGGTCGCCTCGGTCAGCACGACCGTGTGTACGAGGACTAAGGCTCGCGATAACTCAACCCGTCACACTCGACGGGTTTTTCTATTCGACAATCTGATGTGTTCGCGTTAAGCTTTCATCATTAGTCGTGCAAATATAATCTTATGTCACTTAACCACACATTGCCATTGTTAGAAGAACAGGCTTGGGGTCGTTTCCATGCAGAATGGATGAAATTAGGGTTTTCGGAAGCTGACTACAAAGAGGCCACAGACGGGCTACGGTTTCTTTCAATCGAAGAGCAGGAACGACAATTTTCTAACATTGTTCTCTCTCTCATGAAGAAAGGAATCGGCGTGAACGAGATGGAACGCATGAACGGGCTTGTGCGCGCGTTTCAGGGTCTGGTCAATCATGAAGTGGTCATCACAGGTGCCGCATTGCCCACTTCTCAGATTCTTCAACACATTATCACAGACCTCACAGAATTCGATGAGTCGAAATTTGTCGATACCGACATCTTGATGGAACGACTGCTCGACGCGCATCTACAAATTGATCGTGTGCTTGAGCGTGTCTCAGAAAAATTATTGATCGAGGGAATCGCTCATCACGTTTTGGACTGGTATGCCCAGGAAGATCCCATCGATTTTTTCAAGAGAGATGTTGATCAACTCGCCGCTGTTTCCATCTTCATCCTCATACACTTCAACAGTCCTGTTTATAAAAATACATTAACCATCAAGCAAGAGGATCTCGCTATCGTTGAAGTTCCTTCCGCCTTTTATTCGGTTGTCTACGGCGTAGTCGATCCAAATCTTCTCCTCATTGATCCACTCAATAAACCAAACGACTGGGTCGAGCAGATCCGAACCATTGCTCCGGATTTTTTAGATTTTGAGGGCAGACAACATGCATACGAGCAAGCAGGCGCTCCCGAAGATTTTCTTTTTGACGACTGTCCGGTGTGTCAGGCGCAAAGGGATGCCATGTTCAAAGGACGAGCTCCGACCGAGAGTGAGTTGAAAGAAGCCTTTAAGAAGGCGAAAGAACAGGGAGGGATTGTTGGTGGAGCGTGGTTTGAGAAAAACAAAGACAATGATTCAAACGTGTAACGTTGTTTAATTTAGATGTTGATCGACGAGGCATGGACAATAGCTTCTTAAAGTACCCTGTATGAACATCCAAGAACAAACTATCGAGGAACGTTTGGAACGTATCGAGTCTCGCAATCGTCGTGTCGAGCTTGATAAGGCTTGGGAGTCGAGTTGGGCACGTCGGATCGTTCTGACGATTGTGACGTATGGTATCCTTGGTCTCTACATGTGGGCCATTGAGATTTCTCGCCCTTGGTTGAATTCGATCGTGCCCGCGCTTGGATTTTTGATCTCGACGTTTTCCGTTGACTGGTTGAAAAGGCAGTGGATGAAGCGTCGACAGTGAAATCGAGAGGACAATTCAGGTTTGACGCTTCGCGGTTCAGAAGATACACTTTTTCCATTGCACTAACGCCGAATTGTTTGAATTATGACCCAAGAACACTTAGACCACCTACGCCACTCGTGCGCTCACTTACTCGCCGCCGCCGTTCTCGAACTTTATCCGTCGGCGAAGCGTACCATCGGCCCTGCAATCGAGAACGGCTTTTATTATGACTTCGACTTTGGGTCGACGGTGATTACGGATGGTGATTTGCCGAAGATCGAACAGAAAATGCGGGAGCTCGTGAAGAGTTGGGAGTCGTTTGCTCGAGAAGAGGTGAGTGCCGATGATGCGAAGAAGGCTTACGCGGGTAACGAGTACAAACTCGAGCTCATCGAGCAATTCGCGGGCGAAGGTCAGTCGCTTACGTTCTACAAGTCTGGTACGTTTTCTGACTTGTGTCGCGGTGGTCACTCGGAGCATCCAAAAGATGAGATGAAGAATTTCAAACTCCTTTCGCTTGCTGGCGCTTATTGGCGTGGCGATGAGAAGAACAAGATGCTTACGCGCATCTACGGCACGGCGTTCCCGTCGAAAGAAGAACTCGAGGCGTATCTCACGATGATGGAAGAAGCCAAGAAGCGCGATCATCGCAAGCTTGGAAAGGAACTTGGTCTGTTTGCCTTCTCGCCGCTTGTTGGCCCTGGCCTGCCGATGTTCACGGCGAAAGGTGCCGAGCTTCGACGATTGCTTGGCGATTTTGTCTGGTCATTGATGAAGCCATACGGGTATGAACGCGTTTGGATTCCACATATTGCGAAGGCCGATCTCTACAAAACATCTGGGCATTGGGACAAGTTTGAGGACGACATCTTTCATGTGCGATCGAAGAAGACTGACGATGCGTTCGTTCTCAAGCCGATGAACTGTCCACACCACACGCAAATTTATGCGAGTGAGCCGCGTTCGTATCGTGATTTGCCGATTCGCATGAGCGAGATTACCACTGTCTATCGCGACGAGAATACGGGCCAGTTGCAAGGTCTTTCACGCGTACGTTCCATTACGCAGGACGATGCACACGTGTTCTGCACCATCGACCAAATCAAACAAGAAGCGCTCGCCATTCACAATATCATCACGAAATTCTACGGCGCGTTTAACATGCCACTGCGTATTCGTCTGTCGATGCATGACGCAAACGACATGACGAAGTATCTCGGCACGCCTGAGATGTGGGACCAGTCTGTCGGAACGCTTCGAGAGATTCTCGACGAACTCGGTAAAGACTACGAAGAGGGAATCGGCGAGGCGGCGTTCTATGGTCCAAAGATTGACTTCATCGCCCGCGATGCGATCGGACGTGAGTGGCAACTAGCGACGATCCAGCTCGACTTTAATCAACCGGAACGCTTTGAGCTTGAGTACGTCGACAGCGACGGTCAGAAGAAACGTCCCGTCATGGTGCATCGCGCGATCTCGGGTTCCATCGAACGCTTCATCAGCGTGCTGATCGAACACTACGCCGGCGTGTTCCCATTCTGGCTTGCGCCTGAGCAGGTGAGAATCGCAACTGTGAGCGACGACCACATCGAGTTTGCTAAAAAAATACTGGCTGAGCTTGTTGAAGCCGACATCCGAGCCAAGCTCGATGACTCGAGCGAAAAGGTTGGAAGGAAGATTCGTAACGCGGCAACAGCGAAGGTTCCTTGGACGATTGTGATCGGTCAGAAGGAAGCCGATGGGGGAGACTTCACAGTGAACGTGTTTGGACAAGAGGAGGATCGTGTCATTGGTGCGCGTGAGCTTGTCGAAGTTGCCAAACGTGAATCGTGTTTTCCTTTCTAACAAAACAAAAAACCATTCGGATTTCCGAATGGTTTTTTTCTTTATTTACCGGTAAACCAGCCTTTGAGACCGCTCCATAGTTTTGCGGCAACATTCTTTTTTGGTAATGCGGCGCTTGTGGGGCCTGCTGCGTAGGCTGGAAGTTTTGGTGGGGGCGGAAGCTTGGCGCGTTTTTCAGTGTCATTGATTTCCTTCTGGAAATCGGCATCAATTTGTACGCTTGAAATTTCATCCGGTGGCAATTCGGGGAGGGATTCGTCTGCTTTTTTTTCAGACGGTTCGACAGATATTTGTTCGACCACGTCTGGTGTGTTGAGATTCTCAAGAAATCGTTTGAGCAATGCTTTTGTGACATCTCGTGTAGTAGTTGAGTTTATGAGTCGTTCCAAACTCGTTCTGACACGTTCGGGATGAACAACGTAGAGATCCTGCAATGTTGAAAAGAGCCCCTTTTCTTTTTCTCCTTGTTCAGAAGCTTTTTCATTCATTTCCTCATCAAACACGAGTTCTACTCCTGCATTTTTCAATTTTTCGTGTGCTTGAGCCATTTGCTGAGTCATCTTCAAAGCCTCCTTCCATTCTGCCGCGATTTTCATGCCTTCTGATTTGAGTCGTGTCTCCTCCTCTTGAAAAATTTCTTCTCGAATAGATCCTTCATATTGCGCTCTGATTTTTGGCATGGCGTCCAGACGAATTTTTATTTCCTCCATTTTTTCCATTGTTCCTGCTGTGATATTTCGCCATTGAATCATTTTGACGCGTGTGCGAGCTTGTTTGAAGAGCTTGTCTTGTTCTTGTCTTCCAAGAGAGATCGCCTTAAGCCCCTCAAGGTCCAGATCGATTTCTTCCAATTGATGCGCTTGTTCAAGAATAGGCATCATTACACGATGATGGTTGTATTCGTTGCGTGCCACAAGCCATGCTACCTCGTCGTGAGCTTGGTCAGCCGTTTGCATGGATTGTTCAAGCTCCTTGACACGATCTCTTACCGCGTCGATGCCAACGTCATAGAGTTCATCAGGGGTTGGAATCACGGCTCCTTGAATTTCAAGCGTTCGTTCTTCTTGTTCCTTCGGCGAAGTTTCAACAGCTCGAAGGACGTCGAGACGTTTTTTAAACTCCATGATCGCCCCCTCATACAGATAAACTTCGCGCATTGCCTCTTTGTAACTTTTTTCATCTTCTGCTTTTTCTGCAACATCCGCACGTGCTCTTGCTTGTTGCAGTTCAGACTGTTTGAGAGAAAGATTTTTTTCGTATTGAGTTATTTCCGCAGATCGATGTTGTTCATTGCGTTCGATTGTTTCGCGAACGATCTGTATGAGTGTTTCGCTTGGGTTGTCTTCAAGCGAGGCTTCCATGAGCAGTTCAACGCGACGTTCATGTAATCTGGCTTTGACACGTGCTCTTTCATTATTCACCATTCCAGAGGATGCCATCACCGCATCAATCGCACGGTCAAAAGATGCCTCGAGCGAGGTATGTTCCTTTTCCATTTCTGCACGAACGGCTTGTTCAGTTGTAGTGGTTGCAAGAACTTGACCAGACTCAAAGGCGAGCACGCCCACACCATCAGATACACCAAGACACATGGGATGTCGTTCTGTGCCATCTGAAGAATGAAACGTCTGACGTTCAGCTATCGTAAAATGAGAGGATTCTGGATTTGCGGCTTGTTCTTCCTGGTGAGTTTCTGGTGAGGACTTTTGTGAGAAACCTTCTACTCCTTCTGCTGGGGGATTCGAATCAAGACGAGATAGTTTTGACATAAAACTGTATGTTTATTGACAATATGGTATCATCATGGTACCTTCATCGGCTGATTTCAGCAAAGGAGTTTTCCCCATGATAGCGGCTGTTTCTTCGATGGTTGGGGTAGATTCTCGTCTTGGAGAGTTTGCCACCAATCTGTTTCCCAACTCACCGGCGTTCGTCGACTTTTTGGTCGATGAACTCAGGGCTCATGATGGTGGGTTCGATGTCCTGCGTTTGCTCTGTCGAGCCACAGCAGAGGTCTCTACCATGCTTGATCTACCAACAACGGTGAGTCAAGAGATGGTGGATCGTTGGCGCAGTGATCTGGGCGAACACGAAGCAAGACGTTTACGAAAGCTCTTGCTTGTGTCGGTTCCCGGTCTTGATACCCTGATGGCAATCATGGCTATTCGCATGCAGGGTCAAGTCCGCTTGTTAGAAAAAATTGTTCCTCTGTTTCGGATCGATCCGCGACCATCGATCAATCCGCGACCGTCGATCAATCCCGACCATAGTGAGATCTATCTACGCATTTTTCTTCGGATGCTTGCCATGCTCGCGGGACTCAAGCGTAAGGAAGAAGATGCGTCATGAACCTAGTGCTCGCCGCTTCCCTGCGGCAACTCGTTGACGATCTAGACGAGGCAACGTGGCAGAAGGATCCCTTGATGCTCACGCTGTTGGAGGTCATGCTCGGTAATTATGAGAAGGGATGGATGAAGACCGAGGAGCTTACACAAATGGCTTTTGATCCGCTGAAGTATCCGCGACTCAAGCGGTTTCCCAAGATCATTCAGACATTGCTCGATCACGACATCCGGTATCAACAAGCCTCCAAAGGCGCACGAAAGATCCTGGAAACTTGAAAGCGACATCGAAACGTCGCTTTTTTCTTTTGCATCTTATGCGGCCATCGGCAGATCTTCTTCGTCGTCCATGGCAGTGGACTGTGCCATTGCACCTGATTCATGGTCTGGGTCTTCTGGGCCATGTCCCATGAGTTGTTTCATTTTTTCAAAGAGCTCCATGTGTTGGGGATCAATGTTCAGATCTTGTCCGCTGAGTTTGGGTTGTGTAAAGAGCTCAATAAAGATACGTCTGGCGAGAAGTAAATTTTCGTTGGAGGCACCGATTGTTGCCAATGCATCCTTGTGTTGGGCAAAAAACGCATCGCACGCATTCTCGGCCGGGCTTTTTTTGGCTTCCGGTGAGCCTTCGAGCACTCCAGGGATCCAGTTCATAGGTGGGATGGATGAGAGAATAATGATAGCCGTACAATAGCACAATATGTCCATGTTTGTTAAACTTTGCCCATATGGATCAACAGGCGAAGTATCACCTCATTACGTTTGGTTGTCAGATGAACAAGAATGATTCTGAACGCATTTCCACGCTTTTGAAGAATTCCGGACTTGAGCCCACCGACGAAAAAGAAGAAGCCGATTTGATTTTGATTAATACGTGTAGCGTACGACAGAGCGCGGAGGATCGCGTGTTCGGGCAGTTGCATGCTTACAAGCCGCTGAAAGAAAAGAACCCGAAGCTGATTATTGGCGTGACGGGTTGCTTGCCTGGGCGAGATCGCGATCAGTCGATTAAGAAAAGGATGCCGATCGTCGATTTGTATTTTCCAACAGATCAAATGAGCCAGCTCCCACGTTGGATTGCGGAGCTTCGACCTGATCTTGTGAACAGCGCAGATACGGTCGAGGACTACTTGAAAGTGAAGCCAGATCGTTCGACGACGCGTCAGGCGTTTGTTTCGATTCAGACGGGGTGTAATAAGTTTTGTACGTACTGCGTGGTTCCGTTTGCGCGAGGCCTTGAGAAGAATCGACGACTGCGAGATATTCTTGATGAGGTTCAAGACTTGGTCGCACATGGCTGTGTTGAGGTTACCTTGCTTGGACAGACGGTGAATAGTTATCGAGCTCCGGACGCGGATCACTTTCATGAACACAATCCGTATTCAGATCATTTCGCGAAGTTACTTTGGGAGATGAACCAAATCGATCAGATCAAGCGTCTTCATTTTACCGCGCCTCATCCTCTGCACATGACCGATGAGATCATTGACGCGATGACCCTGCCGGCTCACGTGAACTTTATTCATCTTCCGGTTCAGTCCGGGGACGATGAAATCCTTCGGCGCATGAATCGTCGCTATACCGCGGCTCAGTTTTTGGATGTGGTTGGACGTTTACGAGCGAAGATTCCTAACCTCGCGATTGGAACAGATATCATCGTTGGGTTCTGCGGTGAGTCGAATGAGCACTTTGAGAAGACGGTCGAGCTCTACAAAGCTGTGGACTTCGACATCTCGTATACGGCCAAGTACAGCGTTCGATCTGGCACGGCGGCTTGGCGGGCGTTTGAGGACGATGTCACAAACGAGGAAAAGAAACGACGCTGGGAAGTCATTCAGACGTTGATGGAAGAGCGTGTTTTTGAAAAGAATCAACGCTTCGTTGATGAGGTCGTGAGTGTGTTTGTTGAACGTCACGAGCCGCCACGTATCACTGATGAAATGCTGGCGATGCCAGAGAAGATTCAGGAAATTCTGGCTAAACAGCCGGGTCTTTGCTACGGCAATTCTCGCGAGATGAAGCTTTGTCGCTTCCAAGGTTCTTCCGAACTCGTCGGGCAAATCGTAAACGTGCGAGTCACGAAAGCCGATAAATGGATTTTGGATGGCTTGTTGCTGTCATCCTGACTCCGTCTGGGCGGGGTCAGGATGACACAGATTTATGAAACCAAAACTCATCGCCATCGTTGGGCCAACCGCGTCAGGGAAATCTTCTCTGGCTCTTGCGATTGCCAAGCACATCGGCGGGTTTGTTCGCCATAGCTTTAGCGACGGCGGAGAAGTGATCTCGATTGATTCTCGACAGGTTTATCGAGGGATGGATGTTGGGACGGCAAAGGTTCGACCGGACGTCATCGACTCATCACAGCCCGTTGAAGGTCCTCGTAGCATTAAGGAACTCTTCTCCGAAAAGCCGTACGTGGTGGAGGGGATCAATCATTGGGGCCTGGACCTCGTTGATCCCGACGTTGACTACTCCATCGCGGAGTTTAAAGTCTACGCCGACAAAAAGATCGCCGAGATCGTCCATCGAAAGCATGTACCCATTCTCGTCGGTGGCACGGGCTTCTGGTTGCAAGCGATTATAAATAATTACGATTTAACGAACACAAAAAGTGATCAGGTCCTTCGAGACGAACTCGAAGCTCGAACGCTTGGCGATCTCTTCTACGAGTACAACCAACTCGATCCGGAAGGCGCTGAGATGATCGACCGCGACAACAAGCGCAAATTGGTTCGTGCGCTCGAGGTTACCAAGCTTACCGGCATACCATTCTCACAGGCACAGACCAAGGGTGAGAGCCTCTACGACGTTCTGCAGATCGGCCTTTCGGTCGATCGCGACGAACTTAACGAGCGGATCAACCTGCGTGTCGACGAGATGGTTGCAGGTGGGCTTGTCGACGAGGTTCGAGAAATGAAGGATCGATACGGCTGTGCAGTCGAATCGATGACGGGCATTGGCTATCGTCAGGTTTGTGACTTTTTAGAGAAGAAGACGTCGCTCAAAGAAGCGATCGAAGCAATCAAGACAGCATCGCGGCAGTATGCGAAGCGACAGATGACGTGGTTTAAGCGTGATGATCGGATCGTATGGGTTACCTCAAACGAAAAAGCGATCGAACTCGTCGACCGCTTCGTTGGTGCGTTTCGTCGGTAGCCGCAGGCTTTAGCCTGCGCGTATCCCTAAGCATTTAGCGCAGGCTAAAGCCTGCGCTACCAGTTAACTATTCAATTTCACCTTCAACATATTCTTTGTCAGTCCGGGATCAGCCGTTCCCTCCGTCTCTTTCATCACCATGCCGATGAAGAACTGCAGAAGCTTTTCATCACCCGCTTTGAAGCGTTCCAGCTCTGCGGGATGCGACTTGATGACGCGCTCGACGATATCTGCGAGCGCTCCAGCGTCGTCCATTTGGCCGAGCTGTTGATCTTCCATGACGTGCGATGGATCGCTTCCGTCGTCGAGCATTTTATCGAGGACCTTCAGTCCGGTTGTGTTGTTCAGCTTGTGTGTCGCGATAAGCATAATGAATTCCGCGAAATTTTCCGCGCTGATTTTCATTGTGCGAACATCGATACTGCGAGCTACTAAGAGGCCGCCGAGTTTGGAGAGGAGCCATCCGGAAACCAGCTTTGCAAGATGCGCTTTCTCTCTTTCAAACGCTTCACCTTCACGACTTTCCATCTCAGGCATGCTATCAAGCCAACCCGCGAGCTCGGAGAAGACGTGTTCCGTGAAATCCGCGAGCGCGGGGTCTTCGCAGATTTGTCGGGCGTCAGAAGGCTTCAACGCGTACTCGCTCACGAATCGAGCGCGTCGTGATGCTGGAAGTTCCGGCATCTGTCCACGTAGGTCCTCAGCGATTTGTGCAAGTGCCAGTGCAGGAATATCCGGCTCGGGAAAGTAGCGATAATCGGCCGCGTCTTCTTTTGAGCGCTGTTCGTCTGTGACTTGCTTTGCATCATTCCATCCGCGTGTCGTTGACACACGCACCGGCGTACCAGCCTCCCAGAGCTTTGTCTGGCGCTGAATCTCGTATTCAAGTGCGCGTTCGACATGACGAAATGAGTTGATGTTTTTGACCTCCGTCTTTGGATACAAAATTGTTTCACCGACGGGACGTAGTGAAATATTTGCATCGCAACGCAAGTGCCCCTTTTCCATGTCGGCATCCGACACACCAAGATAACGAGCAATCAAGCGTAACTCAGTCAAAAATATTTTTGCTTCTTGTGGGGATTTGAAGTCTGGTTCAGTGACGATCTCGATGAGCGGCGTTCCACCACGGTTGAAATCAACGAAGGTTTTACCGTCGTCGTTGTGTAAATTTTTTGCCGCGTCCTCCTCGAGATGGGCTCGCGTAATGCCAATACGAGCGACGTTGCGGAACCCACCGGGAACTTCAACTTCCAGGTAGCCATTGATCGCGATCGGCAAATCAAATTGAGAGATTTGGTATCCCTTTGGAAGATCCGGATAAAAATAGTTCTTGCGATCGAATTTTGATTGCGCAGAAATCTCGCAGTTCAGCGCGAGGCCCATCAAGATCCCATAACGAACCGCTTGTTCGTTGGTCACTGGCAGAACACCCGGATTTCCTAGACAAATCGGGCAAACGTTCGTGTTTGGTGCGGCTGTGGTCTCGTGCGCAGGACATCCACAGAACATCTTGGACTTTGTCTTGAGTTGCACATGAATTTCAAGACCGATCACAGGTTCATACTTCATAATGCCTGGACATTAGCGCATCTAAGCGGCTTTTTCAAGACGCGTCACTCGCGAGTGACGCGTCAAGTGTTTTTTCAGACGTTGATTCTTTTGTTGAAAGATAAAACTTTGTGGTGTAGATGGACATGATCGGGATGAGGATCATTTGTCCGATTGTATCCATGGCAGTGACCCAGACAGGTGTTTTTTCAAGATCAAGCAATGTGTCCAGTGATTGCCCACTCAAGGTTGCGATCAAGACACCCAGTCCGCCTGTGATCAGCGTGTAGATAAGAAAAATTATTGCAGGCACTCCAATCATTCCCAGAGCCACGTACCAGAATTTTCCTTTTACAAGGGATTTGCTGTGAGTGAGTGCTTCCATTCCACGTTTGTTTTCCAGAATGACGATCGTTTGCGCAAAACAGTACCAGACAATCATCAAGAAAAATGGGATTACAAATAGAATAAGACCGCCGATAAAGAGAAAGCCTGAAAGCAGGGCGACCACGAGCAATGGCACGATTTGTTTTGCCGCTTGTGTTTGGATGCTTTGGAGGTTTGGTGATTTTGTGGCATCGAGCGTTGCGGCAAGATGAACCATGATGATTGAAATCCAAACGATTGCGATGGTACCGAGAAAGATGAGCAGAAGGGCTACGAGTCCGGCCACATCAAACATCTCGGTTTGAGGAATCAGGCCCAGGAGAATGATACCAAGACCAGGCACGAGAACCCATGCGCTGTAGCCGATATAGATTGAAAAAAAATGACGAAAGTGTGCAAGACTTTCTTTGAGGATATCGTAGGGGCGTTTCATAGGCTAGTCTTCTTTCAGGCTTTTTAGTAGAAGGACATCAGAAAGGATGACGAGCGGCTGAATGAAAACCGTTACGAAAATAGGGATGACACTATCACTGTAGGAGAGAAGACGAGCTTGCACATCAACGTTCAATCCGCTGATACCGGAAAAGACCACGGTGAGCAAGATATTGATGAGCCAGATCATCAAGACACCAAAAAGAACGAAGACAATTTTTGGCGCGATGATGCGCAGGAAGATTTGCCAGAATCGTCCACGGACAAGCGTGCGGCTGTTCATGAGAGAGACGCGCACTTTTTGGTCTTCTTGGATCACGAGGTAGGGCGCAAGATAGAATTCCACACCCCAACGCACGACTAGAAATGTTGAGAAGAAGATACCGAGAATCAACAGGATGTTGGCAAGCGACAGGAGTACTTCATTTTGCAGAAATAAACTGATAAGTCCAGCGATGCCAGCGGGGAGAAGGGGAATCAAACCCGCTAATAGCACGATAAACAGATACATGATCGAAATAAGTGCGGCAGGCCAGAAGCGCTGTTTGATTTCACTGACAGCTCGTTTTAGGTTTGTTCCACGTCCGGCCAGTATTGCGCGAAAGAGCCGAATGATTCCCACCAGGACGAAAACGTTTAAGAGAGGGGCAAGAATGATGCTTGAAAAGGCAAAGAGCGCGATGCCGAAACTTTCAAGTCCTGTGATGGTGCTGTTTTCACTCAGGAGTTTGGTGGCGGATGGATAAAAGCTGATCGCGATGACGTTGAGGATTGCCACCAAAATAATCCAGATGGAAATACTGAGGTAAGAGCGTGTATGTTCGCGGAAGCGTTCCCAAGTTTGGTCAATGAGTTCGCCGATGGAGATAAGTTTGGAGGGCATAGGGGGAGGGAGGGGGTGATAGAGTGATAAAGTGGTAGAGTGATAAAGTGGCAGAGTGAGGGAGTGAGGGAGTGAGGGGGTGAGGGAGTTAATTTTTTGAATTTAGAATTTTTTTGATGAGTGCTTGTGCGCGTAGCAAGGATGCGTCAAGGGCGCCGCTGGTGTCGAGTGTGTAGAGTTGTGTTCCATGTGATTGGAAAAGTTCATGTAGCCAGGGTTCTTGAAAACGTTGTTCAAGTTGTTTCAAAAAAGAAAGCTGTGCGAAGATGCCCTTTGGCTCGTCGTTGCGTCCTTGAATGCGTTCGTACGCTTCTTGCGCGTCCAGTTTGGTCAAAATCAAGACATCGGGTGCGTGTTCCATTGCGAGGCGATTGCCTGGCAGGGCTTGAATTTCCTCGAGGGAGGCCGTCTGCTCCATGATCGGCTGGTACACAAACGAGGTGCACACGCCACGGTCTTGGATGATGGTCTTTCCCGCCTCGAGGGCTGGAATGATCAAACGTCGATACATGATTTCGCGATCGAGCGCGAACGCGTGTGCGAGACTCAGGCCGCTATACGATCCGTCCTCGCGCGAAAGCTCATAGCGAATCGCGCGGCCAATCCAGGTGCGCGTCGGCTCGTAGGTGAAATAGATGTCGTGGTCTGCGACTTGATCGAATCGCGGCGGCTCAACGTCGGTCCAGTCGTTCAAGCGAAACACACGATGGTTTTGCTCTTGAGCCCATGCTTGTACAGAACGAAGCACCGTAGATTTTCCACTGCCTGCGATTCCGTCAACCATGATGAAACATCCTTTTCTGTTCATAAGTATAGCAAATTATCCCGTAGTTCCGAAACCTCCGCGATCCACAGTCTCGAGGTTCTCGACGATGTTGAAGACCGCTCGTGCAATCGGAACGATCAGACCCTGAGCAAGGCGTTCGCCTTTTTGAACGGTGTAGGGCTCGGTGCCGATGTTGTAGAGCGCGAGGTGAAGCTGATCGGTCGGCCCACAGTAGTCTTCGTCGATGACACCAATGCCGTTTGCTAGCTGAAGGCGTTTCTTCACGTTTGACGAACGCGCGGCGAGTATGAGGACGTGATCCTCTGGGACGCGTACGACCAAGCCAGTTTGGAACTTCTCGACCGCGCCAGGCTGAATGATTTTTTCCTCGACTACGGCGATATCAAATGCCACTGCGCCCGGGGTCTGATACGCGGGTTTTACGGCATCTGGATGAATAAGAGAGATGTCCACAGGCAGGTTCATAATGGCGCTATTTTAACGAATATTTTAGGGTTTGGAAAACGGTCGATGTTTGATAAAGTATGTCAGGATGAATCCCTATTTTGTCATCCCGAACGTTTCTCGTGTCATCCCGAACGTTTCTCGTGTCATCCCGAACGTTTCTTGTGTCATCCTGAACGTTTCTTGTGTCATCCTGAACGCAGTGAAGGATCTCTTAGAGATTCTTCGCTTCGCTCAGAATGACACAGAAAACATTCAGAATGACACAGAAAACATTCAGAATGACACAGAAA
>CAYJWY010000004.1:19368-46520 GCA_964374035.1 uncultured Gammaproteobacteria bacterium
AATGACACAGAAAACATTCAGAATGACACAGAAAACATTCAGAATGACACAGAAACATGACCCATTACGATCAAATCTATCAGAAAGTGATCGCGCGCATTTTTCAAGAAGGCGGTGATTTGTATTCTGATCGTACAAAATTGTCGACGAAAGCGTTGCCGGGGATCACGTTCGAGCTCTATCCCGAGCAAGGATTTCCCATTTTGACGCTTCGTAAAATTCCGATTCAGCTTTTTTGTGCAGAGGTTGTCTGGATGATCACAGGAGCAAAGCATCTCGAGTTTCTTCGTCGCTTTACAAAAATTTGGGACGACTTTGCCGAAGAAGATGGGACCATTGAAGCGGCGTACGGCTATCGATGGCGCACACACTTTGGTCGCGATCAACTCCTTGGCCTTGTCGAGCATTTGCGCGATGAGCCCTCGTCGCGTCAAGGCGTGGTTGTGATGTGGGATCCTTCATCGGACGGACTGAACTCACAAAAAAAGAAAAATGTTCCGTGTCCATTTTGTTGGACGGCAAATATCATCGACAACAAGCTCAACGTGCACCTCATCATTCGTTCAAACGACATGATGCTCGGCAACCCGCACGACACGGCCGGCTTCGCACTTCTGCAAGCCATCCTTGCACAGAAACTTGGCGTGCAGGTTGGCAAGCTCACGATTTCGATTTCGCACGCACACATTTACGAGAACCATTACGAGCAAGCTGAGGAAGTTGTCGGTCGTCTCGATCACGTCCACAACGAGATCTTGTGTCGTTTGCCTGAGTCGACATTCGAGCGAGCGCTGGAAGGGGATGAAGCTCTGGTACACGAGCTTACACAGATGTTTAAAGATCAATACACACCCGCGCCGCCCGTAAAGAAAATGCAAATCGCCCTATGAAAGTTATCTTAATTGCCGTGATGTCGATCGATGGGAAGATTGCTGAGACGCCTGGTCAGTCGTCACTTGACTGGACCACAAAGGAGGACATGCGTTTTTTTGTTGAGCAAACAAAAGCGGCTGGGGTGATGATTATGGGCAGGAAAACATTTGAGACCATTGGCAAGGCACTGCCCGGAAGACTGACGGTCGTCATGACTCGTGACTCGAAAATTTCCCCCCTTGCAAAGGGGGGATTGAGGGGTGTCGAATTTCAAGCCACGGCGCACTTCACAAACGAATCCCCAAAACAAATTCTCGAAACCCTCGAGTCAAACGGTTTCGATTCGGTTGTTAAAACTGGCGGTTCCTCAGTTTATTCCGCATTTATCCGCGAAGGACTTGTTACGGATTACTATCTCACGATTCAGCCTGTGTTGTTTGGTGAAGGCGTACCACTGGCCAGTGGATTCGATCGCGTGAATTTGACGTTGGTTGAAACGAGCAAGCTTGGAGAGCAGGCGGTGCTTGTACATTATCAGACTACCTGAGTTTGATTGTTAGTTTATCTTTGAGTGCGGGAAATTCTTTCACAAGTTTTTTCAAATAGTTTGAATTTTCTTCCCGCAAGTAACGATATTCTTTTGTATTCCCAGATCCGGCCGCTTTCATTTCGTTCATGATTTTTTCTTGCGCCAAAAATAACTTAAATTTTTCCTCTGCACCTTTTTCCGTTGTCGCTGTATTGATATCGCCTCTTGTCACCCCAACAGTTTTTTCTATCGCCGCGAGTTGTTTTTCGTCCAGACGTACGTTGCCACTCACGTCCTTTACGTTGCCGTTTTCGTCGTAATCGAATGTCACCTTTCCTGCACTACTCTCAAACGTTGGAATTTTGGAGTCGGCTCCACGCCCATGATCCAAATGCGCAAAAGCATTGTCTGCTCTTTCACGTACCGTGGTTAGTCCTGTGCGCTCCTCAAGTATCCTTATTTTTGCTTCAACCATTGCTTTCGCCTCAGCATGTGGAGTCATAGTTGATGTGCTGTGCACCTCAACCTTTCCATCAATTTTTCCAGAGACCTGGTCGAGCAGATGTTGCTCACCCCGCAAATTTTCTATAAAGGCCTCTCGAACACCGGCTTCAAATCTTGTAAATTGTTGACGATCGCCGTATCTGTCGCGATAATTTTCGAGCATCTTGGTCATTTCCTGACGCTCAAGTCTCTTTCCTTCAACGTATTTTACAATCTCGTGTTGTTGTTCGGGCGTGTATTCTTGCGTAAATGCAATCTCACCCGTCTTGGAAGTTGTCTCACCTGGCGTTACGTCTTTGGATGTATCGTTTTCTTCCGGCGTTGCGGACCATGATCGACCCGCAGGTGTCGTAGATGTTGATTCCTCGTGACCGGAAGGTCCGCCGTAGTACGTCACGCCCTGGTTATCCACAGTATTGTCTATATCAGGTTTAGTTAACGTAGCAATATCGATCGGTGCGGGCTCTTTTAAGTTTTCTGTATTGTTAAGTGATTTTATCACTTCATCAATTGGATGTTCTGCAGAAGATGACCTTGTGGAAAATCCAATTTCATTAAGCGTGTTATTTATTTCGTCACGATCTGCTTGCGTTAATTGTGGGGGTCTAGTTTGGCTGGGCTCGTTGTCTGTATAGGGATCTTCAATTGTTGCCAAAGCCTTTGCGATCGCCTGTTCCTTGGGCGTGACAACGGGATTTTTGTGATCGTAAACAAATTTTTCTCCTTTTATTTGCTCCGGGCTCAAGTCGTCTCCCGTCTTTGCATCAGCAAAGTGGAAATTGATTTTTCCGTCCTCACTTTTTTCAATCATCACCGCCATGTTGCCGATGGACTTTCCGCCAAGACCCATCCATCCATCCGCATTTGCAAGTCCGGCCTTCACAACCGAATCAAACGCTGTCTTTCGAACCCAGTGCGCGACTTCCTTCTCGTTGTTGATATCACCAGAGTAACCGTACTTCACAGGATCGTCCGCAAGCTGTCGTTGCGCGATTCGAATAAGTCCGTCACCCTGTCTCACCGTTGCCAGTTCAAGCTGGCGGTCGACAACCTGTTCAATTTTGTTAGGATGTTGTTGTAAGTCAGCAAGCGTCTTGTTCTCAAGAACAGTTGACCGTGCGACCGCAGGGATGTCTTCTGGTTGATCCAGGTTCATGTTGATTGGCGGTTTCTCGTGAACTGAATCCGTAGGAATGTTCTGCGGTGCTTCTTGTAGTGGTACTTCAATGGGACGTGTCACGGGAATCGCCACATCACCCAGTGAGCCGTCTGCTTTGTCAGCGACAAATTGCAGACCGCTTGATTCCGCTCTGTAACCTCCAAGTGTAACCTTGTGAAAGAGTTCAGTACTTCTATCGACTTGTGCTGTAACGTTATCAACAGCAAATTGCGCGGCTCCTTTTTCTTGGAGCGCAACTATGGCTTTGTCGAACATTCCTCGCATTCCGTCAGTTGAGATTTCTGCTTCAGCGAGGTGAGCGAATCCGGTAAAACGTAAAACCGTTCCAGCGGCCTTCACAAAGCCAAGAGCTTTTTCCGTCTTCGTCTTTCCTTCCTTGAGGGCAAGTTTTGAAATGGTTTCTTTGAAACCATTTATAACAAGCTCTTTGAAATATCCTTCTGTTCGTTCTCCTGATTCAAGTTCTTTTGAAACCTTCTGATGGCGTTCGTAAAGCGCGACAGCTCCAAAAGCCAGACCACGAAGTGTTACAATTCCTGTTGAAACAAGCGCCGTATTTATTGCTTCCTTTATCGCGGTTGTTCCTTTAACGCGTGTTTCAATGAACTCATCAAGCAAGTTCGCCACTTTTTCGTGGTACGTCGTCCTAGATTTTTCGAGTGCTTCCTCCGTTTCTTGAAACGTGTCATCGATTTTTTTGAGCAACTCAACTTTTTTTCTGGAGACAATGTCGTGGACTTGTTAATGGCTTGTTCTAACCGATTGCGTCTCGCGTCAAGAGGAGAGACGGTTGTGTTTTCCTTGTTCTGCTCATCAGCCAATGTTCCTTCACCGTACATTTGTGTTAAAATTGCAACTTTTTCTTTTTTGACACCGTGTTTTTGCCACAACCATACCGGGACGTCATAAAGAGATTTAAATCCACCTAAACTTGCCACAATACCAGTCGCGCCCTTCGCGACTGCCGCGGCGACACGGCTCTTATCGAGACCTTTCCCTCCTTTTTCTTCCGTTGTCTCTGTTGGGGTTGTGTTTTTTGCGTCAGTTTCTGCGGTTCCTGTTTCCGTCTCTGCCACAGGTTCCGTAGATCCAGATGTCTCAAGAGGATTGCCGCTATCTGGCGGTTTTCTTTCTGTAGGCGTTGTGACTGTCCTGGAATGTTTATCGTCTTCAGGCATACGTTTAGATTGAGTTGATAATTGAATTTCGGATTGTTTGAATTTTTTTCTCTCGTCCGACAACATCAGCGATTTCTCGTGCGGTACGTTCTGCCTTGTTCGTGATCGTTTCCTCGTCCTGTGTACGTTGTGTTTTCAATGCTTCGATTTGTTGCGTCAATGTTGTCATCGCTTCGTCGTCTCTTTTTTTCCATTCAACCAAAAGGCTGATGAGATGATTGACAGTCGTTTCGTCGTTTGCATACGCGATGACATCAATAATCTGCAATTTTGTTTCTCGTTCAAGGGGACTTTTTTGCAGAAGATTTTCTAACTGGTTTAAGGACATAGGCTAGGCATCATCGCCAAGGAGTTTTTCAATCTCATCAAGCGAAGCATTTGCTTTTTCCAATGCGACCTGTTTTTCTTGTGTGTGACGAGCCTTTTTAGCCTCAACAGAGTCCGCGAATTTTTGTAAGTCCGGATCCGCAAGATCGGCGATATTTGCCTCAAGGGCTTTTCCAAAGGCGTCTATTTGTTCAAGCGTCATCAGGGGTACCAGTTCCACCCACGCTTTTTTTACTTCCTGTGGCAGATTCGTCGCGGCAAGTAATAGAGCCAAGCGTTCGCCGATTTGGGTGAATTGCTTGTCTTGAACGTCTTCTTCGTTTGTTTGTTCTGGCATAGTTGGTTGTAGAGTGGATAAAGAGTGATAAAGGGGGGAAGTGATAAAGTGATAGAGTGACAAAGTGATAAAGTGAGGGAGTGATAAAGTGATAGAGTGAGGAAGTTAGAAAGATGTTGATATTTATTTTTACTTTATCACTTTATCACTCCCTAACTCCCTCACTTTATCACTCTCTCACTTCCTATGGAACCTCTACATTATCCCTATCTCCCAGCAGGCTACATATTTCGATTCGTTTCCGGCAACGATGTCTTTATGGTTGAGGCGAAGCGTGCGCAAGAGCAGTGTTCCGGCGACTCACTCTATCCGGTCGGCGCCGTACTCGTGAAAGACGGCCTTGTTGTTGCTCGCGCGGGCAATGGTTACAATCGTGGACCAGGGCCTATGCACGTGTGTCCGCGTATTGTGCAGAATTGTCCCACAGGGACAGGGTATGAGCTTTGCGATCTCCACGACTCGCCAGGCCATGCCGAGGCGATGTTGATGCAGGTGGCACATGAGCAGGGGATCAATGCGGCCGGTTGCGATGTCTATTTGTATGGTCATTGGTGGTGCTGTGAGCCGTGCTGGAAGGTGATGATCGATGCCGGTGTTCGCGATGTGTACTTGCTTGAGAACGCCCATGTCGAGTTTGAACGCGAGCGCGTGTATGCCCGCACGAGGCAACAAATGGGGTCGGGTCTGGCTACAGGCTAGTACTAGCAAGTTGTTGACTTATCAAGATAATCATCTTTTTCTTCCATCTGTAATGTTTATTCGTTTAATCATTGATCGTTTTTGAAAAATAAGCCGATAGCCAGACCTGACCCCCTTTTTGTTCTTTGTGGCTGGAAATAAAAAATGCCCGCCGCATCTCAGAGATGGGCGGGGTGAGTTGGTGTCGGTCAGGCGTCGAGACGGTCGGAGAGTTCCTGGTATCGTTCTTCCTCCTCGAATTGCTCCTTGAGTTCGCGCCGCACTTGGCTCGGCGGCAGGGGAAGCGGATTCTTCTGCTTGGGGTCGACCACGACGCTCACGCCGTTGATCGTCCCGACGCGGCCCTCGTCGAGGTGGCGGTTGCTGTCGCCGACGGTCTTGTTCGGTTCGCGTTCGGACTTGTCGAGCCAGAACGTGAAGACGTGGGTGAGCAGGATGGCCCACTCGGCGCTCGAGAGTTTCACCTCGCTCACGCCACGTGCGGCCTCGTCCTTGGTGCGGCGATGGATCCGCTTGCGACAGTCGTCCATCCACGCGAGATCGTCGTCGTGGTGCGCGCTCTTGCCGCCGTACACGCCGTCCGAGCAATGGACGCGGTAGAGCTCGTTGGTCGTGCGGTCGCGGAAGACCTCGTACCAGCCGATGCCGGTGTAGCCCCCGATCGCATCGCTGTCGCGACCGACGCCGTGGTGCGCGCTCTTGGCCTCGACGGGACGATCGAACGGGTGCGCGTAGTGCCGATACGGCAACTTGTTCACGTCGATCATGGACGTTCCTTTCTAAGTTTGTGGTCCAGTGACGGAAGAATAGTCTGAAACGTGAGTTTTGTCAACCGAATCGTAAGAAATAGCCCTGTTTTCAGGGCTATTTCTAGATACTGGCTGAGCCTACTTGCCACTCGTAGCCGTGGCGAAGTGTGGTCGAAGCCGTACTGCCCTTCGACCCCATTTCGCGCACCGTCACCATAGCGCTTGGCGCGTCGCTGACTAAGGCTTCAAGGCGCAGGTGGTTTCAGGGAGTATTCGATTTTCAGTTTTTCAAGGCCTCCGCTGATGAGTAGCTCACGCTCCTCGTTTTTGTCGAGTACAAAATTTTGCGAATTCGAGTCTGTGTACTTTGCCGCGCTCATCCCGTGCATGTTTGCTTCCTCGCTTGTGAGCGGGGCGGACAGCCTTTGGAAGATGACTTGGCAGACGCGCTCGCCTGGGTAGACGCGGATGACTTGGTCGCCGGCTTCGTTTTTCATCGGGAAAATGAGATGCCCCTTGTAGCCGGTGTCGATGATGCCTGAGAGTGAGAGGTCGATGCCGCGGCGGTTGGTTGATGTGCGCGGGAAGAGGATGGCCATCAAGTTCATGGCGTTGATCTCGATACGTTCGAGCGAGGTGCCGATGACAAATTCATTAGGCAGGATGTCGAAATACTGGCCGGGTTGAAGTTGGATTTCGTCGAACTGGCCGTTGTGTCCATCAACGTCGTCGATCGCGACTTTGATCGCCCGTCGGCCCTTCTCGTCGAGCACCCAGTTGCGTGGAATCAAAAATTTGTAGCCGAGGCGCAGGTCAATCGCGTGCGGTTGTAATTGAAATTTGTCGATCGCAGGCGTGAGGCGAATGTCGCCGGATTCTAGCGCGGTGAGAAGTTCGTTGCGGGTGAGGACGGACATAGATTTTGTGTCATCCTTGTGCCATGATGTGTCATCCTGAGGATCCTCGACGAAGCCCGGCGGAGCCGGGCCCGGCCTGAAGGTCGGAGATCTCTTAAGGGATCCTTCCCCCGCCTGGGCGGGGGAAGGATGACACAACATTTTCAGGATGACAGCATAATGACCCTAGAATGACACAGCACATTCAAAAAGAAAAGCCGCCTTTTGGGCGAACTTTTTTTACCCTTCAACCTTGATGCCAGGTCCAACGGTCGAGGCAATCGTAATCGATCGCAGAAAGATTCCTTTCGAACTCGATGGCTTCAAGCGGCGGATCGCGTCGATGAGAGCGGTTAGGTTTTCTTTGAGCTGATCGTTTGTAAAGGATTTGCGGCCGAAGACTTGGTGGATGTTTCCGTCCTTGTCGTTCTTAAAGCTCTGCTTTCCGGCCTTCTGTTCTTCAATCATTTTTTTCACGTTCGGGCTCACCGTGTCGGTTTTTGGGTTTGGCATGATGCCGCGTGGACCGAGGATACGAGCAAGTTTGGCGAGCTTGGCCATGGTTGCTGGGGTAGCAACCGCGACATCGAAGTCGATGACACCACTGGAAGCGATTTTGTCGATCATTTCCTGATTACCGATGAGGTCGGCGCCCGCTTCCTTTGCTTCGGCTTCTTTTTCCGGTTCGACAAAGGCAATGACGCGCTTGGTCTTTCCAACGCCGTGTGGCAAGGAGATGGTTCCGCGAACCTGTTGATCGGACTTGGTTGGATCAACACCCAGACGCACGTGAAGCTCAACGGCTTCATCATACTTCGCCGTGGCCGTCTTTTTCACGAGGTCAACAGCTTCTTCGATGGAATATTTCTTGGTCTTGTCGACGAGTAAGCGAACTTCTTGAAAGCGTTTGCTGTGCATAGAGTGGAGTGGTCAAGCGTCCGTGAGGACTCCCACAGGTTATTGGTGCCAGGGACCGGCTGCTGGCTGCCGGGAATCGCGGGATTGCTATCCCGGCCCACGGTAGCTGGTCCCCGGTCCCTTCATTTAGTTATTTAACATCAACCCCCATCTGCCGACAGGTTCCCGCGATAATTTTCATCGCCTGATCAACATCCTTTGTATTCAAGTCCGGGAGTTTCTTCATTGCGATCTCGCGCAACTGTGCGGTTGTGATCGATCCGACTTTTTCCGTGAGCGGCTTGCCGGATCCTTTTGAGATTCCAGCGGCCTTTTTAATCATGTCGGACGCGGGTGCTGTCTTGGTAATGAAGTCGAACGTGCGGTCGTCGTAGACGTTGATGATGATCGGCACGATTTCACCGCGACGATCCTGAGTGGCGTTGTTAAACTGCGAGACGAATTCACCGATGGGGAGACCATGCTGTCCGAGCGCTGGACCAACGGGTGGCGCGGGAGTCGCGGCACCTCCTGGGATCTGGAGCTTCACTTGGGTAACAAGTTTCTTGGCCATAGTAAGATTTTTACTAGATTCCGTGTCGTTCCACTTTGTCATCCTGAGGAGCCTCGACGAAGGATCTCTTAAGGGATCCTTCCCCCGCCTGGGCGGGGTCAGGATGACACAATGGGAAAAACATCAGCAACTAGACTAGGAATTATTGGGACCGGGTGCTGGGGGCCGAGTCTCAGAAATTAAGATTTGGCCGCTGGTCCCTGGTAGCCGGCCCCATTTTTACCTTAAACCTTCTGGATTTGCAAGAAGTCGAGCTCAATCGGCGTTTCGCGGCCGAACATTGAGACGAGGACTTTAACCTTGCCGCGTTCTTCGTCGAGTTCGCTAACTTTTCCTTGTTGGCCTTTGAACGGACCGTCGGTAATCATCACGTGCGAGTTCACTTCCACGTCCACCTTGAATTCTGGCTCGGAGACGCCCATGCGTTTCTGCAGAGCGTCGATTTCTTCTTTCGCAATTGGCGTTGGTGTCGTTCCTGTTCCAATGAAGCCGGTGACGTTGGGCGTATTGCGCACGACGTACCACGAGTCATCGGTCACAATCATTTCCACAAGCACGTAGCCGGGAAAGATTTTTTCTTCCGTGACTTTGCGCTTGCCATTTTTGATTTTTATTTTTTTCTCTTTTGCCACGATGACACCGAAGATTTTCTCTTCCATGTCCATGGTCTCAATACGTTGTCGCAAATTTTGTGCGACGTTGTCCTCGTAGCCGGAGTACGTGTGGATGGCGTACCAACGGCGTCCGAGATTGGCGGTCTGTTTTGCCATAAAAAAAGAACGTTAGGAAGTTAGCGAGATGAGTTTTTCAACTCCGATATTTAATATAAAGTCGAGTCCGCCCATAAACACAGCGAGCAGAACGCTGATGACAATCACGGTGAGCGAATACTTCACAATGTCTTCTCGTGAAGGCCACGTAACCTTCATGAGTTCCGCGCGAGCTTCACGAAGGTAGTTCCAGAACCACTTGAGCGGATGGTGTTTTTTGGAAATCTCGGTAGACATAAGGGTATTTTAAAAGGCCCGCGAGGGGCCATCTAAAGGCAACATATCCGATTTCCTTGGTTCTGGCAAGGCTGTGTGTGGAGAACTCTGAAATGATTGACATTTTGGCTTTTTTCTGCTAAGATCATCCTCTGTTGAATGTGGCTTTTTGCAGCTGTTCGGCTTCAAACAGCCGCCTTCAACAAATAGGTCTCGTGTTCATCCTGGCCTTCAGGAACATGACGCCGGCGGCTGAAAAGGAGATTGACCATGTCCAAGGACAAGCTCGGCACGATCGTTCGCAAGCTCGTCACGCTTCCGATGGCAACGCACGGAGTGGTGATCGACCTTCTGGCCAGGCTCGACGATCCGGATTGGGTCGCAGCCACCAAGCGGTTTATTCGAATGGAGAACCCTTGGCCGATCGCCGTCAGCGACGTGCCCGCCCCGCCCCCGCCGTTCTGGGAGCGCATCTCCGACACCGTCATCCTCGTGAACCTGTCGGCCATCCCACAGCTCCCCTTCGATGGGGCCACGATCGAGTGGAATCAAGGCTCGGGTTGGGTCACGGTCGAAAACCGCGACGGCCAGCTTTACGTCGAAGGCCGTCTGGTCACGTTCCACCTCGTTGAAGGTCAGAAGACGGGAACCGTCAAGGGACACGACCTCCGCAAGGATCTCGTGAATCTAGCGACGCTCCACCCGAACATCATGGACGCCCTTTATGAGAACGTCCATCTCATACCCGAGAGCTGTAAGGTCGATGACGAGGGTCGTACCCGCTACATCTTCTTCTGGTCAGTGGGCTATCGCGACTCCGACGGCGTCCTCTACGTCCGGTGTCTGTACTGGGGCGGCGGTGCGTGGTACCGGGACTACTACTGGCTCGACAACGACTGGAACGTCCAGCGCCCGGCTGCGATGCTCGCGAGTGTCTCTCAGTCCTGAGATCTTAGATCCTCTGCTCTGCACTTGGTCTCTTGGACCTCTGTGCTCTTGGCCCCTACGTTGCGTGGGGCCTTTTTTGTTATACTCATATCGGTAGTAGGCTAATCTGTCGAGGATTAAGATTTTCGACGGCCGAATCCAGTATCCGTGCACGCAGAATACTCATGACTCAAGTTTTGAGTAGCGTCGTGCACGCAGAAGCTTCAAAAATGAAGATACTCGGTGTGAATGCTAGGGCATTGTAGATGCCAAATACGATTCAGCCCTAAGAGTATTCAAAGGGTGGTGATAAGGACGGCATTCATGCACAATCGCAACTCCGACGGCAACCTCTACGTCCGGTATCTGTACTGGGACGACGGTGCGTGGAACCGGAACTACAACTGGCTCGACAACGACTGGAACGTCCAGAACCCGGCTGCGATGCTCGCTAGTCTCCTCATTTCTCTCCCGATATTTTTTTGGGAGAGTTTTGTTTTGAAAGTTGTCCCTGCCACCCACCAAGCATTCTGCCCACTTCGTCTAAAGGTTCGGATAGGGTTAGGTAATATTTTTGCTCGAGAGAACGTGTTTCCCAGAGGATAAGGAGGAAAAGTTTAAGCGTGTCGCATTTTCGAATCGCCATTTTTACATAAGGCTGTTTCTCGTGAGGTTTGAGAAACGCTGCCGTCACGATCATTTCGATGGTCTCAACAAACAAGTTGTCAACGCGTTTCCCAAGAGAGTAGCGATGTGTCTTGGGAAGTTTTCCGTAACACTCGAACCAAATGAGGTAGGCACGCTTCAGTGTTTTGAGAACTGGCAAAATAGTCAGGGGGGGGGTACGCTTAACGGCGTGGGTAAAATTGCGTTCGGACATACGTATCAAGAGTTGATTTCGATAGAGAATCTCATGGGTGCCTGGGAGGAGTTTGTCATTAGGAAGCGAGCGAGGGCCGACGTGCAAATGTTCGAGCTTCACCTCATGGATCAACTGTTCGATTTGCATCGCGCGCTATTGACGAAGACCTATCGTCACTCTGGTTATGAGTCGTTTGTGATTACCGATCCGAAGCGACGCATCATTCACAAAGCTTCCGTGTGTGACCGTATCTTGCACCGAGCATTGTATCGTAATCTGTATCCATTCTTTGACCGCACATTTATCAGTGACTCTTTTTCGTGTCGAAAACAGAAAGGCACGCATAAAGCAATCGAGCGATTTCGAGTGTGTGCGCTTCAAGTGGGTCGTAATCACACAAGAACGTGTTGGGTTCTTAAATGCGATATTAAGCAATTCTTTGGGAGCATTGATCATCGTATTCTCACACGTGTTCTCAACGACTACATTGAGGATAACGATCTACGCGCACTTCTTCAGAACGTCATCGGAAGTTTTGAAACGATGAGTCAATCATGCGTCGGGTTGCCACTCGGCAATCTCACCTCACAGCTCTTCTCCAATGTTTACATGAATCGGTTCGATCAGTTTGTGAAACATCGACTCAGGGTCGAACACTACATTCGTTATGCAGACGACTTCGTATTTCTCTCTCATGACAAAAGCCTTCTCCAATCTTTGGTTCCAGCCGTTCGATCATTCCTCCTTTTCGATCTCCACCTCACGCTCCACCCAAAGAAAATTTTTTTAAAGACGCTTGCTTCTGGTGTTGATTTTCTCGGGTGGACACACTTTGTCAACCATCGAGTTTTGCGGGCAACGACGAAGCGAAGAATCCTGCGCGTCATCAATAAAAATTCCACGACAGAGCAGTTAGCTTCTTATCGTGGACTTTTGACGCACGGAAATATGCACAGGTTTCTGGAATTAATCGAAAGTACTTTTTAGATGTCTAGGTTTTTCACGGTTTTTGCATGTGTCTGAATAAACCGTTTTCGCGGTGCAACGTCCGCGCCCATTAAGATGTCGAAGACTTCGTCGGCTTTTTCTGCGTCCTCGATTTTGACAAGCTTCATGACGCGTTGCTTGGGATCCATCGTGGTTTCCCAAAGCTGTTCCGGGTTCATTTCTCCCAGACCCTTGTAGCGTTGAATGTTTACTTTCACGCCCGAGACTTCCATCTCTTCGTTTTCTGACTCGACATCGACGATAACAACTTCTTCTTTTTCTTCTGTGTCCTTCTTCGACTTCTTGCTGACGGCTTCGTCGAGCAGTTCTTTGATCACCTTTTCTTTTTCTGCATCGCTGTACGCGTAACGAAAATTCTTTCCGATGTTGACGCGGTAGAGTGGAGATTGGGCGATGTAGATGTGGCCTTGGCGAATCAATTCTGGGAAGTAGCGGAAGAAAAGGGTGAGCAGAAGCGTGCGGATATGGGCGCCGTCCACGTCGGCGTCGGTCATGATGATGATTTTGTGGTAGCGCAAACTTGCGACGTCGAATCCTTCGCCGATGTTTGTTCCCATCGCGATCACGAGCGATTTGATTTCGTTGTTTGCGAGCATCTTATCCAAACGCGCGCGCTCCACATTCAAGATTTTTCCTTTGAGTGGCAGGATGGCTTGCGTGTCGCGATCGCGGCCTTGCTTTGCTGAACCTCCAGCGGAATCTCCCTCAACGATGAAGAGCTCGGAGATGCTGGCGTCTTTTGACGAGCAGTCTGCGAGTTTTCCCGGAAGGGTGAGGCCGTCGAGGACACCTTTTCTGAGAACTGTTTCTCGGGCGGCGCGCGCGGCGCTTCGTGCGAGCGCGGCGAGTAGACATTTACCAACGATGGCTTCTCCGTCGCGTGGGTGCTCTTCAAGGAAGATGCGAAATGCCTCGCCAAAGATGGATTCAACGGCTGTGCGCGCCTCAGAATTTCCAAGCTTGGCTTTTGTTTGACCTTCAAATTGCGGGTCTTTGATTTTGACGCTGATGATGGCTGTGAGTCCTTCGCGAACATCTTCTCCCGTGAGATTTTTGTCTTTTTCTTTCAAGAGATTTTTGGCGTGGGCGTAGTTGTTGAGCTCGCGTGTGAGCGCGGATCGAAAACCGATCAAGTGTGTTCCGCCTTCTGGATTGGTGATGTTGTTTGCGTAACAATGTGTGGACTCGTAATAATCTTCCGTGTATTGAAGCGCGACTTCAACATCGATATCGCTTGCGTCGTCGTGTTTGGAAACGTAAAAGACGTTTTCGTGCTTCACGCCTTTTCCGCGGTTGATGTGGCGCACGTACGAGGCCACGCCGCCTTCGAAATAAAAGCCGTATGTGGCTCGGTTTTCTTCACTACGCTCATCGGCAATGACAAGCTTGATTCCCTTCGTAAGATACGCCTGTTGGCGCAAGTGATCGAGAATGGTTTGGAACTGAAATTCCGTTGTTTCAAAAATGGTTGCGTCTGGTTTGAAGGTAATGGTCGTTCCTGTTCCCGTTGCTTTACCTACAGATTTTACAGAGGCTTTCGGCTTTCCGATTGCGTATTCCTGCACCCACAATTGTCCTTCGCGGCGTACTTCTGCTTTGAGATATGTGGAAAGCGCGTTCACCACAGACACGCCCACGCCGTGCAGACCACCCGAGACTTTGTATCCGCCGCCGCCGAATTTTCCTCCGGCATGGAGTTTGGTGAGCACAAGTTCAAGCGCTGAGACTTTGAACTGCGGATGTTTATCAACGGGAATACCTCGACCGTTATCGGAAACCGAAATCATGCCGTCTGGCAGAAGTTTGAGCGTAATCACGTCACCGTGACCGGCCATGGCCTCGTCAAACGAGTTGTCCATGACTTCCCAAATCAAATGGTGCAAGCCTTCCGGACCGGTCGAGCCAATGTACATGCCTGGGCGTTTGCGAACCGGATCGAGTCCTTCGAGAACCTGAATTTGTTTCGCGCCGTAATCTTGTTTGTTGTCTTTTTTTGAAGTCACGTTTTTTGCCGGCATAGTCAAAAAGCATTCAGATGGTCATTCTTTTTTCAGCTCAAGATTAGCATAGAACCCATGCGCTTGGAAGGCCAAACGTTCACAATCGTGTTATACTTCTTTCACTATGTCGGAGGGATCAAATAACCTTCTTCTTGAGGAAGAGAAGGAATCCAAGAAACAATACAAGCTTTCCTTGTGGTGGGTTGAACATCGCGGCGCGCTCAAGCGTCTTGGATATGGGGTGTTTATGTTTTTCGACGCCATCTTACTCTTGTTTGTGTTATGGACTTTTCTCGATACCTACGCGGTGAGCTATGACAAAGAGCGCTCAGCGATCGAACGCATGGTCGTGCAGGGGTTTGATGACTTGCGTTCGTACACGATCTCAAACGCCGCACAAGAGCTTCAACAAGATGATCTTCGTGTTTTTTCTTTGGGAGGCGATCGTTACGACCTCTACGCAATGATGTCGAATCCCAATTTGGATTGGTGGGTTGAATTTGATTACAGCTTTTCAACAAATGAAGCAGATACACCCATCCAGCGCGCCGTGTTTTTACCCGGACAAATCAAGCCTGTGATCAATCTTGCGATTACTTCCACAACGCCGTTGCGATCCTCTGAGTTAAGGGTGTCGAATATCGTTTGGCATCGCATCGATCATCGTGAGATAGGAGATTATGAAACGTGGTTTGCGGAACGCTCCGACATCGAAGTGCGCGATCCAACATTTCGTGTGGAACAACAAAACGAGAAGACCATCGGCGTCACTCAATTTACCGTGCTTAATCGCACGGCATTTAGCTTTTTTCAACCATCCTTTTTTGTGCTTCTAAAACAAGGGAGTAGTGTTGTGGGTGTGAATCGTATCACGGTGACATCCTTGGATTCCTTGCAGAGCAAGGACGTAAGCTTGAATTGGTTTGGTACACTTCCAGGAGTATCCACGGTTGAAATTATTCCCGATATTCAACTGCTGGATCCTACAACCTACAAACGTGCAAAAGGCGTTTTGGATGGTGATGTACGCACACGGCCTGTTATCAAGCGATAAGATGCATTGTGTTAGGATGCACAGGCTATGACGAGAATGAGTTCGATGATTTTTCTGCGTTTAAATCAGCTTCGTTCCCTTGATTGGGTTGTGCTTTTGGCTATCTTTGTGTTGATTTTGCTTGGACTTTCCGCGATTTATTCCGTAGAGTTGTCCTTTGATACCGGTTTGTTTTTGAACATAAAAAAACAGATCATTGCCTTGACAATCGGGTTTGTCTTGGTAGGACTTTTTGCTCTTTCCAATTATCGTCTGTTGAGTAACTACGCGTTTATTAGTTATCTATCAGGCATAGCCCTGCTGATCGGTGTGTTGCTATGGGGTCAAGAGATTCGTGGCGCGCAAGGTTGGTTCGTTTTGGGTCCAGTGAGCTTCCAGCCGGTTGAGTTTATGAAGGTTGTGCTCGTCATCTCTCTTGCAACATTTTTTGGAGAACGTGCCAAGCGTATTTTTGGAATCAGGGAGCTGTTTTTCAGCCTTGCCATGACATTGCTTCCTGTGTTTCTCGTTTTACTACAGCCCGACCTGGGATCCGCCTTCGTTTTGCTTGGTATTTGGTTTATTCTCACCGTTTTCGCCGGCCTCCCTGTACGTTACTTCTTAGTCCTCCTAGCCGTCTTCGCCCTGATCTGCATCCTCGCCTGGTTATTCCTGCTCGCCCCTTATCAAAAAGCACGCATGATCACCTTTGTGGATCCCACGTACGATCCGCTCGGTCAAGGCTACAACGTCAACCAGGCTATGATTGCAATTGGGTCGGGTGGTTGGTTTGGCAGAGGCCTCGGGTTTGGTTCACAAAGCCAACTGAAATTTCTCCCGGAAGCGCAAACTGACTTCATCTTTGCCGTGATCGCCGAGGAACTTGGTCTTGTTGGTGTCACCCTTGTGCTTATGGCTTTTGCGATGCTGTTTATTCGTTTGTTTCAGGCCGTTCGAAAGGCTCGCGACAACTTTACCGCCTATTTGCTTCTCGGTGTTCTTGCGATTTTATTTTTACAACTGCTTGTGAACGTTGGTATGAATTTAGGTGTCTTTCCTGTCACAGGCATCGGCCTTCCGTTTGTCAGTTACGGAGGAAGTTCCGTGATTTTCTTGATGGCTCTTTTTGGAATCGTCCAATCGATTCATATGTCCGCAAGACGATCCGAGTAAAGGATTGGTCGGTGTGTTAGAATTATGTTATCGTGAGGAAGTCTTATGAAATCATCCTCCAATAGAGAGTATTTTCATGAAGGGTTGAGGCTTATTTCAACCTGCCCGATTTGCGAGACGCGTTACCATCCAACGCAAGCGCGCCTGCTTGGTCGCGATGGAGAAACACACGTGTTTCATGTGCAATGTCGTAAATGTCATCATAGTATTTTGGCGTGTGTTCTTGTCAATACCGTTGGATCAAGTTCCATCGGTTTACTCACAGATTTAGATTCCGATGACGTTCTAGCGTTTCGAGCGAATGCAAATGTAAGCATGAACGATGTGATCGAAAGTCACACGCTGTTTTCAGGGATGGATTGGCAAAAACGACTCGGGCCCATTCGTGAAAAGAAGCCGACGCGCGCCCATAAAAAGCTCAGAAAGTTAAAAGAATAGCAAAAGCCTTGAAAAGGGCTTTTTCTCTTGACGACACAGGAGAAATAACGCACAATGCGGCCAACCTAATGAAAATCTATGTCTGAGTCTATCTTAGAAGCCAAGAGCCGAACACACACAGGTCGTCACTGCAATGCACTGCGCGCGCAGGGTCAAGTTCCTGGCGTTGTTTACGGAGCCGGCATGCAACCAAAGAATATCTGTGTGGATCGCCAGGCGTTTGTCAAAACGTACAAACAAACAGGAGAAAGTTCTCTTGTGGAATTGAAGATTGATGGAAGCACAGCCTTGCATGTTTTGATTCAAGATTATCAGCAAGATCCCGTCATTGACGAGGTAACGCATGTCGACTTTCGCATGGTGGACATGAACAAGCCGATCGAAGCGTATGTCGAGTTTGAGTTTGTTGGTGAAGCGCCAGCAGTGAAGACACTCGGCGGCACGTTTGTGCAATCCTATGAGGGTGTTCAGATTAAATGTCTTCCAAGTAAGTTGCTTCGCAAATTGACTGTCAATCTTTCAGGGCTTGTCACATTTGAAGACATGATTCGTGTTGAAGATCTCGTTGTTCCGGAGGGAATTGAGATTCTCGAAGACGGCAGAATCACCATTGCAAGCGTTGTAGCGCCTCGCACAGAAGCGGAAATGGCTGAGCTCAATGAAGCGGTTGAAGAAAACATTGCGGCGGTTGGCGTGGTTACCGATAAGAAAGAAGGTGAGGTTGATGCAGACGCAGAAGGTGTCAAGTCAGGTGGATCCAGTTCAGGCTCTGTTGCAAAACCTGAAGCAAAAAAATCAGATGCGAAAAAGTAACATGTCAAAAAGAGAAGGGGAGAAAAAACGCAGGCCAGGATTAGCCGGCCCTCCATGGAGAAGTAGAATGACTTTCCATGGCTTGACCAAGAAGCAAAAGCTTTACGGTGTAGGTGGGTTGATCGCGCTTGCGTTTTTATTTTTTGTTTTCGAGATTCGTTGGACGTTACGTCAAAATACAATGCCATCGATCACGCCCATTGTGATCGATGCATCGCAAAACACTGTTCGACATCCACTCACAGGAGTTTGGCAAAACGCATCGGTAGAGCCGACCAACGTGTTTGCCGTGATGATCGATGAGCATGAAGACGCACGACCACAAAGTGGTCTTAACCAAGCTTTTCTCGTTGTTGAAGCGCCAGTTGAGGCTGGGATTCCTCGACTTCTTGCATTTTTTGATGCAAACACCGTTGTTGAAAAGATTGGGCCGGTTCGATCTGCGCGTCCGTATTTTGTTGATTGGGTAAATGAATTTGATGCGTTGTATGTGCACGTGGGTGGCTCAAATGAGGCGATCGATAAAATCGTGAGCGGCGATACGTTTGATTTAAACGAGTTTACTCACGGATCAAGTTTTTGGCGTGATTCGTCGCGCTATGCACCGTACAATACGTACACATCTTCTGATTTATTAAACAAATTTTTGAAGGATCGAACGGATGGCGGAGTTGCACCGGATGTGCTTTATGAATCGTGGAAGTATAAAGATGCGGATCCCGTCTTGACGCAGTCACCGTTGTCCAGTGTTTCGATCGATTTTTGGGCGCCGGTGTACACGGTTGGCTGGAATTTTGATGATGAGAGTGGACGCTACAAGCGTTTAGAGGCAGGGGATAACATAAAAACCCGTGAGGGTGATCAGATTTTTGCTGACACAGTGGCGATCGTTGTCACGGATATTGCCGTTAAGGATGAAGTCGGTCGTCGCAACGTTCGTACGCTTGGGCAGGGAAAGGCTTGGGTTCTGCAGGATGGCAAGGTGATTGATGCGACATGGAAAAAGCCGTCGGCTTCCCAGCGTTTGCGTTTTTTTGACGGCGACAATGAGATTGCGATGAACGCGGGTGTTGCTTGGATCGAGATCGTGCCGTCTGTCTACGATGTTACATTTGAGAAAGAATAACGCGATCTGCATTTTGGAGATCTTTTATGACGAGTGGTTTTATTGTAGGAAAGTTGTGAGCGATGAGCTTCACGGCTTTTTTCGTTTGCGAAGGATCGATTTCGATCAGCACGTTGACGTGTCGCGGAAGAAGATCGCGATGTTTTGCGAGTTGTTTGAAAAGTTTATGATACGCGTCGAGTCCGTCGGGTCCGGCTCGCAAGGCAGACTCTGGTTCGAAACCAACATCCGTGTCGAGCGCGTCCATTTGGGCATCGCTCAGATAGGGAAGATTGGCGGTGATGATGAGGTGTTTGAAGGGATAGACCGATGAGACTTGAGGGTCGTTTGAATCCCGAATCGATTCGAAGAGAGAAATAATGGGGTCAAGCAGGTCGCCATGACGAAAATCTACGTCGGTGACTTCCAGCGTGGCCGCATTTTTTTTCGCAACGTCGAGCGCGGATGCACTGATGTCTGTTGCAATGACCGGAAGCGTTGTTTCCAGAGCGAGTGTAATCGCGATGATACCTGAGCCCGTACCGATGTCGCAGATCAGAGTTTTTTCTGCTTCTTCAGGATGAATGAGCTTGAGAGCCTCTTCGATCAGGGTTTCTGTTGCTGGGCGAGGAATGAGGACGGATGCACTGACAAGAAACGTTCGCCCAAAGAAGGGTTTGTTGCCGATGATATAGGCGACTGGCTCGTGTTTCATGCGTCGCTCGATCGCCATCAAGAATTGTTCTTCGTGATGAGGTTTAAGACCTTCGTTAAAATGCGAAAAAAGCCAGGACTTTTTAACACTGAGAATGTGCGCCAGAATGACCTGCGCGTCTAACATTGATGAATCAATGTTCATGCGTTTTAGTTTTTCATTCGCCCAGTTAAGCGTTTCAAGAACGGTCATAGATTCCCCCATACTACCAAACATCGCTGAAATTAAAGAACCCGAGTACTTCAACGCAAGCGTTAAAATACCCGGGTCAGAGTCCCTTTGTCTGTACAGGAGTACTGCGCAGACATTCTAGATGTGGATTGAGTCCTTTGCGACCTGATGTGACTCGGGTCGTTTCCGGTCTCGCTGTTGTTGTTCGTTGCGATCATTCGCTCGACAATTGTGAGTTTTTTAGGCTCACACTTGCGAGTTCATTCTCGCTGGACTGCGTCTGTTGCAACGCGCTGGTTTGGTCTTTCAAGCTTTGAACTTTAGAGACTACTTCCAGATCCACGAACATACGTCAGCTTCCACACAAGTCGTGTTCCATTTTCATTCGGTTTTGACGCCGATTTCCAATGGTCCACAAGGGACGTGTGCTACTAAGATGTTCACCACCTTTGACCATTACAGTCATAGGTTCCCATTACTCGTCGGGATTTTCCTTTGCATTGGATTACTCCTCCGCGCAGTACTTAGGTTGCCCTTTTTTGTTTTCCATCCGATGTTACTCGGCATTGTTTTCCAAAAGGACCATCTTTTCGCTTCGAGCGTTTCCATTTCAGAACGTTCGTACCGTCTCCAGTACGTTCGTCTTCATATCTCGTTCAGATTGCTCTTTCCGAGATCTTTAGGATTCGCTCTAGTCTTCCGAGTAGGAAAACTAGTTTGGAGCTTTGGCTCCTATCACGGCACCTCCGGATTGATCCACGTAAACACTTCCGCGCTCACGTTTTTCTCACCAGCGGCCCGATGATCAACATACGCTTCAGACGAGTCTTCCGCGCACGTTGGTTTGAACGATTCTTTCAGTTGGTTGCCCAACCTAGCTAGTTGCCCAGCAAAATCGATCTTTTTGATCAGCTGAACCATCCACGACACAAGGCCGTTTATGATTAACTGATCGGGTTTTGACCCCGTGTTCACTACCCGAAGGCGTGTTTTCCATGGGATCGGGTGCTTTGTAGAACCAGTCCAGACAGTGTGAGGACCGAAGTCGACTCTTTCCGGAGTGGCCTACTTGGCGGGTGCACAGTGAGCATTGAGATGGCCTTGCGGCCACTTCTTTGGTCACCTGAGCGTAACGTTTAGATTACTCGCGATTTTTGTTATCGTCAAGAGCTGATATTGCTGGGTTTTGATGAGTTATCCACAATTTGGTCTCATCTAACCATGCAACATAATGAAAAGTGGTGGCGAAGATTGTTGTTGTGCGATGTCCCTGAGGTCTGGAGGTAGGGGGTCAAACATCAGGGATTGCTCAATCTCCGCCACCAAGAGAAATTTATCTTTACGATAAGTCTTTGTCAATTTTTTTGATTTTCTGCGTGTGGGGTGTCAGTTTCCATTCGATGACTCACCTCTGCTTTTTTGAGATCATCAATCATGTGATCGATGTCGCCGTCCATGAGTCCGGTAATATTGTGATAGCTCTCTTTAATGCGGTGATCTGTCACGCGATCTTGCGGAAAATTATATGTGCGAATTTTTTCGGATCGATCGCCCGTGCCGATTTGTCCGCGACGCGCGTCTTCACGAGCGGATCGTAGTTTTTCTTGCTCGAGCGCGTACACACGCGCACGAATAATCGAAAGCGCGCGTTCCTTGTTTTGTTTCTGAGAGCGTTCTTCCTGACAGTACACCATCAACCCTGTGGGAATGTGTGTGATGCGACACGCCGAGTAGGTTGTGTTGACGCTCTGTCCGCCGGCTCCCGTTGCGGTCGTTGCTTCGATTTTCAGGTCTTTTGGATCGATTTTGATATCGACCTCCTCAGCCTCCGGCATGATCGCCACCGTGGTCGTTGATGTGTGGACTCGGCCTTGTTTTTCCGTTTCAGGAATACGTTGGACGCGATGGACACCGCTTTCATATTTCAAACGACTGTACGCGTTTGCGCCCTTGATGGTGAAGATTATCTCTTTAAATCCACCGATTTCGTTCTGGCTCGAGCTGATGTGTTCAACCTTCCAGTTGTGTCGTTCCGCGTAGCGCGTGTACATACGCATGAGTTCGCCCGCAAACAAGGAAGCCTCATCGCCGCCGGCACCGGCGCGGATTTCGATGATAATATTCTTTTTGTCCATTGGATCGGGCGGAATCATAGCGAGCATGAGTCGATCGTCGAGGCTTTGGATGGTTTTTTCAAGCAGTTCGATTTCCTCGCTTGCCATTGTCCGCATTTCTTCGTCGTTCGTTTCCTTTTGTGTCTGTTTTGCGCCTGCCAGATCGTTCTGTGCCTTTGAAAGTTGATCCGCGATATCAACGACTTCCCGCACGTGCTGGTACTCTTCACTTGTCGATCGTAGTTTGTCCGAACTCGAAAGCACGGCACTGTCGACAAGCAGTGCTTCCAGTTCGCCTTTGCGATTTTTGTAGTTGTTGATCTGTTGGGTGTAGTCCATAAACAAAAGTGCCTCCGAGATGAAGGCACTTTATCACATGTTACGCTTTTTTGGCTGTCTCCTTGGCTTCCTTCTGCTTGGTGCGCTTCTCACGTTTCACTTTTTTACCGGTCGCGGTGGTCGTCTTGGCCGCAGAACGCGTAGTAAATTTCTCTACGCGACGAGCGGTGTCGAGGATCTTTTGTTTGCCAGTGTAGAAGGGATGACAGTTTGCGCACAATTCAACCTGAATTTCTTTCATGGTTGAACCGACTTCATAGATCTTGCCACACGCACAAAGAATCTTTGCGTCGGTGTGATACGTTGGATGCGTGTCTTTCTTCATAAGATTGCACACGGGGATATGTGCATGTTAATTTCGCGAGGAATTTAACATTGGACCTCTACTTTGTCAACGATTTTTGTCGATTACAGGCGAATACAAGCTATTTTCATTACACAGGTCTGAGATTTTTCTTGCATTCGAGCGTGGTACCCTTTACAACAAAATTTAATCGTGTAGGCTCCTTTGAGTAGATCTTTTGCGGGCGTAGCTCAGTTGGCAGAGTAGCGGTCTCCAAAACCGCCTGTCGCAGGTTCGAACCCTGTCGCCCGCGCACTCGACCCTCAAGACGACCGTCTCGAGGGTTTTTTCTTTCAAATCATGTCTGGATTAGGTCTTTTGACAAAATGAACAAACCCGCTTAATCTTTATTTGTTCCGACACACGTCACAGATACGGAGAATCGAGAATGGACGAAAAAACGTTTTTGTCGAAGTTTCAGTTCGACACGAATCTAGTGGGTGCCATCGGAGTCGAGCGTGAGTATTTTCTCACGGACTCAAACGGGACGCCCGTTCCCAAGTCTCATGACTTTCTGACGCACATCAACAATCCCGCTTGGACCTACGAACTCTCCGCGTGTCAGGTGGAACATCGCACGACCGCTGTGTACGACATCAAGAACATCGTCAACCAATTGGAAACGGGACAGGGTGAGGGACAACGCGTGGCCACGGAGGCGCTCGGCGTACGCCTCTCGGTGCTCGAGGTCGCGCCTGAATCCATGACGCTCGAAGTGTACGCGCACGACGTACGCTACGCGGCAATCGAAGCGAAACTGCCTCAGGAGACGCTGAACGCTGCGTGTCGGGTAACGGGCACGCACATTCATGTAGGTACGCGAAACATTCAGGAAGCCATCCACGTCCACAACCTGGTCGTTGCGAACCTCGATAACTTCATGGCGATGGGTGACCATAGTCACGGCGAACGACTGCGTCTGTACCGCGTGATGGCAACAAATTGGAAACCCCCGCACTACGAATCGACGGCTCATTTCTGGGCAGTTGCACGCGAACAAGGATTTGAAGAGAACCTCCGCGACTGTTGGCACCTCGTGCGCATAAGTCGCTATGGAACCGTCGAGCTTCGCATGTTCGGCATGACGCAGTCCGCTGAGGAGATCGCCTCGTGGATTATGTCCATCCGACGCTTGATCGCCGTTCACTAACCATCACATGATGGACACGTTACAGACGAGGACCTACTGATCCCTCGTTTTTTCTTTCCCTTTATTCCCCATTTCTTTTTTGAGATATGAATACCACACCGATTATTCCGTCTCATGTTTGGCAGATTGTCGGGACGCACGCAGGCCCGTCTGTCGTGATTTTGGGTGGAACGCACGGAGACGAATTGACTGGAGTGGAAGTCGTGCGTTTGTTGTTAAAATTGTTTAAGTTAGAAACGTTCCCTGCGGGGAGTTATCCAAGCACAGATATTTTAGGAGATATTTGTTTTGCCTTTGGCAATCCTGTGGCAATCGATCTGCGTCAACGATCCGCTTCGGGAGGACGAGACCTGAATCGTTGTTTTATTCAAAGCGAGCTTGATCGAGTTCAACAAAAAGATGATTCGCTTGATTTACGACGTGCTCGCGAAATCGCTCCCCTTCTTGCTCGCGCTCAGTTTGTCTTTGACCTTCATGGCACAAGCAGTGACTCTCCACCCTTTGTTTGTTTTGGGAAGGATTCCCCACGTCATCGAGATCTGTATCGGTTGCTTCCGGTCAGGTATGTTTTAACGGATCCGTTTAATATCATTAGTCAAGACGATGGGTTGGGGGAACGAGGTACAACTGACGCGTATGTTGAAGCGCACGGCGGTTTGGAGCTTGCCTATGAGACAGGGAAAGAAGATGATTTGACGCACGTCCACGGCGTGTATACCGATATGATTCGATTGCTTCAGGCTGTTGGATCCATTGCACCCGAATGTCAGGTGAAGGATTTAACGCAATCGTCCGCTGTTTCAACCGGAAGCCAAGAAGTTTTTGCGTTAGCCTATTCTGCACAGGCACGTGACTCGGACTTTTGTTTTGACTCGGGTCTTGATACGGGTTGGCAGATGGTTGAGAAGGGACAACGCCTTGGTTGTTACGGCAACGGTGAGATCGAATATGCCCCCGAAACGGGCATGTTGATTTTTCCTAAGGCGGCAAAAAAAATTACGAAGGGGAAGAATTTTTATTATCTTGCCAAATCATGCACATAACGCTGCGTGTGGTAATAAAAAACCGACCATGAGAAAATTTGGTCGGTTGAGAATCGGTTAGCCACCCCACAGAGAGCGTTGTTCGATGGCGTGATGATCCGTCTGTTTATGCGCCTTGCGGAATGTCCAAAGGGCGATGAAAAGGCGAAGGTGTTCTTTGGTAGAGGTCAGAAATGGTACGCCCGACGTATGACCCGTCCCCGGGTCTTTGCCGATTTGTCGGCTCGCGGTTGCGAAATGCTTCTCTTGGAAGTCGTGGAACGCACAGTCTAGATTGTACAGAGCGTCCGCGACCAGACGCAACGAGTAGGACTCATTTCCCTTCCTGTGGAGTGTTTCAAGCGTGAGTCGATGGCGTGAGAGCGCATCGTGGAACACGCTTCGAAGCGACGACTGACGCGCGAGCATCGACAGCTCTTCTGTCCACCATCGGGTCTTCGGATCATTTTTTTCTGGAGTGGGTCCACGATCGAGAAACTGGCGGTAGGTGTAGTCCTTTCCTCGTTCCTGGACATACATCTGGGCCTCCTCGACTCCCGCACGAATTTCGAATCGTCGTGCATTGAGTGATTCAGCGCCACTCGCCGGAGCGAGCCTCAAGCGAAATTGTGCGAAGCTCTCTCGTTTCATGGTGGAGAAGAGCGAAAGCATCGATGGAAAGAGGTTCATCCACCCGGTGATGCGTTTAAGAACAATGAGCGCCTCATTGAAATTGTCTTCCACGATTGCATCCATGGCACGTGGAAGATCGTACAGCATCTGTTCGTAAGCGAGCTCAAGCACTTGGTGCACGCGGATGAACTGTTGTTCGTCTGGTGTGAACGCTTCGCGCTCGCAATCGGTTTGTGGAAACGCATGGTTCAGACACTGGATGAGTGGCATGCCGATGTAGGCGCAGTAGTGAATCTGATCGGCGTGCAAAACTTCGTGTCCGCACGGAAGCATCGTGATGGTTTTTCGCCAGTCGTCGTCTTGCACAGCGGTGGATTGCTCGTCTTTTTCTGTTGGTTTCATGGTTAGACTTGCACGGTTTTTGCGAGACCCATCAGTTCCTTGACCTCGGCGACGGTTTCAGTGATACGCTTGCGTGCCTTTCGGGCTCCCGCTTCGAGAACGTCGCGCACATACGTTTCTCCACCGGAGGCCTCCAGCTCACGTCGACGCTCCTGGATGGGGGCGAGCAGTTCAAACACGGTTTTTCCAATGTCCGACTTGCACTCGAAACACCCGATACTCGCACTGAGACAGCCTTTTTGCGCCCAGATGAGACGTTCGCCTGAGCTCAGCTGTTGGTGAAACGTGTAGACGTTGCACACGAGCGGATCGCCAGGATCCGTGCGAAGTTTGCGAGCCGGATCGCTCACGGCGCGAGTAAACTTCCTTTGGACGAGCTTCTCGGGATCGTTCAGAAACACACACCCGTCTGCGTCCGACTTGCTCATCTTCTCTTCCGGCTTCGTCAACGACCTCACGATCATTTCGTTCCGGTCGCTGAGATTGGGAATTTGAAAGAACGTTGTTCCTGTCACGCGATTGAATGCGCGTGCGAGATCGCGTGCGAATTCGACATGCTGGTATTGATCCTTTCCAACGGGGATCAGGTCCGCGCGCGGTCCGAGAATATCCGCGGCCATGAGGACGGGATAGGTGAGCAGCCCTGCATTCGCTTCCATCACGAGATTTTGCAGTTGACCCTTCTTTTCGCTCCAGTGGTGCATCTCTTCGAGGCTGTGCACTTTTGCCAGACACCCCAGGATCCAAGCCAACTCAGAGGTTTCGGGAATTGCCGACTGCGCGTAGATCGTGGACTCGGGATTGACCCCTGCCGCAAGCAAGTTGAGGACGATGGCGGATCGTCCACGACGAATGCCCTCTGCCTCGAATTTTACTCCGGTCGTCGTCAGCGCGTGCTGATCTGCAATGAAGTAGAAACAGTCGTTGCCCGGATTGCTCGACAGCTCGACGAAATCCTTGATCGCACCGAGATAGTTCCCGAGATGTTGATCTTCCGCCGTGGGGCGGATACCGGAAAGAATAATACGCTTGCTCATCCTTTTCCTCTTTCTTACGTGTATGAAAGGACTCATACACAGCACCATGATTGAGGAAAAACGTCAAGTAATTTTACTTGTCCTGTGCTCCGGAAGTTGTAATGTCCGCTTTACGGGAAGTTAAAATGTCCGCCTCTG
>CAYJWY010000005.1:0-6262 GCA_964374035.1 uncultured Gammaproteobacteria bacterium
ATGACGAATGGAAACTCGTTGTTGTCTGTCATCATGAGTGCATCCGAAGGATCTCTTGTGACAAAGACGTTGATAATATCGAGAGATCCTTCTGGTGCACTCAGGATGACGAATGGAAACTCGTTGTTGTCTGTCATCATGAGTGCATCCGAAGGATCTCTTGTGACAAAGACGTTGATAATATCGAGAGATCCTTCTGGTGCACTCAGGATGACGAATGGAAACTCGCTATTGGTTCATACGATGTTATTATAGCAGACTCACGCGCAAATTCTGCATCAGGGTCAAGTAAAAGAAAAGGTTGTGAATGGTTGCGAGTCGCAGGGCGAGAAGTTCATTGGTGGCGAACAAATGTCGGAGGTAGGCGCGCGACGTCGTTGCGCAGGTTTCACACTGACAATAAGGATCGACAGGTTGGGTATCGAGGGTGTACTGCTCGTTTGTGATGCGAAGTTGGGAATACCAGATTTCCGCACCACCCTTGCGTCCTCCCTCCGAAAGCGGGGAGAAATACATTGGATCTTGGTTCCAAACGAATAGGGTTCCGTGACGGGCGTTGCGTGTGGGAATCACGCAGTCGAACATGTCGACACCCATGGAAACGTAGGTGACGATGTCCTCGGGCATGCCGCCGCCCATGAAGTAGCGAGGTTTGTCTTGCGGGAGACGATCGGTGGTAAACTCGGTGCAACGATAGCAGTCTTCTTTAGGTTCCCCAACAGAAAGCCCTCCGATGGCATAACCGTCGAAACCGATATCGATAAGGCCTGCTGAGGAGCGTGCACGCAAATCTTCATGCGTTCCTCCTTGAACAATACCAAACAGCAGAGACGAGACAGGGGATGTCTGCGAGGCAACGACGGCGACGGTCCCATCGTCGCCAAGGCTATGATGGGCAGGCCAGCGACCCGGAGAGGTAACCCCTGTCTCGTCCTTCGCAAATGCCAACTTACAACGCACAGCCCATCTCAAACTGCGTTCCATCGCCTCTTCAAATCGTTCTTTCGTGGATTGACCTCCAGCCACATCATCAAACTGCATCACAATGTCGCTTCCGATCGCCCTCTGCATCTCCATTGATTTCTCGGGCGTGAGGTGAATCCGCGCGCCGTCGATGTGACTTTGAAACGTAACGCCGTCTTCCGTCGTCTTATTCATCTTCGACAAACTAAAAACCTGGTATCCCCCACTGTCCGTGAGAATCGGCTTGTCCCAGTTCATGAACGCGTGAAGCCCGCCGAGTGACTTCATCGCCTCGAGACCAGGACGAAGTAAAAGATGATAGGTGTTCGATAACAAAATCGATGCACCGAGTTCGTTCATATCCGCACTCGACATCGTCTTGACCGCGCCCTTTGTGGCGATCGGCATGAAGAACGGTGTTTCGATCACGCCGTGCGCCGTGGTAAGCCGCCCACGTCGAGCTTTGCCTTTTTGGTTGAGGAGTTCAAACATAATTTTCATCGTCTCATCCATCTCTGTCTCATCCATCTCTGTGTCATCCATCTCTGTGTCATCCTGAACGAAGTGAAGGATCTCTTCCACAAACAAAAGATCCTTCACTTCGTTCAGAATGACACGATAATTATTCCTTCAAATCTAATTGCTCAATCAACTTTTTCTGCTCGCGCGATAACTTTCTCGGTGTAACGACTTCGACCGTGACGATTTGATCTCCTCGACTCGGTCCGTGCACAACGCCTTTACCTCGCAATCGAAACTGCGTGCCCGACTGTGTGCAGGCTGGAATTTTCAACTCCCCTGTTCCATCGATCGTTTCCACATCAACCGTGTCACCAAGCGCCGCCTGTGTGAATCCAATATTCTTAAACGTATACAAATCGTTTCCATCGCGTTCAAATCGTTTGTCCGCTTTCACATGAATACGCACAAACAAATCACCCGCAACGCCGCCCTTGATCGCCTCACCTTCTTGTCGAACGCGAAGGACAGAACCGTTCTCAACACCGCCGGGAATGGAAACCGTGAGTGTCTTGTGTTGTCGTTCGATTCCCGATCCAGAGCACGTACTACATGCCTTCTTCGGAACCTCGCCTGTGCCGACACATGTTTCACATGCACGCTTCACCTGCATGTTGCCAAGAATCGTCCGTTGAACGCCGATCTTCACGCCCGAGCCACCACAACTATCGCATGACTTCATCCCCTCCGCAGGTTCCGCGCCGTTTCCCGAACAACGTGCACAAAAAACGGGTCGCGTCAGTGCGATATCGTGATCGACACCGAAAATAGATTCTTTGAAACTCAATTCGACGTCCACTTGAATGTCACTTCCACGCGGAGTCTGACGTCGTCGAGATCCCCCGCGACCACCGGAAAATAAATCGCCAAAAATATCCCCGAGATCCTCAAAGCCTTGCCCGCCTTGAAAACCCGAAAAGTCAAACCCACCAAACCCGGCCCCCGGTCCCTGGCCCCCAGCCCCAGCCTGCTCAAACGCCGACGACCCAAACCGATCATACTGCGCACGCTTCTTCTCATCGCCAAGCACCTGGTACGCTTCGTTGATCTCCTTAAACTTCGCCTCATCGCCACCATCTTTATCCGGATGATACTTGTGCGCCAGTTTACGAAAAGCCGCCTTCACTTCGTCTTGTGAGGCGCCTTTTGCAATATCAAGTAATTTGTAGTAATCTTTAGCCATAGTTCGAACAAGATCTTAGCTGATATTATGAGCAAAATCAATCTTCAGTCCGTCGTTTGGAAAGAAGGAAACTACTACATCTCCCAATGTTTGGATGTAGATGTTTCAAGTTTCGGCAAGACGAAAAAGGAAGCGGTTGCGATGTTGCAAGATGCCCTTGCCCTCTACTTTGAAGACAAACCCGTTCCAGCAAAATCAAAACGGATTAACCGCCCCGCGTTCGCTTCCGTGACGTTTCGACATGCCTAGATCCTACGCACTTCGGTTAGTTTTAAGCGTCCATGAAAGCAAGGACTTCTTTTTTTTGAAGCAGAGCGGAAGTCACGCAAAGTATCGAAAGATTGGTAAACCAACACTCACGGTTATTGTTCCAATTCATGGCAAGGATATTCTCTATGGAACGTTTCGGTCCATTCTGCGTCAATCCAAATCGAGGGAAGAAGAATTTCACGAATAATCGAAACGAACACATATGAACAAAACAATCGGTGTTTTAGGAGGGATGGGTCCATCTGCTTCGGCGAACCTGTATTCGAAAATCATTGCCTACGCACAACAGAAGTATGGAGCCGTACAAGATTTTGAATTTCCTCCGATCGTCATTAATAGTTTGCAGTTGTTTGGATTCGAGGAAACGGGAATCGTCGACGCAGAACGCGTGAAACAACAACTGGTTGACGGCGTAAAAAAACTTGAGGCGGCTGGTTGCAACTTGATCATCATTGCGTGCAACACCGTTCATGTGTACTACAACGAAATGCAATCCGCCGTAAAAATTCCCATCTTTAACATCGTCGAGGAGACAAAAAATCGTGTGCAACAATCTGGTTACAAAAAGGTTGGTATCTTTGCTTCGGCAACAGCGAACAGACTCCATCTCTATCAAACCATTTTTTCAAACGCTGGAATAGAAGTCATCTCGCCAAACGAGGAACAACAGATGCAACTGACACGCGTCATTGAACATGTCATGGGAGGAAATCAGAAAACGGAAGACGTAATTACGCTCAAAGACATTGCCAGAGATTATCTGAAGCAAGGCGCCGAAGCGATCGTTATAGGTTGTACGGAGATTCCGCTGGCAATCAATCAAACACACACCGACGTAAAGCTCTTCGACTCGACGGAGATTATTGTCCAATGCGCCGTGGATTATGCACTCAAACACGAATAACACCGCCTTTCAAAGAACCGAAACAATCGGTTCTTTTTTCGATCACGCCTCCTTCGCAATCACCGCAACCTGCGGCTTCTCAATTTCCAACCAAGCCAGATACGGCATGCTGACCGAGTCTGTCAGCTCACCCGCGTTGAAGTGAATGATTTCGTTCTGCGCGAGTCGCTCGTCGACGAATGTTTTGACGCCGAACAGTGAACCAAACGGAGGAACAGATCCCGGCACGCAGTCTGTCACTTCTTCGGGATGATCCGCAAACCCGACGGCCTCGCCGACGAGTTGCTTGACCGCCTTGCTGTCGAGTTTCAAGTTCGCTGGCATCACAAACAAATAGTTTGTGCCCGTCTTGTGGCCCTTTGTGACAATCGACTTGGCGCCGGACTCCATGGAAACGCCACGAACCCGCGCGGCAATTTCGGATGTTCGCGTGGGTTCGTGATGCTGTGTTTTATATTCACAGCCGTTTTCGTCGAGCAATGCAATGATTTGTTTGTACGTGTGTGTGGACATGTTACTCGCTCTTCTTTTCTGTGAAGTCTGCATCGATCGGTTCATCCTTCTTTTCCTCCGTCTTCTCATCCCCGGCAGCCGGTTCCTGGCCCCCGGCCCCCTGCTCATACATCTTCGCGCCAACTTTCTGCGCGCTATCCGTCAATGAATCCGCCGCCTTCTTAATCGCTTCGTGATCGTCTCCATCTTTCACCGCTTTCAACGCGGCGATCTTGTCCTCGACTTCTTTGCGCTCTTCAGCCGTAATTTTTTCGCCCGCTTCCTTCAGCATTTTCTCGCTCGTGTAGATCATCGTGTCCGCGAGATTTTGGTGTTCGATTTTTTCTTTGCGTTTCTTGTCTTCATCGGCATGCGCTTCTGCGTCCTGTTTCATTTTCTCGACTTCTTCCTTACTGAGACTCGTCGATCCTTGGATGGTGATCGTCTGTGTTTTTCCCGACGCCTTATCGGTGGCTGAGACATTCAAGATCCCATTTGCGTCGATGTCGAACTTCACTTCGACTTGCGGAATGCCCCGAGGAGCCATGGGTAGACCCGACAAAATAAATCGTCCGAGTGTTTTGTTTCCATCCATCATGTCGCGTTCGCCTTGGGCGATGTGAATCTCCACGCTCGTCTGGTTGTCAGCGGCCGTCGAAAAAATCTGCGACTTGCTTGTTGGAATGGTGGTGTTGCGTTCGATGAGCTTGGTCATCACGCCGCCCATGGTTTCGATACCCACAGAGAGCGGAGTGACGTCGAGCAAGAGCACATCCTTTACGTCGCCCTGAAACACACCGGCCTGCACAGCCGCTCCGATCGCGACCACTTCGTCCGGGTTCATGGTGACGTTTGGCTTTTTGCCAAAGAAATCCTCAACGGTTTTCTGCACAAGCGGCATGCGTGTCATTCCACCGACCATAATGATCTCTTGGATGTCACCCTTCTCGAAGCCAGCGTCTTTAAGCGCGGCTTTAAGAGGATTCAACGTATTCACGACGAGCGTGTGGCACAACTCTTCAAGTTTGCTTCGCGTCATGGAGAGGACCAAGTGCTTTGGACCTTGTGCGTCGCTTGTAATGAACGGCTGGTTAATTTCCGTTTGCAGGGCGGTTGAAAGTTCAATCTTCGCACGCTCGGCGGCGTCCTTTACACGCTGAAGTGCGAGCGGATCGTTCGAGAGATCGATGCCTTCTTGCTTTTTAAATTCTTGTAAAATCCAATCGATGATGACGCGATCAAAGTCGTCGCCACCAAGGTGCGTGTCGCCGTTTGTCGACTTTACTTCGACCGTGTCAGCGGAGATGTCGAGGACCGAGACGTCGAATGTTCCACCGCCGAGGTCGTAGACAACAATCTTCTGACCAGCCTTCTTATCAAATCCGTACGCGAGTGCCGCCGCCGTCGGCTCGTTGATGACGCGCCGAACGTTGAATCCGGCAATTTCACCGGCGACCTTTGTGGCCGCGCGCTGTGCGTCGTCGAAGTACGCAGGCACGGTAATCACCGCTTCTTCGATTTTCTCGCCGAGACGTTCTTCCGCGTCGGCTTTCAACTTCCCTAAAATCATCGCGGAAATTTCTTCCGGTGTGTATTCCTTCCCTTTCATTTTCACCGCAACTCCATCGCCACGCTTCACGATTTCGTAGGGCATGATCTTGTTGTCATGTTGCACTTCTGCGTCTTCCCATCGTCGACCAATCAGTCGCTTGATAGAAAACAACGTGTCCTTTGGGTTGGTGACGGCTTGCCGCTTCGCGGACAAACCAACGAGACGCTCATCGGACTTTGACATCGCAACGACCGATGGTGTGGTACGCGCGCCTTCCTTATTTTCTAGCACCTTGGGCTGTCCACCTTCCATGACGGCGACACACGAATTTGTTGTACCAAGATCGATTCCTAAAATTTTTGGCATAGATGTAATTTTG
>CAYJWY010000005.1:6362-14885 GCA_964374035.1 uncultured Gammaproteobacteria bacterium
TGTGTCATCCTGAGGAGCCTCGACGAAGGATCTTTTGTTCAGAAAGGGATCCTTCACTGCGTTCAGGATGACACAACAGCTTATTTATTTTGTGTGTCATCCTGAGGAGCCTCGACGAAGGATCTTTTGTTCAGAAAGGGATCCTTCGTCGAGGCTCCTCAGGATAACGCGGGGTAAGATTATTTACTTATAATAACTTTTGCTGGACGAATAACATGGTCAGAACGTTTCCATCCGCGACGAACGATTTCGATGACAATCCCTGAGTCTTTACCTTCAACTTCTTTTTCTCCGGCCGCGTCGTAACGCAGAGGATCGAATGCGTCGCCGACTTCTCCAAACGCCGTAGCGCCGAATTCTGAGACAACGGTTTCTAGCTGTGTGCGCACGTAGAGCAAACCTTGTAACCAGTTCTCGATTTTGTGATCGGTTGTTTCAGGCTTGAATGCAAGTGCCGCATCAAAGTTATCGAGGACAGGCAGGATACGTTGTATGGCATCGACGGAGGTGAAGTCGCGCATGCGTGTGCGTTCGGTTGCGAGATCCTTCTTGAGATTGTCGTAATCCGCAAGTGCACGCCTCCATCCAAGAAGATACTCGTCGCAATGAGAGCAGGAGCCGGGAACCTGGGGCCGTGTGCCGGGATTGGAGTGCTCATTTGTACTGCTGGCAGCCGGTCCCTGGTCCCCGACCCCTGTTTTTTTATCCTTCATACATCTCTTCTAAGAGTTCGTGCGTACGTTGCATTAAGGCAATATTTTCAACATAGTTCATTCGAATAGGCCCAATAAGACCAATAAGACCTACTTGATTATTTGGAAACTGATACCGAACGATAATTGCGGAGACGTGGTTTCCAAATGGTCCTTCTGAACCGATGAAAACCGTTGGTTGAATGGGCGCTTCCCTTGCGAGATTCATGGCAATGCGATCGAACGAGTCAACCAGTGTGCTGAGTGAACGGACCATCTCTACATCATCGAAGTCTGGTTTGTGAAAGAGATTCGACACACCGGCGTAGTAACTCCAGCGAGGATCCGATGCGACGATTGCCGTTTCGCCAGAGAGTTCGACGAGGCGCTGTGCGAGAAGCTTCAATGTTTCCTCAACGTGATTCTCCTCGACAGCGACACGTTTCATCGGTTGATGTTTTGATGAGGCAACTTCGCTTTCTATCATATTACGCAAGTAATATTGATAACCTTTCTCCGTAGGAATGCGTCCGGCAGACGTGTGAGGATGTCGAATGTAACCTTCAAGTTCAAGCTGTGCCATTTCATTTCGAATCGTCGCCGACGACACACCAACGTCGTGTTCCTCAACCAAAGCATGCGAACCAATCGGCTGTGCGCTTTGAATATAATCCTCGATAATCAATCGAAGGATGTGTTCGTTGCGTTGCGTTAACATATCTAAATTAGCACTCAGTATTATAGAGTGCTAATTTTCTTTGTCAAATCCCTAAACACGAAATTGTCCCAACGCCGCATCGCGTGCGCTCTGGACAAGATCTTCTTCTTTCTGCCGCAACAAACGCTCTCGTTTTTGTTTCAATGCCATCAATCGTTTGGGTGCACCTTCCAAAATCCGTTCAAGTTGGGAGGCTCTTTTGGCATCAATCGAGCGATTCCTATACTCAGCCAGACTGATTTGCGATTCCATGTTTGCTTCCACTATTTCAAGCTCTACAATTTGTAGTTCCATGGATCTTTTTTCGTTTTTCTCTTGCACGAAATCCAGATGACTGAGTAAGGAGCTGATCTCCGCACTGACAGCCTTGAGGCGATTTTGTAAATCTTGCAGATTGACCTCGGACGAAGGATGATCAACAGGAACGGTTCCGGGTCGTTCATCTTCTTCTAGGAAAACTTCATCTTCATGCAACATCTCTGCGATGGTAAAAACCACTGCGGCGACATCATCCGCTTTCGCACGAGGACGATTATTTAAAAAAGCAATTTCATCCGAGGCGTTTTGCAGGAGGCGTTCAGTCTCACGATCGTTTGCGGAAGACTTCAGAAGTCCTGCGATCTCCTGTTCAAAAAGGACATCCGTTAACCCATCAGATGCGAGCAATAGTCGATCACCATTTTGCAGTTTAAATTTTTGCATCCGGGCTTTCTCAAACGCTTTACCATCGCCGACAGCACTTGTAATGATATGACGGAATCGAAAAAATTTTCGCAAATCGGCAGGAAGATGATCTACAGATGGCGCTTGTTCTATTTGCTGAAGTTGTTGTTGAAAAAGATGTTCCTTCTGAGCTCTTTGCTGTGGCGTATCTAAATCCATGTTATCCAAACCAATCTGCTTTCCTAAATCAGCCGCTACAAAACTATCGTCCGTTGTGAGTTTGTGGAGTTTCCCATCGTGTTCTAAAAAAGCTCGGCTATCTCCAATATTCATCAAAAACAGGAGTTTATCGCCAGAGGGCATATCTACAATTTTAGCAAGCGTCGCCGTTGTTGCAGATTCAATAAAGTCGACATTCTTTTTACGCTCGTCGCGAATCTTCTCATCTGCCAACTGAAGTGCAAGGCGCATGTGTGATTCGATCAGAACATGGATCTTCTGCTGTTTTTCTGAGAGATCGAGATGCTTGGCACGGACAATGTTACCAATCCCCCTATCGAGATTTTCACCCAGAAGCGCTTGTACCCGCCAAGCCGTTTCTCTTGATGCGAATTCTCCGGCGCCATTTTTTCCCCTCGAACCCGACACACCATCGGCAACAAGAAATAAGCCGTGCTCCGGATCGTTAATTTTTGCATCCTCACACATCTCGTAACGTTCTGTTTCTCCACGTCCCAACCGAGAATGAATGGGTGGCTCACCCACGTTCACTGGCTGACGTTCATAGTGATTTTCCTTTTCCAAAATTGATGCTTCCGTGGGAAACGTTACGCCACGATCTCCATCATAACCCTGTGGATTTTTTTCTGACATACTACGTTTATCATAACAAAAAACCCACCTTCACAACAGCTTGGGTGGGCAGGACGCGTCCATGAGCGAATCAATGCGATGGCAACATGGGCAGAGCGTTGTGGCCGAGCGTTGGTCTTCCTGGAATCAGGCGTGAGCTTCGTGTGGCGATGACACCCAGATTGATGCCGATCTTGAGATCGGGTGGTGTGGTCTCGTCAACAGTGATGCATTGAAACCCGTAGCACTGAATCTCGATCAAGTCATCGATTCTTTTGACACGATCAATTCGGCTCATGTATACGTACTGCTTGGTTCGATAGAAGATGCACACGTCGCGCATAAGCCAATCAAGATGGACATACACTCCGCGCACTTTGAGCACATCAAGGAAATTGGTCATCTTATTATTCTCAAAACCTTGATGACACGTGATGCGACTGAGCAAGCTCTCTTGAAACTTCGGGTGATCGAACAAACTGATGACGTCTGCCAGCTTCTCTACCGAAGACTCTACAACACTCACGGACACCTCCCTATGGCAGTTCTTTAGCGTTCAACATCAAGATGCGAACATCAAACGCTAACCGAAAACGGTGGATATGTCAATCTTTGACGCGAGAAATCATCTTGACGGAATCTCTTTTTTTCGTCATACTCTTGTTTGTTGTTCGTGTTTGAATCGTTCATAGAGGAGAACCAATGGAACACGTGAGGAAACGCATCTGCTCCTGGGGTCGGTGTATGAACAAGCATTCGATCTTGGAAAAAGACTGCGGCGCCATGCACACGCTCGTGATCGCGGATGACCAAACCATCGTGTGTGACGGCTTGACGGCCGCCATGTACTTCATCGAGACTATCAAGAAAGATCTGCCCTCATCCAAGTATTACTTCGAACAGGCGAACCGGCTCACGGTCAATGAACCGCGCGCGTTCAGGGCAACAGCCACCATCGTACTTGTCACCAACCGTGACAACATGCCAGAGATCATCAAGTACGCGCGAAACATGAGCGTCAAGACACTCATCGTTGATCTGAGCGGCGACACGTCAATCGCTGTGACACTCGCGGATACCCTGCCAGGCTTCAAGATCGCCAGGCGCCTGGGTGAGGCTCGCGATCGTCTCAAAAACTTTCTGTCCTGGTCAGATCACCAGATTCCTGCCAACCTCAACGCGTGACCACTCCTTCTGACCTCGCACACAGCGGGGTCTTTTTATTATGTCGTATGTGTACGACGTTGCTGAGCTGGTTTCAAGACAGCATGTTCGATCATCTTCCAAGAACGCTTTGATGCCTTGTGTGTTTTCAACATTTCCGAGAATTTTTTTCCACTGAGAACACTTGGAACAATCACATACGTCGCACCGAGTTCGTAGGCTAGACGGGCCTCATCGAGCGTATGCACGCTCACAACCACGGTTCCGCGAAAATTGTTTGAGGAGAGAAAACCGAGGATGGAAGAACTGATGGTGAAGTCTGGAATCGTTGAAATGAGCAAATGCGACTTGTGCGCTTGAATCTCATCAAGGAAGGCCTCGTCGCCGGCATCACCATAGATATTAGGAATCCCCTTCTCGTTGAGGTGGCGAGAAACTGCGGGATCGAAATCCACGACAACGTAGGAATGTTTCATCTGTTGCACAACCTTCAGTAAGTCTGACCCGCTTTCGTGACAGCCAAACAAAATCGTATGCTTGGCTTCAAAGTGCATTTCCTTTTCTATATCCAGGATGATTTTTGGTTCGAATAATTTAAACATCCAAGACACATGATTGTAAATGCGTTCATTGTGCTGAATTAAAAATGAACTGCCAGAAATCGTCGCAATACCAACGATGGTCACCAGTGCCAGGATGGATGGATCAAGGTGTCCGGCGCCGATTCCCGCGACAATAATAATGAATGAAAACTCAGAAATTTGCGCAACGGTCGTTCCTGCAAGGAAACCTGTGCGCGGATGATACCCGAGCGAACGCATGATAAACAAGACAATCAACGGATTGCCGATCAAGACATAGAGCGCGAAAATAATCACCGGAAGAATCATCTCTTGAATGTCACCAATGCCCAGATGCGTTCCAAGTACAATAAAAAACATGATCAGAAAAAAGTCACGAAGCGGTCGAATGCGCGCGTTGATTTCTTGGACGTAGACACTTGTTGAAAGCGTGATGCCGGCGATGAGTGCACCAACCTCGATGCCGAAGCCAAAAAAGACGAGTATGGTTGCAACAAGGAAACACCAGGCAATGGAAAAAACGAAAAGAAGTTCCTGAGACTTTGCGACATATCGCAAAACATGTGGAAGAATCTTTGTCGAGAGGAACCAGAAAAGTGGAACAATAATAACACTCTTGATGATCGTGCTAACGAAAATTTGTTGAAGAGACTGTCCGGACTGAATACCGCTCAACGCAAGTAAAATAAACATGGCAATGAAGTCTTGCACGAGAAGGAATCCCACACTGATACGCCCGTAAAGCGTGTCGAGATCCTCTTTATCCATCAACAACTTTACGATGATGATCGTGCTTGAAAACGCAAGCGCGATTGCAATATAGGCACTTGTGATCGCATCAAAACCTAGGGCGATGCCAATAAAAAAACCTCCCACGGACGTGAATAACACTTGCCCAACACCCGTGGCAAGCGCAATGCCACCAACATCTTTGACGCTCTTCCAGTTCAGGCCAAGTCCAACGGTAAACAACAAAAACGCCACACCAATCTGCGACATGGTTGCAAAAATTTCCGTATTTTGCGTCAGCGATAAGACGGAAGGACCGGCAAGAATTCCCGTGAGAATATAGGCAATGATGAGCGGCTGACGCAGTCGATAAAGAATCATTGAAAACGCCGCGGCGATAATCAAGATGATTCCCACTTCAAAAAATATTTCCTCCAGAGGCATGTAGAGAAATTATAACAAGGAATCGTTCAAACAAAAACACCCAGCGCGAGCTGAGCATTTTTGTGGTGACCCCACGGGGAATTGAACCCCGATTTGCAGGATGAGAACCTGCCGTCCTAACCACTAGACGATGGGGCCGTACAAACAAGAACGGCGATATCGTACGACGAATCGGGTGTTGCGTCAATCAGCGATTTGATTGACAATTCCCCTTTGTTGTGCTATTTTATTGCTTCATGTTCACGGTGAGCATGATAGATGAACCCCAACGGAAAGGTCTGACATGCGTCTCAGTTACGCTCCCAACATCGCGCCTTTGGCGGCAAACAATCCGCTTTTCGCGAAGGTTCTCGACGTTTCCGCCTTCAAGAAAGTCGTCTTGCAACGCGTCACCGACGCGATCGCAACGCAGATGGCCGACGAGGACGGCGAGTGGCACGTCAACTTGGGCAATGACGCCCTGCCGCTCGTCTCGAGTGGCATCGGAAAAATCCATGGACACAAATCCACGGACTACGTCGTGCACATGCACCGGGGACGGCCGCGTGTGTTTCTCAAGCGTGAGTTCGCGCTTCCGCCGGAGAAGTGCTTCGTGACGGTCGTCAGCACGGAAACGTATTTCCAGAACGTCGAGATGTTCGACGATCTGGATGCCGCACTCACGAAAAAGGATCTCGAAGAGTTCACCCACGTGGTGGTCTCCGTACGCATTCACGCGGGACCCGTCGGCATCGGGATCTGGACTCGTCCCGAACAGTTCATCGCTCTCCTCGCCAAGTACGTCGGCGATCCCGAGAAGGCGATGCGCGCCTGCAACGAGGCTTGGCGCATCGACACCTACTGGCGCGACTTCATCGAGGTCGCAGACTGATCCTTCATCAAGCACGCACGAAACCCCTCAGACCACCTCTCTACGGTGGTCTTTTTCATTAACAATAATGGGTGTCTGGGTGTTATAGGGTAATCGCTACTCTTGTTCCCTTAACCCCGACCTGACCCCACTGCGCACACCTCTCTACGGTGGTCTTTTCTTTATTCCCCGTCCCGCTATCAGGTGTATACTATCTACACTATGAAATCACGACATGAACTCATGTTCGATCCCACGGCGTCGAGCGATCCTACGGAGCAGAAAACATCGATTGCTTCGCTGGAAGAGGTTCGACCACAACCACTGGAAGGTGAACAGGCCTCGCGGCTTCGAGAGCAACTGCTTGAAGCGCTTCATATTCCCGCGAAACTTCCCAAGAACCCTTCGAGCGGTAAACGCGACGACTGGCGACGTAAAGATGCACAGCGTGGCGAGAAGTCCATTCGGGAATCGAAAAAAAATCTTTCAAAGGAAAAGGTCGTTTGGAATGCGTTGAATATTGACGGCGCGAAATTGTTCATGGAGATGACACAACACAGTTCAGAAAATCTGCGACCCATCGGCCAAGAAGGCCATCGCTATCTCTACTCAAGTTGGACGCGCGAACATCAGGGAGACACTGTCTCTGTTTTGGTGAAACCATCGGACGATGAGACACATCTTGTTGCAACCTTGCACATGCGAGATATTGTCTCTGCGTCGAATAAACTTTCCACGTACGATGAAGAATCGATCGTAAAGCTGTTGCAAGAACTTTTTCAAATGGATGATTTACGTGTTCAAATCGAACATCATCGAATGGGTGAAATGCGCATGTACGGTGCTCCGGCCGCCATACGAACCGTCACGGTCTCTGCGCCGCTGGGAAATCGCGAGCGCTCGTTTGCGTTGTATCAAACGTTTGAGATCGCAAAGGGGCTTGCGCGTGGGCTTCAAGAAGAAACAACACAACGTGCACTTCGCGTGACAACGGTTGCAACAGGACGCAAGGCGGAGAATCCTTTTGCGTATGACGAGTCAACGTTTCTCTATGAAAAAGTTCATCGTATCACCGTCGATTCCGTCGCGAAGCATTTGCGAGCGCATCCAACGCTTGTGCGTGCTGTTTCAGAAGTGAATGCCATCGTCCTGCATGATCGCGTGATTCCAACCATCACCATTGAAAAGAAGGGGAGCTTCTTTGGGCGACCGGTCATGGACAAAGAAACGGTTCAACTTGAGCCTATTTTTTTAGATCGACCAATCGAGGAACTACGAATCAAGACCTTAAACATCGGTGAGAGAGAAGCAAAAAAAGTGGTCGAATTACCGGACGGCTACGAAATCGACATCTCAGCGCCATTCTACTCGTCCGGCGATGAGGTGCAATGGGAGATGTCGGAAGAATTGAAGAAACAATTTCCCGATCTCTTTACAAAAAAAGAGCCGCGAGAAACCGCAAGCTATCACGACAGTCAGAAGGTTCTGGGAAGTCTAAAACTCCTCGAGGTCTCACTGTCTGATTTCGACGACAAGTCGTCGGACGAGCAAAAAGATTTCCTCAAACAAGCCTATCGCAAACTCTCGTTCAAATGGCACCCTGATCGAAACGAGAACAGCGTGGAGTCGCAAGAAAAGATGAAGGAGATCACCACGGCGTATCGCGTCCTTATCAAAGAGGGCGGCCTGGATATGGTTGATGACTTATAATGCAAGATTCAATAGACAATGATTGGGGTCAGGTTGGGATAGGGGAATAACAAAGCTAGATTCCCGTATACAAACATTAACCCACTGCGTATTAAATCAAAAAAGCACAATATTTCGCCG
>CAYJWY010000005.1:14895-17301 GCA_964374035.1 uncultured Gammaproteobacteria bacterium
GGAGGCACTATAGATGGTTGCTCCGGAAACACTTAAAAACAAAATTTTTGGTGTATTGTTGGAATCCGTTAACCCCAACCCTCTATTCCCTCACCAACACCCCACCCCACTGCGTATTCAAGCAAAAACGCACAAGCTTTCGCCCGTGCGTTTTTTCTTTATCCTTCTACCTGCGAGTCGTCTTCGTCTCCGAATCCGACTTCCTCTTCCTCACCTTCTTCAACTTCCTCACCATCTTCCATCTCTTCGCCTTCTTCTGCGTTCTCCATGAAGAGCTGAATGAGTGCGTCCATTTTTTTGTTCAAGGTCTTGAGTTGCTTCACGATCTCGTCGCTACCGCCCATCGATGCCACAGCTCGATGAGCTGGCTTGTCGAAGGAGCGTGGTCGCTCTGCGCGATCGCCGCCGCCGAAGCGGGAGCTTTGTCCAGCGTCTTCCGGCTTGCGGAAGCAGTCGCGGCAATACACAGGCTTTTCACCGTTTGGGCGAAATGGAACCTCGCACACGGCGTTACAAGCGGCGCAGGTTGCGCGATGCATTTCTGGTCGCTCGCGATCGTTATCGCGTTGCCAACCACCACCGCCGCCACCACCGAAGCTTCGGCCACCTCCACCAAACTTGCGAGGACCGCCCGAGCTTGCGCCACCGCGGTAACCGCCTCCACCATATCCCCCACCCGAGCTAGAGCCACCGCGACCGTAGCCACCGGAGCTCTTTCGATCTCCACCACCAAAAAAATTCTTCATATGTTCTTTCTAACCGAGAGACCGAGGCCTCTTACTTTATTAATGTCGACAAATCTAACGTACTGTCGAACCGAATGTGTTTCACAAAATCTTCTGCGTGGCTCACCACGAGCATGCATCCCTGATAATCGTTCAACGCTTTTGCGATGACGGGGAGATGGCGGAAGTTAATATGATTTGTCGGCTCATCGAACATGAGCAGTCCCGGCTCTTGTAGCACGAAGCGTGCGAAACAGAGGAGCCCCTTTTGTCCTTCAGAAAGCGCACCGACCGGAGTCGCGAGCGCGTCACCGTCGAGCAGGAACCGTGCGCCGACACGACGAATCGTTTCGTTGTCTGGTACGTCCATCATCGATTCCAGCGACGCGTACGCACTCTGAGAAAAATCAAGTCCGGAAAAATCCTGCTTGTAATACCCTACTTTTACACCGCTCGTAATCATTGCTCCAGGGTCACTGCCCTGTGCAAGTGTTCTAAGCAGTGTACTTTTTCCAATGCCGTTTGGTCCGGCAATAAGCATGTGATATCCGCGTCGAAGGACGAGCTCGAGCGCGGCCGTGTGTGGCTCGTGATCGAGAATCACTTTGACGCTGTACAGACGCACGATCGGTTCCGGAAACGTTTGCGCCGGGATCGTGAAATCCGTAATCGTGCGATCGTCGCGTCGAACATCGACCATGTTCTCTTCGGCTTCCGCCACTTCATCACGCAACTTGCTTGCGAGCTTACGCATCTTTCCACCCTTGTGCGCAAAGAAGTTCACTTTATCTTTGCGATCCTGAATGGTTTTCAAGAGCTGGGCATTCTTTGCGCGATCGCGCTCAAGACGAGCCGCGATCTCTTCCACCACGTCCGTATAGTTCCCATCATACTTTTCAACCTTGCCTGTGAAGACGTCCAAGTGGAGCACGCCCTCGGTAAAGCTGTTCAAGAAATCCGCATCGTGGGAAATAACGAGCACGGTCTTTGGATACATGATCAGAAACATCGTGAGATGATCGATGCCGTCGCGATCAAGATTGTTGGTTGGCTCATCGAGCAATAGGATGTCCGGCTCTTGAATGAGCGCGAAGGCTAGCAGTAAACGCGCTTGTTGTCCACCCGAGAACTCCCCGACAAGCTTCTCAAGCGGAGCCATGAGATTCACGACTTCAAGGACGTCCTTGATGCGCTTGTCGATATTACGAGGAACCTCGCTGAAGGCATGCGAGAAATAATCCCGCACGTTTTCCGTGAGATGCTCGCGCGCCATCACCTGTTTGGCCGTCGCAATCGTCGCACTGCCGAGGGTGTGAACGGCTCCTTTATCCGGCTTGAGTTCGCCTGTAATCAACTTAAAGATGGTGGACTTACCCGCCCCGTTTTGACCCATGAGCGTGAGCTTCACATTCTCACGAACGGAAAAGCTCGCCTCATCGAGAATCGGGTTTTCGGACTGATAGCCGAAGGACACGTCTTCAAATCGGACAATGACATTGCTTTGTGACATAGCAAGGCTGGAGGATAGCACGGTTTTGGGATTTTGGCGAGGGGCGTAGCTGGCGAAAAAATTTCGTGATAAGATGGTCGTGTATGGAGCAGGAACAAAAACTCAATGAAATTCTTCTTGCCATTAAGGCAAATACTCTTGCGATCGAACAAAACAGTAATTCAATCGCGC
>CAYJWY010000005.1:17401-19223 GCA_964374035.1 uncultured Gammaproteobacteria bacterium
AGAACAGTAGTTCGATCGAACAGAACAGTAATTCAATCGCGCAGAACAGTAGTTCGATCGAACAGAACAGTAATTCAATCGCGCAGAACAGTAGTTCAATTGACCGTATCGAATCCTCGATCGAAAAGATTCAAATCACGATCAGTGGAATGCAAACAGCGATCGAGGACACTCGAGAGATGGTTGAATTTTTGAAAGACAATACGGTCATGAGACAAGAATTCGAGGAAAAAATCTCGGAATTACGAAACGAGATTATCACACATGCGGACGGATTCGTCGGTCTCCATAAATATTCTGAGATCGAAATCGTTGCCCCGCGAGCAAAAACCGATCGCCTGGTAGAACACGTCCAGCAACTTGCGAATCATTTACAGTATTGAGTCGTAAGGATGACAGTCTCTTGCGAGAGACTGTTTATTGTTTTCGATCGAAAAAGACAAAACCCGCCGTCGCTGTGTAGCTATGGCGGGTCGAAATCCGAGTTGCGCGGAGTGTGCGTCTCGGGGACTAGCGAATCGTGGCGTGATGATCCCAATACTCGACCGCGGCGAGGTAGGCCTCGCGGTTGAGTGGGACGCCGGAGCCGCCCTCCTCCTTTCCGAGCGCGTTGCGCATCATCGCCATGGGCGACATCGGCGACTCGCAGGGCAGAAGCTCGCCGTTGATCGAGACGATTCCCCACGGCTCGTCGGGGACGTCGCTGGTGATGGCGGGGTTCGTCGCGCCCTCCGCGTCGAGTTGCTCGCGCGTGTACAACACGAGGTCGAGCCACTCGGCCACGGGCGCCTCGAGGCCCTCGAACCAGCGCGTGAGCACTGGCAGTTCGCCCTCGCGCCGCGCCTCGTAGCCGGTGCGCAGCAGGTGCGCGTTCTCCGGCGTGATGCGCGCGATACCGGCCTTGGTCGGCGACGTGTTCTGGATGAACAAGTGCTTGCAGAACGGCGCGTAGCCGTCCTTCAACTCGGCGCCGGACTCGAGGGTCTGATTCGCGAGCGCGACCAGTTGTTCCACCGTGGCACCGACAACACGCGTGCCGCCGAAGAGGGGGTTGGCGAAGTGACGGCCGACGGCGAACATCGTGATCCCGATCTGCCTGTTCGCGGCGTCGAGCGCGTTGAGCTGGGCGTCGACCAGATCGAGGGCCTCGGCGGCCTTCGGGCACCAATCGCGCAGGAAGGCCATGGCGCTCGGAACCGAGACGCCGAGCGCAACCGAAACGTCGAGCCAGGTGTCGACGGGCGCGCTGCCACTGACGGCGATGCGGAGCCCCTCGATGAACCGGCCGGTCTCCCAGCCGTCCCAGCCGGCGATGGCGCGGACGCCGGCGGCGAGTTCGAGACGGAACGTGGTGTGCGACCACTTTCCGTTCTTCACGTAACTCGTGCCACGGACGTCGACCAATCCGGGGAGACTCTTACCGCTGAAACGCGTGATCGAATCCCCCTTGATCAGGAGGAGCCAGGCGTTGCGACCGCGGGAACCTTGGCCGTTGGACCAGGTCATGGAGTTGGGGGCGGAGGGCGTTCCGTCGAACATTCTCTTTCCTTTCTCTCTTGCTCGTGCCCATGCAAACGGTCGAACGTGACCTTCGGACGGTGGCGAACGCCGGTGTCCTATTTGCGGGAGCCTGAGCGGATGGAACTTCTCATCGCGCACCATCGATCTGATGCGAGAGTTAGAAGTCCCCACCGTCGCTCAAGAGAGCTATGGTGGGGCAGACCCGACCGTAGCGATGTGTTCGCGTTGGTCGGGAGCGTGGGAAGAGTGACCTCGTGGTTCCGCGAATCCCTTGCGCGGCGAGGTTGGTTCGATTACTCGA
>CAYJWY010000005.1:19323-41508 GCA_964374035.1 uncultured Gammaproteobacteria bacterium
GTGACCTCGTGGTTCCGCGAATCCCTTGCGCGGCGAGGTTGGTTCGATTACTCGACGGATGCCTTTTCCTCGTGATTCTTTCTCGACAGGCCACGATCGACCTGCCAAGAAAGACTCACAAAAAAACACTCATGTCCGGGTTTCTTCAGAGAGAAGCAACACAAACATAAATGCATTTGTTTACCATCCCACAGTCCGCCTTCGCTAAAAGCTATGGCGGACAAGTCGGGACCATGGATGGCTATGGCTCTCTCCCCAAATAATTGAAAGGATCGAATCATTTACTGTGCTGGAAGTATAGCACTTTTTGAACCTTTTGTCAAACAATAATCGTGGAAAAATGCTGAAAAGACTGTTATTTTAAGAAAAAAGAGTATTCAATCGTGAACACTCTCAAGCGTCTGTCCAGAGAAGTTTTGGCAAATCTGGTTTTCTTGCGGTCATGAACCCGAGGTGAGGATGTTGGTCACCGCGTTGCCACGGATCGAGTCGAAGTCGGTATTCCGTAAACGGTCCAACCACGATTGGCTCGAGCTGTAAACTGACGTCATGACTGCGAACGCAGAATTGGCTGAGCAGTTTATAGCGACGTGTGTGCTCGTAGAGCAAAACAGCGTAGACGATTTGTCGAGCGGAAAGCGTTGTTTCCTTATCGTTATCAACGAGCGCACACTGTTCGTTCCACGACTTCCCAAACGAGTCAACGAGCGGGTGACGAGCAATGAGTCGCCAGCACGCTGGCTCGTGTTTTGTGACAAATGCCTCGTCTTCAAACACAGACTTCATTTTGAGAACCCAGCTATGTCGACGCAACATAGCCAGTGAAAGCCCTGTGTCGGCAACGAGAATATGAGATTGTTTGCACTGTCGTAGCGTCTGCAAACAGTAGGGAACCTCTTGAAGACCTGGAATGCCTGCAAGGCATGTTTTGCCCAACAAGCAGGAAACCTCGGGAACTCCAAGCATGTTTCGACCCATAATAGCACGAGCCAATCCATGCGATGGATGGATCATGTGTTGCATCACTGTCCTATCACGTAATGAGATTTATTGCTCCGCACCTACACAAAGCAGGTGAGAAAGTCTTTCCTACGTGTTTTTAACGATTCCGTCAACAGTCTCAAACTCAAAAAGATATCAACAACAATCCCCGATCGAATCGAAACGTCTGTGAAAATGTCACCAGTCCATCCTGCAAAGCAAGGTATTGGCATGTAGCGGCTCGGCCATAATATCCTTGACGGCTCGTTCCATGCGCATCGACTGGGAACCTTTGATTAAGACGACGTCTCCCTTTTTTACATGTTGATCGAGCCAGCGCCCAGCCTCCACGGCATCGCCGAAGTGTTCGGTGTGATCCTCATTCATGCCGGCTTCGATCGCGGCGCGACGGGCTTCACCCATTGGTTCACCTACCGCGATAAACAAGTCGGCGACCTCAGCCACGCGCATACCGATCTCTCGATGCGCGTCATCACTGTAGCGTCCGAGCTCTGCCATGGTGCCAAGCACCGCGATGCGACGTGCGCCTTCCACGACGTGAAATTCTTTGAGGACTTCGAGCGCGGCGACCATCGATGCGGGCGCGGCGTTGTAACTTGCGTCGATGATAAGTGAGCCTTTGATTCCTGCGATAGGATTCATGCGGCCGGGATACGATTGAATCTCGCCGACCTTCGATAAAATTTCTTCGTTGTTCAGGCCGAGATGTTTTGCAACCGCGACCGCAGCGAGCACGGCCGTAATCGTTTGACGGCCAAGCACGTTGTCGATCGCGAGCAAAAGATCATCGTGATCTTTCAGGTGAACCTGCGCGGTGACTTGCGAAAACTTTTCACCGGGTTCGAACGAAAAATCTTCTCGCGTCCACACGTCGTAGTCGGAGGCTCGCACATCGGCCTGCGCACTGAAGCCGTACGTCACGATCGGGGCCGACGCATGACCGGACGCGCCAATGACGCGCGCATCGTCTGCGTTCAAAATACACAGCCCCGTCGACGGAACACAAGCGAGGAGATGGGCTTTCTCTTCCACGAGCGCCTCGACAGAAGCGAACTGCTCGGCGTGCACGGGCGAAATCGCGGTCATCACGGCGATGGAGGGTGAGACGATGTCGCACAACTGCTTCATGTCGTCTGGATGATCGATGCCGTATTCCAGAACGAAAACTTTTGGGAGAGACTTCGGTGTTGAAAAAAGAATCGAAAGCCAGCCGAGGATCGACTTCTTTGGAGAAACTTTTCCGAGAATCGTGAGAGGCAACCCAAACTCGTTATTATAATTTTTAATGTTCGGCGCAACATCAAACTTCGCCGAAAGAATGGTGGCGATCACATTACGCGTGGACGTCTTGCCAACCGAACCCGTGACACCAATGATGAGCGGTTTGTGGAGTGCGACGAGACGCTTGGCTTTCTTCGCAAGCTGACGCTGAATAAATTGTTTCATACTAGCTTTATCACTTTATCACTCCCTCACTTCCTCACTGGTTCCACCTCATAATACTCTAGCAGAAACTCCGCAATCTTCCCAAACAATGGTGCCGCTGTTGATTCTGCCCACTTCACGCCTTTGGGATTATCAATACGCACGATCATAGCAAAACGCGGATCTTCCACAGGACCGAACCCGGCAAAAGAACCGATCGTTGAGTCTTGATCGTAACCAATGCCGTCAGCACGTGCAACCTGCGCCGTTCCTGTTTTTCCGCCGATATAATATCCCGGAACTCCCGCGCGTTTTCCATGTCCGTAATCAACCACGCTCACAAGCATCGCGGCAATCGTTCTGGCTGTTTTTTCATCGATCACACGTGTCACATCTTGCGGCATGCGCTTTTCCACACGACCGTCCGATCGTCGAATTTCGTCGACAATTTGCGGACGCTTGAGCACACCGCCGTTTGCAATCGCGGCGTACGCCATCACAATCTGAAGCGGCGTCACGGTAATGCCTTGTCCAAACGATGCAGTCGCGGCGTAAATCTCGGACGGATGTGTCAGCGAATCGATCGTGGATTGTTGTTCTGTTTCAAGCTCAATACCGGTCATCGCCCCAAATCCAAATCGTTTCACATAGTCGATAAACGTTTCTCTTCCCATCTGGCGCATCACAAAAATCATTCCTGTGTTGATCGAGTCTTCAAGGACGCGCGTCATATCAACTTCACCATAAATTTTTCCCTCCGCATTCCCAAGTGGCTTATTCCATCCTTCGACCTTTGTTGATCCGGTGTCTTCAAACTTGGTTGAAGGTGTCACCGCACCAACGTCGATGGCGGCGGCCATGGTAAGAGGCTTGAAAATGGAACCCGGCTCATATGACTCAAAAATCGCCGGGTTGTTAAACTGATTGATATTCTTAACCTCGCTGTAATTATTCGAATCAAAATCAGGGACACCACACATGGCAAGAATATTTCCGGTTGCTGGTTCTACAACCACGACCGATCCGCCATCCGCTTCAAAGCTGGCAATTGCCTCCTTCAGAGACTTGCACACCATGAACTGAATTGTTCGATCAAGCGTGAGCACGATATCGGCACCGTCGACCGCCTGCTCAACAGATCGATTGCCAACGGGAATCAACCCGCCGGTTGTGTCACGCTCACCGCGCAGAAAGCCTTGGGTCCCAGTGAGTTCTTCGTTGAAATAACCTTCGATGCCATAGCGACCATTTTGTTTGCCTTCTTGATCAGAACCAAGAAATCCGACGACATGGCCACTCATTCCGATATCGGGATAGATGCGTGCACTTTTTCGAATTGAAAAAATACCCTTTAACGCTCTGGCTTCAAGTTTGGCAAGCAAAACATCGTTGATTTCTTTTTGAATCGGCTCATAGGGATCGTCCTTCTGAGAAAGACGAATCTCAAGCGCTTTGCGCTTATCTTCGTCGTATCCAAAAACTTCAGAAAGCGCCTCAACGGTTTTTTTAGGGTCTTCGATCAATCTTGGATCCGCATAGATGAACGATCGCTGTTCATTTGTGGCAATAGGAATAATCTTTTTGTCTTTAAAATCCTGGAGATAAATCGTCCCGCGTTCCGGAATCAGTTCCCTAAAAATTTCACGTTGACCGTTGGCAAGCGCCTTGTAAAATTGATAATCGAAAACCTGAACAAAAAAAAGCTTGATCGCAATCACACAGGCAAACACCACTAAAAAATAACGAAACACCTCCAGACGTCTGTCCGTTGAAGTCGAACGCTTCGTTCTCCACTTCGCTTGCTGTAGTCGCATGAGAAAAAAATAAGGGCTCTTCTCTTGCCCTTATGTTAGCATTTTTTGATGGAGTCGAGGAGTCATGGAGTCATAAAGTTTTGCAGAACTCCACGACTCCATGACTCCACAACTTCTTACAACTCCGTAATATCATCCTCTGAAACAATCCGGCCTACATATCCAACTGTCTCGCCTGTATTCTCATTGCTTACCAAACGCACAATCTCACCATCGGCCGATTGATAATCTGAGAACAGGTAACGATCATCCTCTTCCATAGAGATTTTTCCATCGATTTCCGCAACAACGCCGGCGTCTTCGTAGGAAAATTCGTACTCTTTGTTTTGAAACAACACAATCTCATCGGGCTCAATATCCTCATCGACTTTGGTAAACAAATAAAGTTCCTCTTCTTCTGGGGCAACGGCTAACATGCCGTCCTCGTCGTCAAAGAACCAGTAAAGTTTTGTCTCGTTGTCGAGCGTGATACGAGCTTTTCCAGCGTAAAGAAAGGGTTTGTTGAACACACTCACAGACTCACCAAGCTCAAGGTGCAAAAGATCTTTAATTATCATAGGGTTTGAGAGAACAAAACCTCCTTATTGGCTAGTTTTCAGGATTATAGCAGGGATTGTGGATCTGTAAACCCGGTTATCCACGCCAAGGTTTGATTGACAAAAGGCCGAAAATCTGATATCTTTTCGCCTCAGCCTGCGATGAATTCCACCCTCAACTCGAGGCGCAGGACTCGAGTGTTTTTTCGGAGGTGTCCGTGTCAAAGCATCCCGCCCCGAAGGCGGCATCGTTCTTGGTCAACATCAACTACGAGAAGGTCATCGCCGACGGCGCCCCGCTCATGTGGTCGCGTGAACTCCCGCCCCGCAACCCGGGCAACGACGCCATGTTGCGCCGGGCCTACGAGCTCGGTCGCTACGACAATGTGCTGGTCGAGGTGCCCAACGGCGCCGTGATCGAGCGCGTCGAGAACGCGGACGCGGGTAGCTACGCCCATGTGCAGATCCACGGAATCGACGTCCATTTGCGCGGTGGCCTCGAGCTCGCGACCAAGCCCGGTCACGTCCTCAAGGCGAACGTCCGCGTGTACGTCGTCGTGTGGGAGCCCAAGGGTGCCCGCGAGCGCGGCTGTGCCAGCAACGGCAAGGACGCGTTCGCGAACTACGCGCTCGCGATCGACCTGACGCCGGCCGACAACGCCGACAACCTGGCGAACAGACGGCTCGTCATCGTCGACACGAGCGTGGACGGCTACAACCGCGGCAGTCGCGACCGCATCGACCCGCGCGGCGGCGTGTTCTGCCACCTCAGCCGCGAGGAGAAGAAGGGGCGGCGCAATCAGCACATCGAGGTGCGTGCGCTGTCCAAGGCCCAAGAGGCCGTGACCACCCCGGTTCTCGCCATCGCCCCGGCGGATCTGAATCAGGACGATGGCAGTCCTGGGTTCGAGAAGAAGTCCGATGACGCGCGCATCACGTTGCGCGGCACACCCGTGTCGATCGGCAAGGGCGCGCTCGCCGAACAGGTGAGCAAGCTCATCCTCGAATCGCGCCCCGAGACGCAGACCACGAACTAGCGTCGAGACGACGCGCCCACTGCCGGTGCAAGCATCAGAACCCCCCTGATCTTGCACCGGTTTTTCGTTTACCTTGTGTGTCATCTCAAGCGAAGTCGAGAGATTTCTCCATTGCTCTGCGCTCTCTTCGAGAGCCTGGCTCCACTGAGGTCGCCACTCGAAGTGAGGGCTCCTCAGAGCCTCGAACGGCTAGTCGAGATGACACAAGATGTTATTGCGCTTTCATCCCAATAACATACAAATACAAATCCGGTCTTCCCTCTTCCTTATCGATTTTTACCGGCGTCCAATTTGGAATCAGCCAAACGTAACTGACAACGCGTGTGCCTGGCTTTAGTTCGTGATCGAACTTGGGTTGCAGTTTGGCGTAGGTCTCTGGCATCAAAAAAAGATAGACCGCATCGTACTTCGACAAATCACGACGAAAGACATTCCCAAATAAAATTCGCACATTCTTGTTAGGCAAACTTTGAAGGCTCGCAATCATCCACTGAATCAATGAAAGCTCAAGGCCATCGATCTGCGCTTGCGGCTCGCTCGCAAGATAACGACACACACGTCCATTACCACATCCAAGCTCGATAAATTTCTCACCCGGCCTGAGTGCAAGCAATCTCTGAAGCCGATGCATATCTTTCATCCACGTAGGCACCCACGGCGCACCCGCCGACGAGGCGTAGGCGAGAGAACCCAGAAGAACGATCACGATAACGGAAACAATCCAATGCATACGCACTAAGAATAACATCACCGCTTGATCACGTCGACGAATCAGCATAAACTCATCGCATTGAGATTATCGACAAATTGGATGAGGTGCTCCTGGCTGATGGAAAAAGATCGGCGAGACGTGGCTAAACGCTACGTTGAGTCGATTTTTTCCCGAGACCCAAGCAGATCGCCGATGTGTCGATAATCTCATATCGGGCTATAGCGCAGTTGGCTAGCGCGCCAGCATGGGGTGCTGGAGGTCGCGGGTTCGAGTCCCGCTAGCCCGACCAATCAATCAATTAAACCACCGGGCTATAGCGCAGTTGGTAGCGCGCGTCGTTCGGGACGACGAGGTCGCGGGTTCGAATCCCGCTAGCCCGACCAAGGGAGATGTGTTTCATTGAAAAGCATCTTTGACGAAGCGATTCAAACCCTAAATAATGAAATCATCAAACGTCGGAAGTATGAAACATCAATCACTGCTCATGGGTCTTGTGATCATCATCATCACGATGGTCGGCGTATTTTTTCTATTAAACAATAACAGCGTCATGGATTCGACATTTTCAACCAGCATCTTGGGATTGACATCGGCCGAAAAGACTCCCCTGATAGAACTGAGGAATGCTGAGACATTCAATCTCACGGCAGGTTTCGTAAAGAAAAAAATTAACGATGTGGAGGTGAGAATGCTTGCCTACAACGGCTCTATTCCCGGACCGACCTTGAAGATCCCTCAAGGAGCCACCGTGACGATCAATTTCAAAAACGATACGGATGTTGCAAATACCATTCATGCCCATGGTGTGCGTACGCCCAATGCCTTTGATGGTGTACCGGACGTGACGCAAAAGGCCGTTCTTCCCGGTGAATCGTTTACCTATACGCTCACATTTCCCGACGCCGGCGTGTACTGGTATCACCCACATATGCGTGATGACTACGCCATTGAGCTTGGGCTCTATGGTAACTTCATCGTCACGCCGGAAAGCCCGACCTATTGGAACAAGGTTGATCGCGAGGTTCCCATCTTTCTCGATGACATCCTTATCCAAAACGGTAACATCGCTCCATTTTATAAAGACGGTTCGGATCGCGCGCTCATGGGACGCTTTGGTAATATCATGCTTATCAATGGTGAAACCGATTACACGCTCTCAGTCAAGACAGGTGAAGTTATTCGATTTTATTTCACTAATAGTGCGAACGTTCGGCCGTTTAATCTCGCTATTCAAGGATCAAGGATGAAACTCGTTGGCGCAGACAGTGGCGCGTACGAACGAGAAGAATGGAAAGACACCGTGCTCATCAGTCCTTCTGAACGCGCGGTGATTGAAACACGCTTTGACGCATCGGGTGAATATGACATTCAACAGAACGTTGCCGGTCAGGTGACGCGCCTTGGAAGAGTCATTGTTTCAGATGCATCTGCCGCTTCTGTCAGCGCGAAAATGTTTGAGACCCTTCGCGATAACGTCGAGGCCATTAAGACCATTGATCCTTTTCGTCCTTTTTTCAGCAAACAGACGGATAAACGTATTTCACTCTCGCTCGACATGATGCCTGAGAGCTCGCAAACCACCCACAGGCATGACGGTATGGACATGATGGAAAGTGGTGACCATGACATGTCCTCAGCGATGGGCGATGGCGGGATGATGGGATCCATGCCCACGGACGGTATTGAGTGGGACGATTCAAACAATGCAAGCATGAACGCGATGTCGAGAACCGGCATGCTGACATGGAAAATCATTGACCAGGATTCCGGTAAACAGAACATGGATATTGATTGGAAGTTCAAGGTTGGGGAAAAGGTGAAAATCCGCATGACAAACGAAGGCACCTCTGCACACCCGATGCAACATCCTATCCACATTCACGGTCAACGATTCCTCGTGTTGAATATCAACGGCGTGGAACAAACGAATCTCGTATGGAAAGATACGGTCAATGTGCCGGCCGGTGCGTATGTGGATATTCTGGTAGATATGTCAAACCCCGGCGCTTGGGTAGCGCACTGTCATATTCTGGAACACATTGAAGCGGGAATGGTCTTCCCATTTACGGTCGAGTAACCGCTCTTAACACCTCTCAACTAATAATCGATCCCCTCCCTCGCAGGCACGCCCGAATAAAAATAATGTTTCCTGAGGCGCATCTCTGTCACGAGGTGCGCTTTTGCGATGAGTTCTTCTGGGGCGTTGCGGCCGGTTAATACCAATTCCGTTGGATAGGGTTTGCGGGATAGGACCAATAGGACTTCTTCGACTGATAGCATTCCCAGACCTAGACAGGAATTTATTTCGTCCGCAACGACGAGATCATACGCGTTCTCAAAAAACGCTTCGACCGCGGTGAGTCCTCGGTGGGCCTCTGTTCGGTCGAGGTCGATGATGGAAAAATCAAAACGACCACTTGCGGGATCAATGCGATCACGGCCGGTCGCGACGTAGGCAACACCGATCTGGTCGAGAATCTTGCGTTCGCTGTAATGCTCCCCGCCTTTATCGAAGAACACGATACCAACGCGTTTCCCAATTGCGGCCGCACGCATGGCTTCTCCGAGAGCCGCGGTTGTCTTACCTTTACCATTGCCGGTGAACAGCTGGATCAGTCCGAATCCTTCTCGACCTTTGATTGATTCGTCGAGAACGGGAACGATGGGTGTGTCGTCTGACATAGTTAGTCGACGAACACAAACATCGGCACGTCTGCTTTGAGTGCTGATGCATCAACGGTATCTCGCGAGCCGTCGTAACGAAGGATATCTACCTTTTTATTTTTGTAATCACCTGGGAGCGTTTCGTTATTCCAAAGCGCGAAGATCTGTTTGTTGTTCACGATGAATAACACGGCGTTGCTGTTGATACGTTTCATCGTCTCGAAGAATCCGATGGTCTTTGCCATCATCTCAAACGTGGCTTGCGATGAATTATCGGGATTGTTCGAGCTGAAAACTCGCTGTGCACCATTTGCAAATGCACTTGCGTAACCAATAAACGTCGCGCGCGCATGTTCATCTTCACTGAGCGTGACCGTCAAATCGGATGAACCAACTTCTGCCTCGGTGATCCAAAATGGCTTCTTCTCGAACCCGAGACCGTTGATGAAGCTACGATATGTTTTCGCGTTGAAGTCTTCGTCTGCTCGCACGCCGTGCACATTACCGAAATCGAATTGGTCGCGATTAAATTGCAGGACCTGACGGAAGAAGCTGATACCGTTCATTTGCATACCCGACTGTCCGGCGGGAAGAACGCTTGCGTCTGCGTCAGCGGCCTTGATCGATTCATACGCGAGACGCAAGATCTCGGCGTAGGCGAACGGACCGGACTGAAAGAATATCTGATCCCCTGTTTGCGTGTCGGGCTCGTTGCCGATTTCCCAAGCCTTGATCGGATGCGTGAGTCCAGGCATATCATCTGTTCCATCGCCGTCATACCGCTCAACAAGCGCGGTCACGAAGCGTTGAAACGATTCGACATTGCACACGCTCGAAAGCCAGATCTGCTGATCGGAAAATGGATCGTTTACTTTTGGCTCGCTTGCGTGACACTTCACTTGATCCCACTGCGCGAACGGCCAGATGGTCACGAGCATTGCTTGATTTTCTTTATTCCAAAACTGAACCTCTTGATCGGTAGATGACCAGTCGAACACGCCAGGAGCGGTCTCAATGGCATCCCACCAAAAAGGACTTGGGAAAGGTCGCACCCAGCCGCCTTCGAGGAACGGACCGCTTGGAGCAGGACCTCCACCAACCGTGGAAAACGAGGTTCCAAAATGAGACAGGCCGAAGGTGTCGGCAGGCGGATTTGATTGAAGAAGTTTTGCGCAACCTGCGCCCAAAAGGACGACTGTTGCCAATAAAAGGAGATGTTTTTTCATACGATTGGCATTCTAACACAAACGAAAAAAAGCGAAAAAAATGTAAAGCGTAAAGCGTAAAGCGAAAAAAATGCAAAGAAAAATGCAAAGCCTGGTTTACACGCGTGCAAGCCAGGCTTTGCATTTTTTTGCATTTTTGTTTGTATCATTGATATTTTTTGAATTTTCGAGCATACCTGCTGTTTGCACTTGCCTGTAATGCACGCGCAATTGTCCCTACAAACCTATTGTTGGAGGTCGACAGCTAATCTACACAAAGACGAGACACACGGTCTCGTCTTTTATAAGTTCTTCAAGAACATCCACTCGTCGCGCCGCAATTCAGGCACTTGTAACATGCGGCATTACGAACCATGATCGATCCGCAGGTGTCGCAGGCCGGGGCGTCGGATTGATTGTCGAATGTTTGGGTGTGAGCAGTCCATTCGTCGGATGGAGATGGTGCGGGTGCGGGTTTTTGGGTGAAAAGTTTTGGTTGCAGACTGCTTGCATTGCGAACCTCCTGCTCAACCATAGCCTGATCCGCCTTTGGTGGAAACTCCCCCTCAGCCTTCGCCAAAGCTTCATCTGGCCAACGGTTGGAAAGGGGAAGGGTTGAAGCAGAGGTGTCCTCGACTTTGGGCGCGACTTCCCCATCTTGGATCATGACGTTGATACCCACCGAGAGTTGTGACTCGCGTGGTAAGAACTTGATCGCAAGCCAGCGGAAGATGTAATCGGTAATTGATTTAGCGATGCGAATCTGTGGATTGTTGGTGTAGCCGGACGGCTCGAAGCGCATGTGGACGAACTTGTTGACGAGGACTTCAAGGGGAACGCCGTATTGCAGACCAATTGAGATGGATGTGGCGAAGCTATCCATGAGTCCACTGATGACGGAACCTTCCTTCGCCATCGTGACGAAAATTTCACCAGGCTGACCATCGTCGTACAAGCCAACGGTGATGTAGCCTTCGTGACTTCCCACCGAAAACTTATGCGTGATCGCGCGGCGTTCATCAGAGAGTCGGCGCCGTCGAAGTCGTGAGTCTATCTTTGCAGGGACAACGTCTTGTGTGACAGCGACGATGTCCATGTTTTGTTTTTTCGCGTCGGATTCTTTTGATGTCGTGAGCGCTTGCTGTCGCTTTGAGCCGTCGCGATAAATCGCAATCGCTTTGAGTCCAAGTTTCCATCCTTGCATGTAGACCTCGGCAATATCCGCAGGTGTTGCTTCGTGCGGCATGTTTACCGTTTTAGAAATCGCACCTGAAATAAACGGTTGCACCGCGGCCATCATTTGTATATGACCCATGTAGTGAATCGTGCGTGTTCCGTTTGCGGCTTTAAAGGCGCAATCGAACACGGGAAGGTGTTCGTCCTTCAAATGTGGTGCGCCCTCGATCGTGTCTTTCTCGTCGATGTACGCAATGATGTCATGCCTCTGGGACTCCGTGTATCCAAGTTTTGTCAGTGCTTCAGGAACAGTACGATTCACAATCTTGATCATGCCACCGCCAACGAGCCACTTATATTTTACAAGGGCAATGTCCGGCTCAATGCCCGTCGTATCGCAATCCATCAAAAACGAAATAGTTCCCGTGGGCGCGATGACGCTGATCTGCGCGTTGCGTAGCCCAAACTTGGATGCGTGCGCAACCACGTTGTCCCACGACTTGCGCGCCTCGTTGACGAGATCGGCTTGCACGCCTTCGACGGAAACGGTGTAGGCGGAGTCGCGATGCATGCGCATCACGTCCAGACACGGCTGTTCATTTTTCTTGAAGCCGGCGAATGGTCCGATCTTTTCGGCAATCTTCGCAGACTGATAATAGGAGACGCCACTTTGAACAGAACTAATCGCCGCGGCCACGTTTCGACCGCGATCTGAATCGTATGCAAGACCCATGCTCATCAAAAGCGCACCGAGGTTTGCGTAGCCGATACCGAGCGGACGATAGTCTAAACTATTTTGTTCAATCGCGGGTGTTGGATACACGGCGTTACCGACGATGATTTCCATCGCCGTAATCATCACTTCGTTGGCTTTGTTGAAGGCTGTGACATCGAAGATCAACTCGCCGTTCACCTCTTTTCGAAACTTCAACAAGTTGAGCGATGCTAGATTGCACGCGCTGTCGTTCAAAAACATGTACTCGCTACAAGGGTTTGATGCGTAGATACGATCCGTGTTTTTCGAGGTGTGCCAGGCGTTCACGGTGGTGTCGTACTGAATCCCGGGATCGCCACACTGCCACGCCGCGTCCGCCATCAAGGTCATCAGCTCGCGCGCCTTGCACGTCTTTACGGGTTTACCGCTCATGACTTCGTGGGTCGTCCACGAGCCGTCTTGCTCGACGGCGTTCATAAACGCATCCGTGACGCGCACCGAATTGTTTGCGTTTTGAAAATAAATCGAACCGTACGCCGGACCATCAATGGAACCATCATAACCCGCGTCCATGAGTGCCCAAGCCTTCTTCTCCTCGAGAACCTTGCACATGATAAAGTCGTCGATGTCCGGATGATCGATGTCAAGAATAACCATTTTCGCGGCGCGACGTGTCTTGCCGCCACTCTTAATCACGCCCGCAAACGCGTCGAGGCCTTTCATAAACGAAACCGGACCGGAAGCTTTTCCGTTGGATCCACCCAGATATTCGTGCTTTGAACGCAACTTGGAAAGATTCGTTCCGGTTCCCGATCCGCCCTTGAAAAGCATGCCTTCGGTCACACAGAGATTCAAAATAGAACGCATGTCATCCTCAACCGAGTTGATAAAACACGCACTGCATTGTTGTGGACGCGGTGTACCGACGTTGAACCATACAGGCGAATTAAATGCGGCCATTTGATTGACGAGAATGTGATGCAATTCATCTTCAAAGATTTGGGCGTCCGCAGACGTCTGAAAATATCCGTCTTTGCGTCCCCAGTTGGCAATAGTTTTTGCAACACGTCCAACCAATTGCTTCACAGAGTATTCACGATCCGCCTTGCCGATCGTTCCGAAAAAATATTTCGAGACCACGATGTTGGTTGCCGTCTGCGAATAAAACTTCGGTACCTCCACGTCTTTTTGTTCAAAAACAATGTTGCCTTTGTAGTCGGTGATGGTTGCGTCTCGCGTCTGCCATTCAATCAAATCATAGGGGTGCACATCGGGACGCGTGAAGAAACGCTCAACCGTGATGCCGTGTCCGTACGTATCGATCGTTGCGTGATCCAACACATGGTCCGCGTGCTGTAAATATTTTTTTGCAACGTGAACGAGATTTTGATCGATGAGCGTGAGGTTTACGATCTCACGCACATCGGCATACGACGGAATGGAATGGCCGTTAAAGCGTTTGGTAAGACGTGTCATCACGTAGGAGGTGATCGTGTCCTCAAGCTTGGGCTTATCGATACCCGCGGCCTGCAAGGCGGCACGAATGGAAGCGTGAAGTTTTTTCACCTCAAAGGGAACTTCTTCGCCGGAACGTCGTTTCAATGTTTTGACAGAAGTCATAAATTCCCAAACACCATCCGAAACGGATTTCGTCTGCGTGGTTGATTGTGCGAGCGTGTGAGCCTGTGTTTCCTCAGACATAAGGCGTCTATCGTAACCCGGTTAGGAGTCATGTTAGATGGAAGAAAAAAGAAGAGTAGTCTCTTCCCCACCCACTATATCTAGTGGTTCGACTTCATTTTATTCCCCTAAATATAGTATGTCAAAGAGCGTGTTATCCACAGAAAAAAGTCATAAAGTCCTAGAGTCATGAAGTTTTGCAGAACTCCACGACTCCACGACTTTATGACTCCGTGACTCCATCACTCCGTGACTCCCTCAAAACCCCATCGTTAGATTGATTTTCGACCGTTCTTGAACCTTGCGCGTGAAGTCAACAGGAATAGGTTTTCGACCCGAAAGACGATCCTCATAGGCGAGCGCTCCATATTTCAATCCGTACTCATAAACCTCCTTGGTCACCTTTACGTCCTGCAGACAGTAGTCTTTAATCTTTTGAATCTCGCCCTGCTTCCACCATTCGACGGCTTGTAGCCCATGACCAGATTTACGATGTCCAACCGAGGCGGCGGCCACATCGTCAAGTTTCAGCCGAAAGCCGAGAGCTTTCTGGATTTCGACCAGAATGTCGAGACGAGGAAACGAGAGAAAATTGCCGCTGTAATAGTTGTTCATGATCGGTAAATCGAAACCATCGGAATTGTATCCAATCAATCGATCAGCCTGTTCGAGCCGCGGCCAAAGTTTCGGAAGCTCGTGGACCTCGAATGCCTCATAGGTGTCCGTCTCGTAAAAATAACAACCGATCACCGAAATCTTCAACTTATCGACGTTGTATCCGCCGACTTCTTCAAAGGTATTTTGTGTTTCAATATCCAGCACAATTTCTTTCGACATAGGCGTCTATTCTTTTACAAGATTCGAGCATGCCGCCCCAACAGCTTCTGAATACGTGGGAAACGCATGAATCATTTCGGCGAGTTTGTCGACGGTCGTGTTCAAAAAGATGGCAAGGGCAACTTCGTGAATAACCTCGCCCGCACGCTCGCCGATCATGTGACCGCCGAGCACTTTGCGTGTTTTTGGATGCGCGACGATTTTCAGAAGTCCTGCGCGAGCATGATCGGTGGTTGCTCTGCCAAGTGCGGCAATCTCCCATCGTCCCACAAGAACATGCTTTTGAGCCTTTTTCACTTGTTCAGCCGTGTATCCAACAGACGCGACTTCTGGTTGCACGAACGTTACGCGTGGCACAACGCGATCATTAACGACGTAGGTTGCCGACCGTTTCTTTTTTGCACATATCGCCGCGTTGCTTCCGGCGGCCGATCCCTCTACATGAGCCATGTGGGTAAATCGCTCTCCCCCGTTAACATCGCCGGCGGCGAAGATGTGGCGAACGGATGTACGTTGTTGCTTGGTTGTCTTGATGGATCCGCTCGCGTCCAGCGCCACACCCGCCTGATCCAATGCCAGTCCATCCACTGCCGCTCGTCTTCCGGCGGCAAGAACAATTTGATCGACCGCAATCATTTCAAGTCCGTCCGGATTTCGCACGCGTACGCCAAACGTTCCGCCGCGCGAATCAACAACCGACGCAATGTCTGCGTTCACGCGAACGTCAACTCCCAGTGCTATCAGAGTTTTCTGTGCCAGCACGCTGATCTCCTGATCTTCTGAGGGAAGCACGTGATTGGCTTGTTGCAATAAGACCACGCGAGTTCCAAATGTTGCATAGAATGTTGCGAGCTCGCATCCGACTGGACCTCCACCGATGATGGCCATCGACTTGGGTTGCCGTGTCTGCATCAGAGCTTCCTTCCATGTTTTATAGGGCACGGTATCAAATCCGTTGATCGGCGGAATCTTATCAAGGGATCCTGTTGCGATGACGAATGTTTTTCCAAACAGATGTTGCCCTTGCACATCGATCAGATGATCATCAAGAAACGTTGCCCGGCCACGTTTGATCTCAACACCCAACGTCTCAAGGATCGTCTCATACCGTTCTCCCTTTTTTCCTCCGGTGATTGTTTCAACAACATCCGCTCGATAGGCCATAAGCTTTTCGAAGTCAAACGCTATGGACTCGAAGCGTATGCCAAACTCACGTGCGTGTTTCAGTGTGCGAAATACACGAGCGGTTTTCAACAAGGCTTTGGATGGTATACATGCAAAATTTGGACACTCTCCTCCAAGTTCTGCGTGTTCAATCACGCACACGCGCGCGCCCTCACGCACGGCCGCTTGCACAGCCGCAAATCCCGCGGACCCGGTGCCGATGACAATCACATCGTAGGATGCTTTTTGTTTCATACAATCGCTTGCACTTACGGATCAAAAACGTCCCGAGCGACATTCCACAGTCGCTCATCGCCCTGAACGTTCAAATAATACCACCACTCTGCGCCCCACAAATACACTTCGGAAACTCCGGATTTGTTTGCAAAGGCAAGATTTGATTCAAACTGTTCGCTGGTAAATAACGTGTAGGACTCCTCTGGTGTGTAGGTATCGATCGGTCTTGAAAACCAGGGTTCAGCTTGAAGTTCCGAAAGGATGATTCGATCCACACGTTTTCCAATCAGACGCGCGCGGATTTGATAAAACTCCGGACCGATCGGATACACAAAGTAACCAAACGTATCGTTCCATGTTTTTCGATACATCGAAATTCCAAGAATGTCGGCAAGATCGGCTTCATCCTTCCACGGTCCAAGTTCTCCGCTTACCGTGAGCTGAATGGGACGTGTGTCGATCAAACGAATCAGTTCGACGCGCTCCTGCAATTCTTCGAGTGAAAGCTGGTAGGCACAGTCACCAAAGGGAAACATGACTTCATTTTCCACTTGCCAACGTTCAATGGCGCTCGAGGACTTGAAGTGCTCCACAGCGCTCTTGATATACGAACGTGCGTACTTGTTTTGATACGTTTCATCGAATCTCTGCGCCCAATCAGGCACATAACACTCGGGCCAACGTGGCAACTTTGTTCCAACGGCGAGCGTAACCTTCACCTCATTCACCCGAGAAATCTCTATCAGTCGATCATACATCGACCAGTCAAACGTTCCTTGCTCACGTTCCACATCCGACCAATACACGGCAATACGCACAACACGCACCCCGAGATCTTCTACAAGTGCGCGATAAGTTTCTTCAACATCCAAACCCAGTTGCTGAACGTACAACGTCGAAAAGGTTACCCCATAGCGAGGCGGAAGAGGATTTGGCCTGGAAGAAAGAGAAAATTCCGCAAAAGAAAAAAGTCCGACAGCGACCGCAAAGAGTCCTGCAAACAACCAGTTTCTCATATTTCCTCCCGTTTTTCTTTAAGAAACCCAAGCCAATTTTCAATCACGTCAATCGTGGCTTTAAACGGTGCCTCAATGATGAAATCGAAAAAGAAGAGAAAAATATTTACGCGCGGTGCACGCAGAGCGATCCATCGACCGACACGGACAATCGGAAGGAAAAGAATATCGCCGAGCAGACCGATGAATCCGCCGCTCGTGTCGATCACCAGCAGTTCGCGTCGCGTGTTGCGAATGCGTAGTCCGAAGTACGCGACAAGCGAGAGGAAGAATAAGAAAAAGAAAATCGAAAACGAATTAAAGTGTGCTTTTTGCAAACCCGCGATGATGAGAACAATCACGATCGCAAAAATGCCAAAATACAAGGCATTAAAAATCAGATACATCGTTCCTTGTCCCCAAGGATGGAGTCGACGAAACGTGATCTTGAAATCTTCCGCCGTGCCCATGAGCGAATGCACTTCTCCTAAAAGTTTCTCGTTGTTTTTCTTTTTTGAAATGCGGACGGTTAACCCAACGATGGCGAGCAAGATGGGGGGAAACAAAATATTGACGGCAAGCGGGATGTAGTTCGTTGATTGCAGAACAAAAAATTCATACGGAAACTCGACGAGAACCGCGAGGATGGATTTCGTGAGTAAGAGAAAAAATGCGGCACGGACAACGGTGCGATTCAAACGACGACGAAACGTTCCATAACGTTCCTCTGCCGCGCCGGTGATCGCGGCGTTGATGACATCTTCATCCTGTTTTTGCACCGCCAACAAAAATGCTTCTGGATGATCTTTTGCAATATCGGCGATCAAGTGAAACACAACGGCATGACGACGAATGAAACGAAAAACGTAATCTTGTGTGGGATGCGTGATTTGATTTTCCACCGACTCGATCACCTTGTGCAAGCTTGAAGCCACTTCATCAACCACGGAGTCCTCGCTTGAGGCATTGCGCCATGCCGGATAGTAAAGCGTGAAGACACGATAACGTAACGTAGCGTTATTTGATTTTAAAACCGCTCGGTGAATGGCAATATACAATTGTAAATCTTGATCCTCTTCTTTGATAAGGGATGTCTTCCATTCAACACGTTGTTTCAATTCCTGATACGCGTAGCTGGCAAGCGCTTCATCTACACATGGTGGACCAAGAACATAATCAATCTCCGTTGAAAGCACATCGATCAACCACTGGTAGCGCTCTTGATCGACCTTTGTTTCTTCCACGAGCGTTCCAAACATTTTTTTATACTTCTGTAAAATGGTCGTCACCGTCTCGATCATCGAAGTTTCAACTTGGTTATTGGGAAGATAACGTGCCCAAATCAACTCGCGCAAAAGCATCGAGGAAAGTTTTTTTGGATCAGCATCTCCAAGACGACGCGTAAGAATACGACGGATGGCATTGCGTCGAAGCAAATGCTCTTCATCATACTCGAGCGTGTTGCGAATAGTCTCGTAGACAGACGCGGCCGCAGACACGGTCTCAGAGACACGAATAACATCTTTCTTTTCCTTCGCATTCTTCTGGCGCGCATCGCTTTCTCGCATCGAGATGATCGTGGAAACCAAGTGTTCGAGTGACTTGTGCATATTAAGATGGTGAGCGTTCACGTCTAGCCTCTTCTCGCTCTTTCTTCTTTTCTGAACGACCGACCACAAATACAGCAACCAAAGAGACAAGGGTCACACCACCAATCGCACTTGCGGCGATTTCGTGTTCGGTGAGTCCAAGAATGAGGGCAACCAACAAACCAACAAGAGCAACCACCAAACCGAACCACTGTCCTCGTTCAGATTTTTTTACATCGGACAAAACAACCGCAGGCTCGAGTGCAATGCGGTGAGCTGACTGATTCTCAGCCATGCTTAAAATGCGTTGTGCGGCACCCGACACAACCTGATTATAGTGTTGCAAGATGGACGGATGAGGAATCGGTCCTGAAAACTGTTCTTGTTGATGAACAAGATGAAATGGTTGCTTGGAATCGCTCGAGGGCTGAGACATACTATGTTGTACTCTTTTCCTTTTCTTCACGCTGGATTTTCTCCCCATAGGTCTTCACGGCAAACTGCAGGTCATACCCAACCATCTTCCAATCGTTCATGATCGCGCAACGATCCGCTTCGTTTGGATTCACGCTCTCGTTATAACGGTCAAAATTCCCGTTCAAATCTAAGGTACGAGACACGCCTTCGAGGAGTGATGGTCGCGCAAATAGGTAGTAAGTTAAACTTCTTTCAAATCCCATACTGTGTTCAGAATAGCCCGTCTTTACATTCAACGCAATCTCAAGAATTTCGTTCAATCATTCAGATGTCTCTTAAAATAGCACGTTGAACCAAGTCTGGAATAATGTTAGATAGGATTATTTCGCTGACCTCCCCATCATCTCTATCCTCCATGCCCAACCAGCCAAACGCAACAATTTCGGATGTTGGTACAGGCACACCCCCAATCGATCCAGAATACAATTTACTATGTACCGTCTTTCCAGGTTGGCCTGCCACAACAGCCTCATACTCACCGATGTACTGGAGCATTGACGGATCAAGCTCGCACGAACGTTCTTCACGAATCTCTCGAACAAGTGAATTTTCGATCGTCTCCCCTTCCTTAGTGCTTCCGCCCTGCATCAACCATTGTGATGTGACATGATCGCGCGACTTTCGATTCATGAGAAACTTCGTCTTTTCTTCGCTCAAAATCAACAGGGCGCTTTTATTGATGTTAGCCATAGGATTTATACAATCAATGGTAACGTAGGAACTTCGCTCTCTCTTCCCAGAACCAAATCTTCAATGCGGTACGTTCCGTGTGTGGGAGCTTCAATGTAGCCGTTCCATGCCATACGCGCAACTCCGCCGGACTCAATCCAATCCATGAGCCACTCGTCTGTGTAACGCGCGTCATGCATCGACACACCGCCTCCGACATACTGCAACCAGATACGATTAAACTCTTCTTGCGATCCAATGGGCGGAGCCATCACAACGGCAATTCCAAGCGCACAATAAAAAGAGAGTTCACTTGGCTTGGTCCACAAGATATCGGTCGTCGCGAGCGTTTTGTTGAAACCTTCAAAGTACGCGGCACGCGAAGAAAATTCAGGAATCAAAACCCATTCACCGAGTTCAGCTTCAAGTCCAAGCTCCTTCACCGCTTGTCGATAAGACAAGGCACTTTCTTTTCGTGTGCCTGCCAACAAATTAAATCGTATTTCATGACGTGCAATGAGAGGCTTCAAACTTTTTAAAATCGAGATGCCCAGTTGTCGTTGCGCTCCTGCACCACCAACGGTAAAGGTCAACGTGAGTGGATGCGCGGCCTTCGCTTGCAAACAACGCTGTGGTCCAAGTTCTGCTTTAAGCGTGCGCGCGTAGCGTTCATGAAAAACACCTTGTGGATCAAGATTGCATAGACGTGCGGTGAGTAAATCTTTCAATACGGTACTTTGTGCGCCCCCAATCAATTCCTTTGGCAAGGGAAATCCCGTCAAAAAAATTTGCTCAGGGCGAACACCGTACAATTTCAATCGTTCCACGCATCGACCATTCGAGGCAAGATACTTAATGCGACTCTTGTGTGGATTCATTGGCGCCCAAGCTCGAGAGATGTCTGCGTCCGTGGTCACACACCAAATATCGCCTGGATAATCAAAATAGTCGGCCATGAACGCGGGAATAAAAAACGTCGTAACCAAAGGCTTTGAATCTTTGGCAAGCGTATCAATAAAATGCTTGCCAAATCCTCCCTTCATCATGTGATAAATCTGTCGTAATTGAAGATTCGGCCGAGACAAATCTCGACGTGGATAAAACGGTGCAATCTGTTGCCAACGATCAAGGGCTTCAAACATGGCACTGCCAATAACAGGTATGGGTTTCATGCGCGAAATGGTTTCGTAGATTTCTCGACTCTGAACCCAATAATCGCGATCCTTGTCTGGAATGCCCTTGTAATCGTTTGCGGAAAGTACCGTGCCGCCGGAAAGATCCTTGAGTGCATACGCGGCGCGGCTGTGACCATACCCCATATTGACGTCAACCACATGCGCACCAACGTAACCCTTGTTGTGTGAGTGATTGGTCATACATTAAAAAAACGTTCGCTCTTCTGATGTCTTAATCACCTCATAGGCCTCCTCAGCCGTATCCACCACCTGAAAAATATCGAGGTACTTCTTGTCGATGGCCTTGTACTTTTTCAGTTGTGTCTCTTTCATCCAATCAATAAGCCCATCCCAAAAATCGTGACCAATGCATACGACCGGCGTTGGTTGCATCTTGTTTGTTTCGATCAGTGTGACAATCTCAAAAAACTCGTCCATGGTCCCAAACCCACCCGGAAAAAATACATAGACCTGAGCAGACGCGGCCATCATGACTTTTCTGGAAAAAAAGTAATGGAACGCATGGCCCTTGTTTACATAGGCGTTTAGGTGCTGTTCATCTGGAAGCTTAATATTAAATCCTATGGATCTTCCACCAGCCTCAAACGCACCCTTGTTACCCGCCTCCATAATTCCAGGACCGCCACCTGTGATGACGGTGTATCCACCCTTGGCACACAGCGTCCCAAGTTTCTGCGCGACTTTGTACCACTTACTGGATGGAGGAATCCGTGTGCCTCCCCAAAACGTCACTTCTTTGCTTGTTTCAGAAAGCAACTGAAACCCTTCAACAAACTCGGCCATGATGCGAAAAATGCGCCAGGACAATTCGTTAATACGCGTTGGCTTTGACTGTTGTTTGATTTCCTGAGCGGTCAACGGAATGCGACACATCCCATCATTGGCATGCATGGGATTGGCGCAGTCATGATCACTCAGCTTAAAAGGCATATCTTGTTGTGACATAGAATTCATTGTGTGTTATCCCGTATCTTCTCTTAATTTAGGAACAAACAAGATTTCATCGTTGTCTGTCATCCTGAGTGCATCCGAAGGATCTCTTGTGACGAAGACGT
>CAYJWY010000006.1:0-38155 GCA_964374035.1 uncultured Gammaproteobacteria bacterium
TGGACGAAAACGAGGAGCGAGAGGACTAGAATAAACAAGAGAATGGTTCCCATAATAGGCTTTATGATAGCGGTTCAACGAGCATGTAGCAAGAAAAAACAGAGCTGCCCTGAAGGTAACTCGGAATCTTAGGATGAGGCAATCTTATCGATCGAAGAACGTTTCAGGAGTGTCACCAAGCAATCTCGGTAGCTCGACAAACCAACCACGTCGACATATTCGTCTGCGCCATGCTCGTTGCCACCCGCAGGCGCAAGACACATGAACTGCGTTTTGTGTGCATCAGAAAGAAGCGTCACATCGATGAATCCCGTTGACGCAGGATCTTTGACGCGACCGCGGTGCACCGGCTCGAATACATCGAACAACCACTTCGTGGCTTCACGATCCGCCTCATACGCCGGCATTTCAAAATTCACGTGCGTTGTCAGTTCCGCTTGAACCGTTCGATCACGATTCCATGCAGCCATGGCCTCTTGCGCAACTGAAACAAAAAAGGCCGCGTTCACGTGCTGATCTCCCGAGCGAACATCCATCAATGCCCAGCCAACATTCGGAATTTTATTCGCAATATTTTTCATCGCAGGAACATCTCGTGTACCCAAGCTAATCACATCGAACGTGACCGCATCGAAGGAACCAACATGAATCGCCGCAAGGTTGACAGCGGTCTCCATGCGTGTTGGTTGTTTGAGACAGGCTGTGCGTACCGCATCGAGAACAAACACCATCGCCTCCGCGGCGTTCGCACCCGTCTTCTGTCGCGAGGCGTGTCCAGAAACACCTTTCACCAAAAATTCTATTTCGAGACATCCTCGCCATCCAAGATACGCTTCCGCTTTACCCCCACACACGGATAGCCCGAATGCCGGCTTCACGTCTGCGTGTCGTCTCACGAAATCTTGCATGCCGACAAAATTCACTTCTTCATCGCCGTAAAAGAGATACCCAACGCCGCGCGTTGGACCCGCCTTGCCGATGGCGTCAAGGCACGCGGCAATTCCACCGCGCGCGTCTGCGGCACCAAGGGCGTGATAGCGACCCTCGCGAACAGAAAACTCTTCGACCGCCCACCCTTGCGTTGGCGTCACGGTATCGATATGACCAACCACGAGGAACTGCACGTCCGCAGGATTTCCGTCACACGCAAAGACATTAAAAAATCCTGGGATCATTGTTCCCTCTTCATCACAAACCGCATCGACGGAAACGATGAGCCATGGATAGGCACGCAAACGCTCAGCGATGTGCAGCGCAATCGCCTCTTCTCCTTGGCCGCTCTTATTCATGCGATAGCCACGAATGCGACACAGGGCATCAAGCGTTGTTAAAACAGTTTCTGCATCTGGATTCATGGAGGGTCCACGTTCAGCTAGCATAACGATTTATGTTAAAAGAATACGCACAAAATGTCGCTTTCCTTTTTGAATCAGAACGCCATCGGCCGTTGGTTCGACGATCTGTTCGACGTTGTCGACGACCACATCGTTCACCTTCACACCACCACCTTCGATCAAACGACGCGCGTCAGACTTGGAGGAAGCGAGTTTCGCTTCAACGAGAACGTCGAGGATCGACATCGCGCTTGCAATCGTCATCTGTGGAACGTCGGTTGGGGTTTCGTGTTCTTTGAAGAGCTGATCGAATCGCTCGCTTGCCACGGCTCCTTCGTCGGCTCCGTAAAACGTTGCGACAACTTCGCGGGCGAGTCGGGCTTTGATGTCTCGTGGATTGGCCTCTTCTCGAATCAAGGACTTGGAAATCGCCACGACTTCGTCCATGGCAACGTTGGTCAGTAATTCAAATCCGCCGACAATCATGCCGTCGCCCCAGCTCATCACCTTGCCGAATATTTCGTCTGCGGAGTCGTCAAAGCGAATCATATTGCCCTCGCTCTTTCCCATCTTCTTTCCGGTTGTATCAACGAGCATTTTGGTCGTGAGCACAAACTTTTCTTTGTGCCTCATGATCTTCATGAGATCACGGCCCGCAAGCATGTTAAATGTTTGATCGTTGCCACCAAGTTCCCCATCGACATCCATCGCGACACAATCATAGCCCTGCATGAGCGGATAAAAAAACTCGTGCAAGTAAATCGGCTTGCCTTCCTTCATGCGCTCACTGAACATGTCACGCTCGAGCATTTGCTGAACCGTGAAGTTGGAAGCGAGTTCGACCACGTCGTTGAAATTCAACTTGCTGTGCCACTCACTGTTGTGTCGAATCTCCGCCGGATTCGATCCCTCGAACGAAATAATCTGCGAAGCCTGTTCTTTGTACGTCTTCGCGTTCTCAAGAACTTGCTCGCGCGTCAATCGAACACGCGTCGCTGACTTATCGGTCGGGTCCCCAATCATGCCCGTGAAGTCGCCGATCAAAAGAATGATCTTGTGGCCGAGATCTTGAAACTGTTTCATCTTGCGCAAAAAAATCGAATGCCCCATGTGCAAATTCGCACCAGTTGGATCAATGCCGACATAGAGTGAAAGCTGTTTGCCTTCTTTGAGTCGAGCCTCGAGGAAATCTCGGCTTGGGTAGATGTTCTCGACTCCACGATCGAGGAGTTCCGTAATTTTTTGTGCGTCTGTGCTTATTGTCATACAGGTAATTTACAATTCATTGAGCCACGAACGAATCAAGCGCATCGTATCCTCTGGGCCGTCCACGGCAATGGCGTCGATGCCTGTTCGCAACACGGCCTCGTCATTTCCACCTTCATACAATGCGTCTCCGACAAAGAGCATACGATCGACGGGAATCGCGAGATGTTCAACCATTTGCTCAACACCATAACCCTTATCGATTCCTTTCATCGTCACATCGATGGAAGACTTGCCCGGAATCTTGATTTCAAACTCCGGCAAGAGACGTTTCAAAACACCAACAATTTCCCGTCGGCGATCCTGCGGCGATCCTTTATAAGCGTCTTTCAGTTCAATCGGTGCTTGTTGACCAAGGGCAGAGAAGGTAACTTGCGTTCCGCGATCTTCAATCACCTCTCCATGGACGACTGGTGGATGTTGATACTCAATCTCGACAAACGCTTGCTCGAAGGCATCTTTAATTTCTTGACGCTGTCCATCGGAAAGTACATGAGCGTACATGGTTTCCCAAGCGCCGTCTTGGTAACGCAGATACGTTGCGCCGGACGTTGGAAACAAGTGCAATCGATGAAACCAGTCCTTGTGAGCCTCAAGAGGAGTCAATAGTTGCCATTCAAACACCGGTAACCACCCTCCGCCAATCACGGCAACCTGGCGTTTTTTCAACAAATCCACAAACACGGAAATCATTTCCGGTTCCATGGGGGTTTTACTCTTTGCAAGTGTTCCGTCGAGATCAAAGACAAATAATTGTTTTTCAGAGATCGGACAGTGCATACATTCGGATATTTTGACGATGGAAGAGAGATTTGATAGACTAAAAGAGTAAATTCATCTCATCTAAGCGAAAATCTTATGGAACTCACATGGATTATTCTTGTCATCGTTGCCGTGATCGTCTTCTGGCTCATTCTAACATACAACGGGCTCATTTCCGGACGTAATCGTGTGGACGAGGCCTGGTCAGATATTGAGGTGCAAATGAAGCGTCGATATGATCTGATTCCCAATCTCGTAAACACAGTGAAAGGATACGCCTCGCATGAAGAAGGTGTGTTCACAAAAGTAACCGAAGCACGAACAGCCGCAATGGGTGCAACGTCTATGAAGGAACACGCACAAGCGGAAAACATGCTCAGCGAAACACTGAAGTCTCTCTTCGCGGTTTCAGAAAATTATCCGCAACTACGCGCCGCGGAAAGTTTTCTTCACTTGCAACACGAACTCACAGACGCTGAAGATAAGATCTCTTCTTCACGCCGATTCTACAACGGCAACGTGCGCGATTACAATATTAAACTGGAAGTCTTTCCAACCAACATGATCGCCAGCCCGTTTGGATTCACAAAACGCGACTTCTTTGACGCTCCGGATGTAGAATTGCAAAAGCCGGAAGTCCAATTTTAACGGTCTGCTGTCATTCTGAACGCAGTGAAGGATCTCTTAAGGAATCCTTCGTCGAGGCTCCTCAGGATGACACAAGAACTATGTACGCACAGATCGCGGCGAACAAACGAAAAACATGGATGCTCATGTCGATCTTCACCATCGTCATTGTTTTGCTTGGATGGGTTTTTGGCCAGTACATGGGCAATCCATCATTTGGGATTATCGCGGCTGTGATGATCTCTGTGATCATGACCTTGTTGAGCTACTATCGCGGTGACCGTGTTTCGTTGGCGGCGGCTGGGGCAAAACCTATCAAAAAACAAGACGCACCCGAATTATATCGTCTCGTTGAAAATCTCAGCATCGCCTCAGGTATGCCCATGCCACAGGTGTATCTCATTCAAGATTCAGCCGCGAATGCCTTTGCCACGGGACGTGACCCAGAGCATGCAAGTGTGGCGGTCACAACAGGCCTCTTGCAGATCCTCGACAAACTTGAACTGGAAGGTGTCCTTGCGCACGAAATGTCTCACATTAAAAATTATGACATCCGCGTCATGACCGTGGTGGTTGTTCTTGTGGGGGTGATTCTCCTGCTCAGCGACTGGATGACGCGCACATTTTTTTTCGGCAGTCGCGACAACGATTCAAAATCCGCGGGTATTCTGCTGATCGTCGGGCTTGTTCTGGCAATCCTTTCGCCGTTATTTGCCGAGCTTATCAAGCTTGCGATCTCACGTTCACGCGAATATCTCGCCGATGCGTCCGGGAGTTTACTCACACGACATCCGGAAGGACTAGCCAGTGCACTCGAGAAAATCGCGAAGCAAGATCAACCGCTCAAAAAAGCCAACCACGCAACAGCACATTTATTTCTCGCCAATCCGTTTGATCCACACGTCACAAAAAAATTTGAACAGCTCTTTAGCACGCACCCACCCATTATGCAACGGATTGCGAAATTAAGAAGCATGTAAGACGAGCAACATGGGACAAGACATCGTTGACAAATTCTCAACGCATCTAAAAAACGTCCTCACGCGCGCGCTGTGTTTTGTTGTGGAACAAAACAAGACCACCATTGAACCGGAACATTTACTTTGGGCACTTGGAACGCAAAAAGGCTCAATCGGAGCAGAAATTCTTCATAAGACAGGCGTGAAACAAACCGAGCTTTGCAAACTTGCCAAAAACGTACAATCAACAACAACAACAAAAATAAACGGGAACGAAAAAATCTTGTTACATCTTTCGGACGATGCAAAGCGTAGCCTGGAAAAGGCTGTGCTAACCGCAAATATCTATGGACATCGTTACGTGGGTACGGAACATTTATTGTCAGGCATCTTGCAGATAAATTCTTTGGTCATCGAAACATTCTTTCTTTCAGCCGTCTGCGACATGAAAGAACTTAGAACACAAATTTCGCTCGTTCTCAAAAGCGCAACAACGTTCCCCGACATGGTGGACATCATTGCGCAAGATCCAGCCGCGATTGTGACACAAACACAACCCATGACAACGCAAGAACGCGAATCCAACCAAAAAATGACCGCGCTTTCCTATTTCGCTCGTGAACTCACATCGAAAGACTTGCAATCGCGGATTGATCCCGTCATTGGTCGAGAAAAGGAGATTGAACGCATGATGGAAATCCTCACACGTCGCACGAAAAATAATCCCCTGCTCGTGGGCGAGCCGGGTGTGGGAAAAACCGCCATAGTGGAAGGACTTGCGAAACGCATTTTTGAAGGCACGGCCGCGCCCATCCTACAACACAAACGCATTTTCGCCCTCGATATGACCTCCGTGGTTGCCGGCACCATGTATCGTGGTGAATTTGAAGGACGTCTCAAGCAAATCCTCGAAGAGGTGAAGTGCAATACGGATGTCATTTTATTTATCGACGAACTCCACACCATCGTGGGGGCTGGTGCCGCTTCTGGAACAATGGATGCCGCCAATATTTTGAAGCCGGCTCTTGCACGCGGAGACATGCGGTGTATTGGCGCAACAACACCTGCGGAATTTAAAAAATACCTTGAAACAGACAGTGCCCTGGAACGACGCTTCCAGCCCATTGTGGTGGAGGAACCATCCCTCGAAAAAACACTGGAGATGCTTCAGGGCATCGCGCCGTATTACGAATCATTCCATCGCGTGCGCATTGCACCTGAAGCCATCGAGCAAGCGGTTACACTCTCGCGACGTTACATACAAAACAAACAACTTCCCGATAAAGCCATTGATGTGCTCGATGAAGCGGCGGCGCGTGTGCGCATTGCCAACATGGCATCCGGCCCAACGCAACAACGTCGCAACATGGAACATGCCATCCACGAACTCAAAGAACGCAAACGCATCGCCGTCATCGAAGAACGATTCGAGGACGCCATACAATTAAAAGAGGAAGAGACATGTCTCAGAAATAATCTTTTAATCAATCATGTCTTGGACGAACAAGCAACAGTTCCGATCATCGGAAAGGATGATGTTGCGGGCGTTGTTGCAAGCATCACCGGCATGCCGATCGAACAGCTTGTTGCGCAAGATCACACACCCATGGCGATGATCGACGCTCAGCTGAAACAACACGTGATCGGACAGGACCGCGCCATTGAAACCGTTTCCGGAGCACTTCGTCGTGCAAAGACCGGAATCGCTCATCCAAACCGTCCGTTGGCTTCGCTCCTCTTCCTTGGACCGTCCGGTGTTGGAAAAACGGAACTTGCCAAGGCGATCGCGAAAGAATTCTTCCATTCGGAAAAAAATCTCATCCGTCTGGACATGTCGGAATATGCGGAAGGCTTCACCCTGAGCAAACTTATCGGCGCTCCAGCTGGGTATATTGGGTACAAAGAACAGACCAATCTCACCGATCGGATCAAACAAAAACCCTACAGCCTGGTCTTGTTTGATGAACTGGAAAAAAGTCATCGCGATGTTCAAAACCTTCTGTTGCAGATTCTCGAGGAAGGAGAACTCACGGATGCATCAGGTCGCACCATCAACTTTCGAAACACCATTGTCGTCATGACTTCAAACGTAGGTCTCGAACGCTTTGAAAACGGGGATATCGGCTTTCTCGAATCCGACAAAACGCGTACAATGATGCTGAACCAAGATGTTCGAAAAGAACTCGAGGAACGCTTTCGACCTGAACTTCTCAATCGTATCGATCACACCTGTGTGTTTGAACCGCTCGCGACAGAATCGCTCAAGCACATTTTCCACAAACAAGTGAATGAGATGATTGAGCGCACGTTGCAAAACGGCGTAACCGTGTCAGTCGACGACGCCGTTCTCGAAGAACTCTTGAAACACGTGAACACCAAACAAGGCGCACGTACCGTTCGACAAGTCATTCAAGAACATCTGGAAACACGCATCGCTGAACGTCTCACCAAGAACGATCGTGCAAAACGATTCCGCATCTCTCTTAAAGGTTCCGATATCCATGTGACCAATTCTCGTTCTTCCTAACTATGCCTATCGCCGCCGTCGCCGCCGGGTTTGGACGCGCTGGTGCCGCTGTTTCGCGGGGTGCTGTTTCCGTTGGAACAAACATCGCAAAAAGCACGACAAACACGGTTGCCAGTCAACGCAGTCGTCTCATACAACAACAACAGCGTGCACGGATCCAGGCACAAAAAACTCAAGGCCAATCAAACCTTGGCGTATCGCCCTCCATGAACACGAGGATGCCCAAGGCACGCTCGTTGGAATCAGCAAATGCAGACAAACCTGGATCCACAAATAACCAACAACAGATTCAACAACAAGAACAAAACGGGATGAGCATGTCTCGGGCAACAACGCTTCGCAATGCCGTATTTGATCAACAAAACCAACAAAGACAACAATCCGCTGATGAGGTACGCAAACCTGGAGAAGCAACCAAGGAGGAACTGAAAAAACGTGATGCACGCGAAAACGTGATTGAAGCCTACCTTCAGTCTTTAAATCTCGGACTCACGGCAATCGAACTTGCCACAGCAGGTGCAGGCTTCTTGCTCACCTTTGTTCCGCGCATGCTAACGCTTGGACGATGGAATATGCAACTCATCGTTGGAGACATCATCGGAAGAGGGAAAAATAAATATATCAGCGGACTGAAGTATCGAGGTGGTTTGAGTATTTTAAAATATCTGGATCCGCGTGCCATGGGTTTTACCGCTTTTGTGATCATGATCGATGTAGTGTTTGTGCTCATCGGTTTGCTCATCTTCGCGCTGATGACGCTTATGGTTTTGGCCATGCTAAGCCCATTGCTCATTGGAGCCTATTTCTTTGGTGAATTATTTGGCGGCTAACACTCCTATGTCTGAACGAACAAAAAAAATCATTGTCATCGGTCTGTTCCTGCTTTCCGTTGTGGGTATCGCTCTTGCTCTCTACTGGGCCTTTTTCCGTATTGAACCAAGTAGACAACCTCCAAGTGTGGAGCCCATCACGCCCACAGACCAAGGAACCCTACCGGGCGCGAGCGGACAACGAGAACCCACCATCCTTGAGGGCGAAGGTGCCCTTGAAAGACTACAGGAAGCGGATGCCGTTGCCAGGGGCGGTGTCACAACAACCACAGCCCTTTCCTCCGGACCGGTTTTCAACCCGACCATTAGCAGTGATGGTGCGGCCGTCAACTATTACAGTAAAGCGGACGGTCGATTTTATCGGATTGACGAAAACGGTGACGTGAAATCCCTGTCAGATAAACAATTCCCGGATGTTGAAAACGTCGTATGGAATCGCAACAGTGAAAAAGCCGTTCTTGAATTTCCCGATGGTTCAAACGTTATTTATGACTTTGAAAACGAACAGCAGGTGAGTTTACCAAATCATTGGGAGGATTTTGATTTTTCTCCGGTTCGAGATGAGCTCATTGCAAAGAGCATTGGTCTGGATCCAAACAACCGTTGGCTGGTCACCGTCAACGCGGACGGATCGAATGCAAAAGCGTTTCAAGCCCTTGGCGACAATGAAAGCAAGGTTCAAGTGAACTGGTCACCAAACGATCAAGTGGTCGCATTTGCAGACACCGCCACAGAAGCCTATAGCGGAAATCTCGATCGAAAAATTATTTTTCCCATTGGAAAAAATAAAGAAAACTACAAAGGTCTGATCGTCGAAGGATTGGACTTTCAATCAAGCTGGTCACCTTCGGGGAAAAAAATTGTCTATTCCGTAGCCGGATCCTACAGCAATTATCGTCCCCTTTTGTGGACGGCGGACGCAACGCCAACCACCATGGGCGAACAGCGCAAAAGCATTCCTCTGAACACATGGATCGAGAAATGCACGTGGTCCTCATCCGCGGAAATGATTTGTGCGGTTCCAAACAGTCTTCCGGCAAACGCGGGTCTGCAACCAAGCCTTTTTAGTTCAGAGCCGGACAATGTTTACAAAGTCAATATCGAAACCGGAGTCACCTCACGCATTGCAACCCCCGTTTCAAAAACAACCATGAGCAATCTCGTTGTTTCAAAAGACGGCTCAACGTTATTTTATACAAACACCTTGACGGGAGAGCTTGAAAAAATGAAACTGAAATAGGTATGAAAAACAGCTGGTTGATTTTTCTGAGTATCAGTTTCTTAACCATTGTCACCTTTGTTTTCTTTTTTCTCAATACGCAACCCATTGAGCTTCCGAAAATCGATCCGGACAAACAAGAAACACTCACACAACCGGTCATCACGTTTGTCAACCCATCCAAAGGCCCAACGTCCGCACCTGTCACGATTGTTCTGTTCGGCGACTTTCAATGCCAAGCATGCGCAGAAATGTCCGAAACGATTGAAACCATTCGACAAGCATATCCCGACAACATACGCGTTATTTGGAAAAATTTTCCAAACGAATCCCTTCACCCGGAAGCCACACCCTCAGCCATTGCCGCTCACTGCGCGGATCGACAAGGAAAATTTTGGCAGTACCATGACCAATTGTTCACACGTCAATCTGTTTTATCCAAAAATACCTATGACGAGATCGCAAAAGATCTCGCATTGGATATCAATCGTTTTGAGAATTGTATCCAGTCTGAGGATACCCTCGCGATCGTGCAAAAAGATTTTGAGGAAGCCCGCGCACTCCAACTCTCAGCAACACCGGCAACCTATGTGGGAACGCAACTCTTCGTAGGAGCGATCACCCTAAACGATCTCACAAACCTGGTGAAAACACAGCTTCCATAGGTGTATGTCATTTTCAAAAATCACCCAACCGATCCTCATCCTCGTCCTCATGGGTGGTTTTTTTTTATATTCGCACGGCGTGGACGCGGCAACGTGCGCATGCTACTTCTCGCCGGATAACAACTGTGCAGAGGTCTATGTCCCAGACCGAGCATCCCAAAGCGATTGCAAAGAAACATGCAAGAATGCCATTGGCAACAAGGTTCTTCATGAAGAATTTTCGGAAACTACAGGAGATGAAAACATCTCATTTGCGTGCGAAATCGCCGCAAACAAGGCACAAACAAAGAAACTCAATGAAACAAACAACGCAAACACCGACGCACTCAAAAGCGCAACCGCTCTTGAAACGTATGCACCTGATGTTAACGTCGAAATTCCAGGACTCATCTTTTCACCGGTAAAATTGGTCAAAAATCTCGTAACGGTAGGGTTCATCGGAGACTACATTTCCGTTGTCTACAACGTGCTCATTCCCATCGCAACCATTATTGCCATCATCATGATCATGATCGGCGGATTGCAGTGGGCTTTTGGCGCTGTTTCCAAAGAACAAATAGCCGCGGCAAAAAAACGCATGATGAACGCCATAGCGGGATTGGTCTTGTTACTGTGCACCTTTCTCATCTTGAAGCAAGTAAATCCTCAACTGGTGAGCTCGAATCCCTTACAATTTGAAGTGGTTCAACCTGTCGATTCACTCATTATTGAAGACAAAGAACCCTACACAGGGAGCGCAAAACCTATTAACGATACAACCTATGACGACACATTTAAGGCGTTTGCCAATTGTATCAAAATCGATTATCGCATTCTTAAGGTGATCGCCTATAAAGAATCTGGATTGAATCCAACCATCAAAAATAGCATTGGATTCACCGGACTTTTTCAAACAAAAGAACCAAATTGTAGAGATGCCCTGAAACGTTATCCGGCCTGGGCAGGCAAGTGTAATGATCTTACCAATGTCCAAGTGAATACAGCAGTTGGAACCATGCTTGCAAGAAGTAGTTTCCGAGTCATTGAAAATGCGTGCGGTGCAATGTTAAATGCACAAGACACCATGACCCTCATCTATCTGGGTCATAATAGTGGCCCAGGTTCTGTATCCTACATCTTGAACAACGGCGGATGCGCAGGAGGAGATGCGATAAGAAAAGGCATCATCAATTTCTGGAATCAACACAAAGGTGGAAAATTTAAAGGCAAAGAACTTGGAGAAAAGCGCTATCCATTTGCCAAGAGGGTTGGCGATCTTGTTCTCGCACAAGGGGTGTCAAACTTCGCAGATGTTCGACAAAATGGGCCGGCCACCTGCCCCTTGAACGGCGCACCCAATTTTTAAAAAAGGCCATACACGCACACCATGAGGCGACTCACCTTCCATCTTTTGCTCACCTGCCTCGTCTTTTTTGGAGTGAGTTTTTTGACTTCTGCCGTCTACGCGGCAACGTGTGCTTGTTATTTCGGTGAGCAGAGCAGTTGCTCGGAAGTGTATGTTGCAGATCGAAGCACAGACGCGGATTGCAAAAAACAATGTGAAAAATCCTTTCCAAAGGCTCTTCGCTCCTACACCTTTGATAATGGCGAAGGCTATGTTGGAGGTGGACAAGTGGGATTTGACTGTGAAGCGGCGAGAAATGCCGCCCTTGCCGCACACGCACGTGCAAATCCTGCACCGGCTCCATCGCCAACTTCGACAGATCTCGTTTTTGCAAAACCCGTACTCAACATTGATATCCCAACCGTTTCTTTTTCTGCTCCGAAACAAGTCGGTGAATTTGTTGAGTCATCGATCATAGGTGAATACATTGCCGGACTCTACAAATATCTCATCACCATCGCCGTTGTGATCTCGATGGTCATGATCATGATTGGCGGACTGCAATACGCGCTTGGAGGTATTAACCAGGAACAAAAGAGCAAAGGGAAAGATCGCATAAAAAATGGGGTGACCGGACTGATCCTTTTGCTTACAACCTATCTCATTCTCTTCACGATCAATCCACAACTATTACGCAACACCGTGATTCAATTGCCCGATGTCGAGTCTGTCGATCTTCCAGCGGAGAATGATCCAGGAGATATCGACTTCGCAGGTGACGCGTTGTGTAAAACTCATAAAGAATGCGAAATCTGGTGCAGTGAAAATCCTGATCCAACGCTGTGGCCAACAAAAAACGATAAAACGATTGACCCAAGAGAGACGCAACCCGTTGCGACCTCGCCCGGGATCATCGGAAACAGCCAGGTTAGGATTACAGCGGAGATGGCCACAGCTCTCAAACGAGCCGGTTCCATCGCGGTGAACAAAAATGACGATCTCTCGATTTTTGTCTCGAGCGGATTTCGATCACTCAAGAGGCAAATTGAAAATGTCTGCCCACGCTACAAGGAAACTGATCCGGTCAAACGAGCGGAAAAAATTAAGGCCATTGGAAGTGACGTCGCGTTTCCTGGTGCCTCAAACCACGGTTCTGGAAATGCGATCGATGTTGTTCTCAGGGAAGATGGAGAGGATATTACAACCTGTTGCAGTACAAAAACACAAAACAATACACAGTGGAAAGCTGGTGCACAGCTTCTGGCGGAGATTATGGCAGAGGCCGGAATGGTTCGTTATAACAAAGAAATCTGGCACTTTGAGTTGGAGGGGAAAACCGGGGGCGGATGTCGATGCAAGGGATCGGCATGTCCATTTCCTGCCAATACCTGTTAAAAAATCTCTCAACATCTCTATGTTCCTGTGTACACACTGCGATGCACAATCACTGAAGTGGTCCGGCCGCTGTCTCACCTGTGGCAAGTGGGGCACCCTGCAAGAAGATGAGACCGCTGTGAAGGGATCTTCTCTTGAGATTTCGGAGTCTACGGTTGCGGCGGCCAGCACACCACTGACATCAACGATGGCACAGAATGAACTTGAACGTATCCAAACAGGCGATCCGGAAGTGGATCGTGTGCTTGGCAATGGCATTGTGAAGGGATCGGTCTTGCTCATTTCGGGAGAACCCGGCATTGGCAAATCAACATTGATCGCGCAGATGACATCGAACATTGCTCCCCATTGCGCCCTGTATATTTCAGGTGAAGAATCATTGCCACAGTTGAAGGCACGCTTCGATCGACTCAAAGCAGGCATGGATCATGTGCGTTATCTCGAAATGAAACCCGTCGAGACGCTCGTTGCAACAATCGAAAAAGAGCATCCCGACCTCGTTGTGATCGATTCGATCCAAACCGTGAGCGCCTCATCGATCGACGGGGGACCCGGAACACCAACGACTGTTCGTTACGCAACGTCCCTCTTTATGGATCTTGCAAAACGCACGGGGATCTCGATCGTGCTCATCGGACAAGTCACAAAAGACGGAAACGTTGCGGGACCGAAAACGCTTGAACATCTCGTCGATGTTGTTTTGTCACTCGAGGGCGACAGTGCACACGCGTATCGCCTCTTGATTGGAAAAAAGAATCGCTTCGGATCGACAGACGAAATTGGCGTGTTCGAAATGACAGAACGCGGCATGGTCGCAGTTGAACATCCATCGGAAAAATTTCTCGAGGAACGCGCGAATGTTCCAGGCTCGGTCATTACCGCCACCGTCGAGGGCTCACGTGTGTTTCTAATCGAGGTACAAGCGCTTGTTGAGAAGTCTGTGTTTGGCATGCCAATTCGACGCGCATCCGGATTCGATCAAAATAGATTGCAAATGCTTGTTGCCATACTTTCAAAACGTGCCGGTCTCAACCTCGGCGAAAAAGATATTTATCTCAACGTCATCGGCGGAATGAAGCTGACCGAGCCCGCGAATGATCTTGCGGTGTGTGGAGCGATCGTGAGCGCAGACCTGAACAAATCCTGTGCTCAAGCAACCGTATTCTTTGGCGAAGTTGGGCTGGGTGGTGAAGTGAGGTCAGTGCCGCTTTCGGAAAAAAGAAATCAAGAAGCAAAGAGAATGGGGATGATGGCGATTGAAACGTGCAAGACCGTGAAACGTGTTGATGCCTTAAAAGCATTATTTTGATCTTTTTCCACCGTGCTGTTAGCGTAGAGCTTCATTCTGCAATTTCATCCTATGGCCTATTATTATTCTCCATTTAGAAAATCCTACAAAAAACAATCAAGCGATTGTCCATTTTGTCATGTGGCAACGATGAAAAAACAAGGAATTCGAAAGAAAAAAAATGTCTATGTTGAAAATGATTCCTATCGTTGGGTCGTCAACTGGTACCCAAAATTTGAAGGACATACGCTCATTGTACCAAAACGTCACATCACAACTTTCGGCGAAGAAACACCAAAAGAGCTATCGGATCGTGAAGAGCTTATCGCCTATGGTGCCAACATCTTAAAAAAAATGATTCCCACATGTGGTGTTGAACTTTTTTTGCAAACAGGTTTGGGCTCCGCATCAAGCATTGATCATTTCCATTGGCATCTCGTTCCAGCCATGCCGGACGATCCTCTAAGAAGTCTTGACAAAATGGGTCAGTTCTATACCGTAGAACCTGGCAAGGAACGTTTACTGCTTTTTCCAATAAAAATAAGATGGTCGCCAAACCAACTTCTGAAAAAACTTTCAACATGCACGTCGATGCGCCGTTCAAAAAGGAGAGTCTGAATGAAAGCCGTTGTGATGGCCGGAGGTCTTGGGACGCGTCTCTATCCGCTGACCACCTCGGTCAACAAACATCTGCTGGCAGTCTACGACCGACCCATGATCCAACGAAACATTGAGCTGATCGTTGCCTCGGGTCTTCGAGAGATCCTCGTGCTCATGAACCATGCGTATGCACAACCGATCATGGAAATCCTTGAGCATGGTGAAAAATTTGGTGCAAACATTCTCTACGGCTATCAACGTGAAGTGACAAGCGTTGGCAAACATCTGGAAACCGCAAGATCATTTGTTGACAACGCATCCTTCCTGCTGTTGCTGGGTGACAGTTTCTACACATCCCCGCTCAATCTCGCTGGCATTCACGCCCCACACATGTGGGTCATGCGACTTGGCAAGGACGATGACATTCGCAAGTATGCGGAGGTGAAACTTTCCTCGGACGGTTCTCGCGTCGTAGACATGACACAAAAACCAACCGTGAAAAAAAGCGGTGTGATCCAAACGGGTGCGTGGATCTTTCCTCCGGACGTCTTTGACCTTGCAAATCGCTTGGTGTGCGCAACGCAGGAAGAAGTTCAGATAAGAACGATCTGCGCAGAGTATATTCGAGAAGGTCGGATGACGGCAACCATGCTTCCTGCCAAATCCTTTCTAGACCTTGGAACGCCTGAAGCGTTGTTTCAAGGAAACCTACGAGCCCGCGCACAGAGCGTAAACAAAAAGAAATAGACTCATGATACTCACTGTGTCTCCGTACTCTCGGGACACATTTTTTTATCCGTTTATGCGCAGACGAGAGCGTCGACACAAGATCTATTCCAAATGTACCGAATCGTTCACCGAGCGTATCATGTCACGAATTAAGGGATGCGATTGAAGGCTCTCGTCCTTTTGCAAAAGCTGAGCGGCGTGGTCGCGCGCTTTTTTCATCAATTCAACATCAGCGGGAGTTGCTAGTTGGAAGTCGGGAAAACCCGACTGCGCGTCGCCAAAGACGTTGCCGGGGCCACGAAATTGTAAATCTTTCTCAGCAAGCTCGAAGCCATTCGCGGTCGATTCCAACGCTTGCAGTCGCTCAAGCGTCGAACCAAACACGGGCCCAGGCAACAGATAACAATACGATTGATAGTCGGATCGTCCAACGCGTCCACGCAACTGGTGAAGCTGGGCAAGACCGAATCGCTCAGCGCCGAAGATGACCATCACGGACGCGTTTGGAATATCAACGCCAACTTCGACCACGGTCGTTGCCACGAGAACCTGAACCTCGCCCGATCGGAATCGTTCCATAATCGTCTCCTTCTCGTCGGCCTTGAGCTTGCCGTGAAGAATCTCCATCGTACACGCTTTCAGTGGACCAGCCTTGAGGTCTTTTTTCGTTTGGACCACGGAATCGCTTCCTGTTGCGTCCGACGGATCGATGAGCGGACACACAACGAAGACTTGTCGACCGCTCAAAACCTGCTCGAGCACATGCTTCCACATTCCCTCACGCTGATCCACAGGAACAACCGCAGTCGCGACTTGTTTTCGACCAACGGGAAGTTCGTCGAGAATGGAGAGATCGAGGTCGCCGTACAGCGTGAGCGCGAGCGATCGGGGAATCGGTGTAGCACTCATCGAAAGCAAGTGCGGCGCCTGCTCCCCTTGTCGTTGAAGGAGCGCATGACGTTGCTTCACCCCGAAGCGATGTTGCTCGTCGACAATGACAAGCGCGAGGTTTGTGGTCGTAAACGCATCTTGCAGGAGCGTGTGCGTACCAACAATGCACGAAGCTGTTCCCTGCTCGACCTCGTCTCGCGAAACAGATTCAAGTCCAATGCGCGCGCGAGAACGTGTCAGCAAGCCAATCGTCTGAGACGGAAGAAATTTCTGCAACGCGCGCTGTTGCTGATCGGCAAGCAGTTCTGTCGGTGCAAGATAGAGCACGCGATGTCCCTCCTCGAGCACACGACTGATCGCCATCGCGGCGACAACCGTCTTACCAGAACCAACATCTCCTTCAAGCAAACGATTCATGGGAATATCTTTTTCAAGATCCTGCACCACTTCCCAACACGCTTTGCGTTGCGCTTGCGTGAGTTGAAACGGAAGATGCGAAACGAATCGCTTGAGCGAGTCCTCATTGATCGGAACCGAAAAAGATGAACGCTTCTTGCGATCGCGACGAACTTGTGCAAACAACATCTGATGAAGAAAAAGTTCGTTGAACTTGAGCCGTTCGATGGAACGATCGAGCGATACGCGATCGACCGGAACGTGCACGGACGTGATCGCCTCAACGTAACTGGGAAATTGCTCCTGCTCGATCACGTCGACAGGAAGCCAGTCGACAAGTTCATTGGCCGCGGGAAGTGCCGACGCAATCGCACTGCGCAGTCGCCCCATGGTGAGTGAGCCCGAGAGTCCGTACACCGGAATCAAACGACCTGTAAGCACATGCTCACCCTCGGGTTCCCAAACCGGACTCGCAAGCGTGCGTCCAAACTTCGTGTCGATACGACCAGCAAGCGAAATGCGTCGACCGACTCGAAGCGTCTTGGTTAGCCACGGCTGATTGAACCAAACAACGTTAATCTCGCCCGTCTCATCCGAAACAATCGCCTCAATCAACATCATCTTCTTGTTACGACTCGCCGGGCGCGCTTCGATCGCATCGATCCGTCCCGCGATCGTAACCACATCGTCCGCCTTAAGATCGCGGATATCTTTTGTCGTCGAGTAATCGTCGTAGCGAAATGGAACATACGACAACAAGTCGCGAATAGAGGCGATGCCAAGCGATCGTAAATCAATGACGGCTTTGGCTCCGACTCCAGGCAACTCAGCAACAGATGAGTTCAGATGGATGGCCATACGTTCGAAATGGTACGTTCGAAATGGGGTCAGGTCGGGATACGGGAATTTCAATCATACCTTTGTTTGATTGCAAATTTTTCCAATCGTAGATCGATCGATTCCAAGCTGATTTGCAATTTCCGTTGTTAAGTAACCACATCGAAAACGAGCAAAAACAATCGCATTATTTCGCTGTTCAACCGTTTGTACATCTTCAAAAATCTCAAAAAGCGTTGGCCTGCCAACGAATCGCTGATGTCTGGGAATCTCTTTCATCTCCTCTGATCCAACGGTTTTCTCCCAAAGATAACTGACAAACTGTGGGCTTCCTAGAATAAAACCATGTTGAAGTTCGTTGTACGGTGATTCGTTATCGATCCCCTCCTTCACAAATCGACGAAATTGTTTTTGCGCTGCTTGTTTCTCCTTTGAAAAAAAGCTCAACGTAAAATCTGTTTCGAGCCAAGACGGCTTTGCTCGATGGCCAGAGGTCGCGCGATAGCTACTCCATCGATATTCATGTGCTTGATCCACCATTTTTGCCTTTACGGGATTATTCACAATGTATCTGGAAACCTCCAAAAGATAGTGTTCCTTTTCGATCACAAATGCCTTGTATCTCCCTTGCAACACATGACCAACACGTCGGTTGGTCGCATTAAACGCTTGCGTATAGTTTCCGTTAATATCTCGCATGCCTTTGGAAAGATTCCCGTCGGGTGTTTCAATGAGCAGATGGTAGTGATTGTCCATGAGACAATAGGCATGACAAATGAGATTGTGCAATTCGATACATGCTTTCAAATTTCGTAGGAAATTGTAGCGGTCATGATCCGTTAAAAATATCGGTTGCTGGGCATTCCCACGCGAGATCACATGATAAAGCGCCCCAGGATATTCAACTCTTAAAGGTCTAGCCATATCCCATAGTATAGCAAAATTCCCGTATCCCGACCTGACCCCATTCCGCATTCCGTGCTCCATTCCGTGTGACCCCATTGCGTGCAACGAACGAAAAACACTTGAATTTGATTTCTCGCGCCGGGCTGGAGGGCGGAAAGCTCGCGAGCCGACCGTTCTGGTCGGTGAGTGAGTTTCCAACCGAAGCCCAAGCGAGAAATCAAATTTTGCAAAATTCCCGTATCCCGACCTGACCCCATTGCGTGCAACGAACGAAAAACACTTGAATTTGATTTCTCGCGCCGGGCTGGAGGGCGGAAAGCTCGCGAGCCGACCGTTCTGGTCGGTGAGTGAGTTTCCAACCGAAGCCCAAGCGAGAAATCAAATTCAAGTGTTTTTCTGGTGCACCCAGCATGACTCGAACATGCGGCCTACAGCTCCGCAAGCTGTCGCTCTATCCAACTGAGCTATGGGTGCAAGGTAAAACACTCAAAACGACGCGATCTGCCTGTCACGTCGTTCGCGAACGACGTGACGGCGCATCTCACGCCGTTTTGAGTGTTTTACGTTTGTAAGCATCGAGGAACTAGCCCAACTTATACAATCTTTTCATGAGATCCGTCAAGCTTTCTTCGTTGCGATGAAAATTTTCTGTGCAAAATGGAATCAAAGCATCTCGAATAAAATTTGGATCCATGTCTTGCATGGGTACGGCTAACAATGGATGGAGACTTGAGTGAAAATCTAAATAGAGAATGGAGACATCGGGTGGTTCAAAGACGATAGAAAAATCACGAATGGATTGATAGTCGTAGTAGAGATCACCAACGATCACACCGGAAGTGGTGATCATCACAGTGATGCGGTCTGGTGATTTGAATGTGCTTAAAAGCGTAATGACGCCGACCATCAAAATAATGACTGCGAAAAGAAAATTCGCCGTTGCAATCGAATAGACAATAAGCGCAACGCCAACAACGGATGCCACAATATACCAAGTTCGCGAGCGCTCATGCGCCGTGTATTCATCAACCTGCCAATCTAAAATCGGCTCGCCAAGCTCGAGAACATCATGTTCATAAGTGAATTCCTGATCTGCCATACGAACTCCATTGTAACACAACGGACTTGATTTTTGGAGACGCCTCAAGTACCGTATGGCCTGTTAGCACATGTAATTCTCCCAAAATTGCGCAAGATGCGCCGGGCTGAAGGGAAAAAACGCCGACCGCTAGCTAAATGCTAGCGCGAGGTGATTTTTTCCCGAAGCCCAAGCAGATCGCGTAATTTTGGGAGAATTACGATGGAGAGGTGGCCGAGTGGTTTAAGGCAACGGTCTTGAAAACCGTCATACCGCAAGGTATCGCGAGTTCGAATCTCGCCCTCTCCGCCAGACCGATATCTATCTATGGAGAGGTACCCAAGAGGCTGAAGGGGCGGGTTTGCTAAACCTGTAGGCCGGCGTTAAACCCGGCGCGAGGGTTCGAATCCCTCCCTCTCCGCCAAAAAATACGCATCGTAAGACGCGTATTTTTTCTTTCCTACAACTCAATCACTTGAATCGGATTGCGTTGAAAGATTGTGTGGTAATTCTTCAGGGAGTTTTTGAGACAGCTCACGTATCCCTCTTCGATGTAATCGTAATGGTGTTCCTTCAAAAAAGCTCGGACGGTTGGGCGTATTTTTGCGAGGAGATAATTTGAGGCATTTGGAAACAAGTGATGCTCGACGTGGCACTCGATGAAGGCGTTGCCACCGATGATGTCGAGCAGGATGTTTTTATGCAAGTTGCGTGTCGTCACGGTTTGATGAGGCAACCACGCTGTAGGCTTTCGATCGAGCTCTGGCAGACCGATGTGATTGAACACGGCAATATGCATGAAGGTCGGAGCAAAACCTGCGCGCATCAAGATGGTACAAACGACCGCCCAAGGCAGTGGAATAAAAAATGCGAAGATGGCAATGTGAAACATCCAGCCAAGTGCTTGCACGAGCAGATACTTTGTGAGATCCATCTTGTTCACCCACAAATATTTCACACTATTTGTAAACAACCAAACGTTCACAAAAAATGGTGCGATGAAAAAGTAGATGAACGGTTGAATCCACGGATAATAAAAGAGTGATGGCTCTTTACTGGGTACGTTTGTTTGTGTGTGATGAACAACCACATGTCGGCGATGCCACCACTTATTGCTTTGACCCGCCCAAAAATCTGAAAAAAAATACGCCCACAGACGATTTGCTTTATCCGACGCGCGGAAACATCCATGTCGCGTTTCGTGTGTTCCGGTGATTGCAACCGCATAAAACGCGAACGAAGCTACCATCACACCAAGAATCTTGAAAACAAATCCGTTCAACGAAAAAATCGCCATCGCAACAACATAGATCAACAATCGAAGAATAAAATAGATCATCTCATAGCGATAACCCTTTGTCCGCTCCCCGAGCAAAATTCCCTGACATTTCTTGGAAAGCTCGCGAAAATGCTCTTGCGATAACAGTGTCTGCACTTGCATACAAATCCATCTTATCAGCTTAACGTCCCTTGGCAATAACAAATCCCCAAACATTTTTCGCTCCGGCTTGCTTCAAACGCTCGGCCGCCGCGTCCATTGTCGCGCCCGAAGTGAAGACGTCGTCGCAAAGTAAGATGTGATTGGGGACGCCATCTTCGACGAAGTGCGGGTTGAGAGAAAACACCGAATCGAGTTCTCCGAGGCGGCGATCCCGTCCCGTCACCAACGCTTGCGACTCCGTGTGAATCGATCGCTCAAGGACAGGTAAAACCGGAAGGCCGTACATCTGTTCGATCCAATGGGCGAGGACGTGCGCTTGATTAAATCCACGCGTGCGCTCGCGTTTCACGTGAAGCGGAATCGGCACAACAAAAAAGGGATCCATGGGCGGGTGAAGTCGATCGGCTGAACGAAATAACCACTGTTGTAAAATCGGCTCCGCGCTTCGATCGCCAACATACTTCCAAGATCTCAGCATCGTGCGAATAACGGGATTCGCGTAGGGGCCAAACGTGATAAGTCCGTCAAGAAACGTCGAAGATCGACACGGGTGACACGTTGTGGACGAACCTTCTCGATGACAAAATCCACACGCCTGCTCGAGCGGGCGAAACGACCAGATCTGCTCACACGATGCACACCACAGCGAACCCTCCTTGTTGCACGCCGCGCAAAATCGCGGGAAGAGACGATCTACAACCAGGTTACGGAGGCGATCTTCCATGTTCCCTCTTCTTGCACGAGCTCTAAGCGAATTTTTTGATAGCTGATCTTCGTCTTTTCAGGAGACTCGAGCGCCTCTTCGCGCTGTGTCGTGAGTTCAAGCGTTGCAGTGCCAAGCGTTTCATCGATCGATTGAACATCCACGGTAATCACGCGCGTGGTCACACCGTAGTAATTCGCCGGAGCCGTCGCGGTGTCGATAAATGTTTGCGTCTGTGCGCGAAGCTCTATGGACATCAGCGGCAGAACGTCGCGCAAATTTTGAAAATTCGCTTCATTGGAATAACTTCCATAACGTTCGGTAAACGTTTTGGCGATCGTACTCACACTTGAGGTGGCGATACGTTCGTCCTTTTTTTGCTCCGATATAGGATTCACCTCAGGCTCTTTTGGAATCGTTGGTTGTTCTTGCGCGGGTGCATCTGCAAGCTCAACAACCACGGGAGGATCTTTGTGAAACAAGGCCCACAACAACCAACCCATCAACAAGACGAGGAGCAAAAAGAGGAAGAGAAAAATTGCAAAACGTTTACGTCGATCCGCCATCATAGATTAAACAGAGAGTGAATTACGAATACGATCCGCTTCCTCTTTCCCCTTTGTTTCGCCTTCGACAACAGCCTGCGCCGCATTGCGGATCTCAAGGTCTGCTTGCGCTTGGGCAACATCCTTCGCGGTGTCCGCCTCAACATCAAACGCTTCCGCCCCGATCGCGTCTTGCTCTGCTTGTTCCACACGATTCTTTTCTTCCGCGGCGACTAAATCTTTTTTCTGTTTTTCAAGCTCAAGCAATTGCTGGGGATTGGTGGTCACGATGCGATCTTCCGTATACGACGCAACAACCTTGATCGCCGCGTGTTTATTTCCCGCAAAAAAGATTCCCTCTCCAACACCCGACTCAAGCAAAAGATATTTCTCACCATCGGTGAGAGAAAACGTTTTCTGGACATTGTCGATGGCCGAGGGAGACTGCTTGAGTAAAATCTGCATTGCGGAGTTTGTGACGATGGCCTGACCATAGGGTGATCGCAAAAAGTCGTTGACGTCTTGCGTAATGGTCGTCACACCCAAGTAATATTTGCGTGCGCGCTTGACGAGAGCAAAAATAAATTTTGCGGAATCTTCGTTTTGCATCATCCACCACGCTTCATCCACGACGAGAATGCGTTTTTTTCGAATAGAACGCGTTACATTCCAAATGTGGTTGATCACGGTATAGATGGCCATGGGTCGGAGTTCATCTTCAAGATCTCGGACGGAATACACCACGAGTTGATTATTCATTTGAACGGTTGTGGAAGAGTTCAAGAGTCCCGAGAACGTGCCCTCAGAATACTTTCTCAATCGTGCCACCAAATTGTCTGCGCCTTCCATTCCGTCAAGCACATCCTGTAAATCTTGCAGAATAGGTGGGTCTACGTTTTCCAGTGAAGTTAAATCTGCCGTAATATCTTTCTTGGCATACGTTTCAATCAAGGCACGATCAAGAATGGAATCTTCTTCCGGTGTAAATCCAAGCTTACCAAGCTCACCAATCGGTTGGCCGATCATGATGCGTAACAACCCTTTGAGGGTAATAACCGCACTGCGAATAATGTCGTCTACTTTGGTTCCTTCTCCCACCGCATGGGGAAGATCAAACGGATTGACTTTTGCGTCCGACGCAAGCGAGACGTTGATGAATGTTCCGCCAACCGCGTCCGAAAGATCTTTATACTCGTACTCCGGGTCGATGACAATCACTTCCACGCCAAGCATGAGGGAGCGTAAAATCTCCAGCTTGATCGTGTAAGATTTTCCGGCTCCGGATGTTGCAAAGACCACCGTATTGGCATTCTGTAAACTGAATCGATCGAACAAAATAAGCGAGTTGTTGTGACGATTGATCCCATACAAAATGCCGTTATCAGACGTCAGCTCGGAGCTAATGAAGGGAAACGATGCCGCGATCGGCGATGTGTTCATGTTGTAGGCGATGAGAAGTTCGTCATTGCCAAGTGGAACCGTCGAGTTAAAACCTTGCTCTGCCTGATAATACCCCGACTTCGTGTAGATCAATTTGCTTCCAAACAAAGCCTCAACCTCATCGGAAAATTTATCAATGTCTTCTTTCGATTTTCCGTACAAGGTGATGTAAAACGCAAACTGAAAAAAATGTTCAATGCCTTGCGTGAGCGCATCGCGTAGCTCTTCGATGTCATTCAAAGCGGTCTCGGCGATGGGATCACGCGGTGCGCCCTTTTCCGCATCGCCCAAAATTTTTGCTTCAAACACACCCACTTTCTTTTGCAATTGCTTGAGCACGATATTTGCCTTGATGGGATAAAAAAACATGGCCACATCAAACGTACGATTCATGTTGATGAGCGCAGAAGACCATCCAAGACTAATATGTCGAGGATATGTGATGATGAACACGGTGCGAACAAACAGGCCGGAAAGTTTCAAAAACTGCGGCGTCACCTCAAAGGCGGCCGGAGCGATCAAATCGCGGACCGTAACGACACCTTGGCGATACAACCGTTCTTCCTCGAGAATTGTTTTATCAACAGCCACACCAGCTTTCTCCGCGCTTTCTTTGTGCGGTTTGTTCTGCGACGGCTGAGGAATCGATTGCTTGAGTTGTCCAATATCAATGGCCATAGGCAAAGACTTAAGCTCTTTCGTCAATGTTCGTTTCTTCCTCGTATCGTAAATGATCCAAATTTGTCATGCGTTCGGTATCAAACAAATCGGGATTGTAAACATTGTAATACAACTCAATGAGTCCTTGGGTATCCAATTGGACAGAGGAAACACCCATGCTATTCAACATTCCCTGCATCGTACTGACACGTCGCCCAAGATGTTCAATGCGGTCAATCAATTGTTTTTTGTTTAACTTCGCGGCGGCTGACGGAGAAAATACTTCCATCGATCGTGCCCAAAAATTTTTCTTTTTGTCAGAAAGTGGATCATAAGGCACAACTAAATAAAAGTGTTTTTGCATGATTTCCCCCATGTCAACAAGTTGAGAGACAAAGTCACGATAATCGTTGATTTGCTGTCTCAGCAAATCATTCTCTGTTATTTTTTGATAATCTTTCAGTGAATTCAGATACGCATCAATGTTCATGCGACGTGACTGGATCACAATTTGAATGTTGAATTCCAAAGAATTTAAAAAGGTCATGTACGCCTGAATAATGGCCTCCTGCTCATCGGCTGATTTGAGGGCAAAATTGATACTGGAAACCATCAAGACACCTCGTACGGTTCCATCTTTCAAAATGACCATGTCGTCACGAATCTCAGAAATGTCGAGATAATTCACGGTTGGTGGCCCGGGTTTTGGTTTGGCTAGCTTGTTTTGTGTCATACGTCCTCGGAGTCAGGTTTATACACTCCGCCAGTATCAACAACGAGGGTGATTTCTTGCAGACGTGATCCCACAAGCGCCGCTTTGTGCACGAAATGTGTGATGGGCACAGGCGGTTTCTCGTTGATAAATGCGGAAAGCTGACTGCGTGTATAGATCTTGTTCCAAACACGCAGACGAGGCTTCTTGAATGTGATAATGAGGTTTAAGACAAAATAATGAAACGCCGCTCCATTAATACGGGCAAAGGCAAAAATAATGGCTATGATAAATAGCGGGATACCCGTCAACAAAAACGTGATGAAGGTGGCGAACTTGAACAAGCCAAACAGCAGTAAAAACGTCACCATTAAAATAATAAACTGTCGCGCCGTGAGTGGACCGATGATTTTATCTTCTGAATCAATAAATTGTGGAACGGTAAATTGTTCCGGCATACATGTGCATCAGTGTATCAGAACCGCAGAGAAGCGTTGATGTGTGCCAGTGCCTGATATTCCTCAGGTGTCAACACATCTTCCCCGCCTGCTTTGCGTTTGGCAATGATCTGGGTAACAGGCATGGTCTGCTCAACGGCCTCTTGCGTCACAGAAACATACTGTTGATAAATTGGTGATCCTCTCCACGCGGTGATTCCTTGAACTTTTTGATCATACCCTTGTTGCTCCAACAGGTCGACCTTGCTCAACACTTTTTCTACAGCGCGTGCAGGAATTTCTGAAAGACGTCGAAATTCTTTCAGAGACATCCCCTGCAATTCCTCAATGGGCCCCATTAAACGTTTCGCAAACTGAACGTCCTGCATATTTGGACGAATAAGCGGTGGACGCGGGGCTGGCTTGGGTTGTTCTTGTTTTTTCGTCGTGCTGATGGCCTGTTTCACTTGTTGGGTCAGGTGCGTGTAACGATCATCCATGCGTGTTTGTTCATCCGGTTTCGTTTCCGCAATCGGCTTTGTCACTCTACGTGCAGAAACATCTTTTAGCATCGTGGCTTGATACTCCTCAACGGCTCGCTCAAGCGTCTGAACCATATCGGCAAGCCGGCGACCGACCATGCCCAGTCCACCGGTTTGTGCAGATTTCTCAAACTGCGCTTGCGTGTGATGCGCATCACGCACATCGCGCACGCGAGATTCCACAATTTTTTCGCAACGCTGTTGCATCTGCGGATCCTCAAAATGAAACGATGAATCCTTGCACACACGGTCGATCACGTCTTGAACACTGACAATGGGCTTGGGCGACGCAATCACATGTTGTTTGTTTTCCTGCACACGAGCAACCTCGGCTTCATCTTCTTTTGTAAACGCAACAATTTTTGGCGGACGAATCGTCGCTGGAGGAGCCGCGTTCGCGATCGTGACAATCGGCGAAAGAACAACGGGGGTGGGTGCGGTCGAAACATCTTGAACACGCTTCGTTTCAAGCCCGGCCAATCGATCCCGTTCACGCTCGATCATTTCAAGAATCGCCGGAATATCCTTTGGATCAAACTCTGCACCGCCTGTTTTTTGATCACGCGTTAAATGCTCAATCGTGTCTTGTTTTGAAACCGCACCCTTCACATAATCGTTCAGCATTTTTTCTATACGATGCTGGATGCGAGCCTCTGGCTCTTCGGGCATGGACTGAACAAAGGCCCGAATAAATTGGTCAATCGATGGTTTTTCAGGCATTGTCGTTGTGTCGTGTAGGCGAACACCCCAAGTACGAAGGGCACCCTCAAGCCCAGGAACTTCTGCGGCAATCGGTTCAAGAATATCCTCGCCAATGGCCTGAAGCATGGACTGGGTTTGTTGCTCGCTTATCTGATAAAACGATTGAAGATTTTTTGGAAGGTCGGCGATGGGATCAATGCCTTTAACGGCACGAAACAAAATCACGGACAGCATCTCACGTTTTGAGGCATCAGATGTATACCCATGGGCAATGCGCTCGTACTTGCCAAAGGTATCAGCAGACTGCAAATAATCCAGCACTTCTTGCGAGAGCGATGTTACTGCGTTTTGGATTGAAGCAGTTTGCGTCATCATGTTGATTGCGAGCCTTGATCATCGGGAGGATTTTGAGCGGCAATGCTTGCGTCCTGCGTCCCTCTTCCAGTCGCTCCTGCAGACTCTCTAATTTGTTGAACCGTGGCTGATTGCTTATCCATCGCTTCACGTTGCGCCTGGTTCCGTTTCGGCTCCTCTTTTGGCGCGTCAACGGGTCGAATCGCATTCAGTTCCTCTGCGGCGATCACCAAACTCTCAAGCTGTGTTGCAAGATTATTCAACGCCTCTTTGGCCTGTATGACATCAGGATCCTTGTCAACCATCTCACCCAGTTTTGCATCCAATCCATCACGCTTCTTTTTCAGTTCAGCACCAACCGGCATCTGTAAAAGGGCTGGGCTCATCTTACTCAGTTGATCGTCCAACTCGGCTTTCTTATGTGCAACGGTGCCGTATTCAAGGGAATTCTTTTGCTTTTCTCGCGCTTGCTCTCGTGCAAGCTTCAGCATATCTTCTTTTGCAACTAATTGGTCAGCCGCTGGTGTCAATTGGTCATCGATCTGTTTCTTTGCACTCTCTAAACGACTTTTTGAAGCATTTCCAAATGACTGCTGAATAAACGCCCTTGGATCGCGATCAAGCCTGTCCATGGGAATCTTTCCGTAATCCAGTATGGGCTGGCTTTTTCCGTCCCACGAACCCTCCTCACCTATGGCATTATTGCGCATTCCTCTTGCCTTCTTTACCAAACTCTCCGTTCGCGTTTGAGTAGTCTTATCGGCCAAACTCGCCTGTGCCGTCATTCTGGCTGTTAAATTATCAAACTTCGACATCGCATCAAAACGCGCATTTCTATTTGAAGCGCTTTCATCCCTCATCACATGAATCAGTTCTGCCATGACCTGCTCAAGTTTACCCATTTCTCCTGTATTCATCGCCTGATCCATTGCTCGATTCAACACAGCCTCCGGAGCCGAAGTGGCAAGAACCGACGCGGACACTTGAGTAAGTTGATGGTCATCCATGCGAGCCATTAAAAGACCTTGAAATGCTTCCTCTGATTTGGCATTGAACAATTCCGCTTTTCGCGATCCATACTTACCATCACGAATCGCCTCATCCATCATCATGTCTTTTCCATCCTTTTGATGAACTTGAGCATTGCCGTTTTTATCAATATATTCAGCCTTCACCTTGGCCGCTTGCGCACGAACGCCCGCGTCTCCATACGCTTCCTCACCTAACTTTCCAAAATCTTGACTTTGCAGTTGTCCGGCTGTGCCAAATAATTGTGGGTGTGTTTTCTTTAAATCAGTAAGCTGTTTTCGTAATTTAGGATTCGTTTTTGCGTCAATTTCTAAATCTTTTCGATTGGTTCCTGTTGAAAGAAATTTCTTTAAACTGCCGTCCATTGTTGCAGTTTTCAAGGCTTCTTGATCACTAAAAATGTTTGCCGCGAGGGCTCGAGCATTCATTTTTCCAATAGCGGACGATGGTGATGATTCCGCAAATCGAGCAAGCTGTTTTGCCTTTGCACCGGAGGAAAGATCCGCAAATTTCTTTCCGCGTTTTGCCATGTCCGCGCGCACACTGCTTCCTTGGCGATTCGCTAAACGTTCAGCGCCTGCGGAGGCCATGCGTCCAAGCATTCCACTTCCTCGATTTGCGGAAAATTCACGCAAATAATTTTCGCGTCCCTGATTGGTGAGAAGACGAAGTCCGGCCTTATTTTTGATACGTTCTCCAATCTCGCGACCCGCAACACCTGTAACCCCCTTCGTGGCTCGAAGTCCCAACCGTCCGGCTCCAGCTCCAACTCTCGCCGCTTTCGCCACGGATGATTTAGCAAGGCCCGTGACGGCACCCTTAATATTTTTAAGCCCGGGCATCGTGGAGCAGATCTGCTGTGCCGCTTCAAAACCCGCGAACAACATCGCGATGGCGATAATAAAACTCATGAAACGATCCAGTTCAAAAATTTTGTTGATAATCCCGCCTGGGTTTGAGAGTGCGCCTTGCGCGGCAACGTCAAAGCCGGACTTTGCCGCAATATTGCCGGCTCCGGCAACCGCGAGAGTCAGCCAAAGAAAAAACGTGAGCACCGGCCCAATGGCAACGAGGCATTTAAATCGTTCCCACCACTTGCCATAGGCCTCTGTTTTAATGATGTCACTTGCACCACCGGCAAACCACGCAAGTGGAGCAAGCACAATCATGACCCAAAGCATGATCACGCGATAAACCAAAATAGCAAGCATGATCACCATGGTTGACAGAACGATCAGCATCAAAAACACAGACGCGACACTAGCGAAAAAAAAGTCAAATGGTTGCGGACCAGTTCCCACGCCAGCTTGCACATCCTGATACGTCTGATTATTTGTTCCAATCGCATAGATTTCCGTAAATCCCAGTAACTGGACAAAGTTTCCTGCCGCAATTTGTGTGAGAGCATTGGCAAACGTAAGCATGATGACCTGGCCAAAATCGATCATAATTCCCACAAGCGTTTTGGAAAAATTGATAACGATTGCAAAAATTAAAAGACGGGGAACTTGTTTTTGCCATTGAAATTTACTGTGACCGAAAATCGTTCCAAACGCGATCACAATAAGCACAATCACGAAGAACATATTCACCGTGTCGCGCATAATCGCCCAACCCGCGTTCACGATGGGAGAATTGGTGAAATTGTTGTAGGTCATCACGGGCAACATCGCCTGGATGATCTGAATCACGAGTTTGGAAAGAAGCGTTGCAATCATAAGCGCGAGCTCGGCGAACCATAGCAAGATACGATCGAACAGATCCGGGTTTCCTGATTTGGTAGCTTGTGCGGCAGGAGGTGGAGGGGATTGGTTGGCATCGCCATGAGACTGGCCATCGGCTGCAAAAACGGAATCACCTGAAAGAACAAGATTCACAACAACACACAAAACAATAACCACCACCCGTCCCATCGGATGGAGCATCAACATATGAAAACGTATGTTGAACCAAAGAAACGTTTTCCAAAACACAGCAAGGATATCCTGCATAACTAAAGAAAGTATAGCAGATTTGAATCACAACAAACAGAAATTTTTGTGGAAAAGTAAAACCTCACGTTGTGAGAACGTGAGGCAGGAGGAAGAGTGACAACGTGATAAAGATGGAGGGAACAAAATTTGCGTAACTTTATCACTTTGTCACTTTATCACTGCACTTATCACAGCTGTGCGTTCAACGTAAAGCCGTTTCCGTTTGCAACCAGGCCGCGCACCGGATCCCAGGAAAGAGCCAACAGCCAGTTTTCCCAGGGCTCGTTGCTGACCATGAGCTCGCACAGCGGGTTTGCGATGTGACAGAACTCGGCGTTTTGCCACCAATTCCAGTTGGATCGGTCGATGTTCGGCAACTGTCCGTCGGTTCCCATGCTCGAGATGAGCGAGAGTTGCACGTCGCATGGACCGCGAAAACGTGAGAAGTCGATGAAGTAGTAGTCGTTTTCTGAGGCAACGAGGTCGCGATGCGTCAGAACGCTGTCGAAACATCCGCCGTTGCCGTAGACGTAGGCGTCGAGAGTTTCGAGCGCTCGAGCGCGCCAGATATCGTCGGCCATGACGAGCGTTTCGGTACGACCGTCCTGATCGGCATCGATAATGCAGGCCAGGTCGTCGCACAAGAGCGAGAGTTCGTTTTGCGAAGGTTCCGGGTCAACGTCCTGCGGTTGCGGAGGATCGTCGTTTGAATCATGTTCGACGATGATTTCGACCACCACAGCGCCGTCGGGTTCACGAGCTGGCACCGCGTCGGGTTCATCATGCGGTTGCACAGCAACGTCGGGTTCACGAGCTGGCACAGCGGCGTCGGGTTCATCGGTCTGATCGCTTGGAACGGGCTCTTTTGATTCAGGCTGAACGCCTGCGTCGGGATCTTGATTCTCGCTAGCATCCACAGGTTGCGGTTCTCCATGAACTCCTGCGTCAAGATCTGATGGGACAGGTTCCACAGGCAGATCGCTTGGCACGGACTCATCGTCTTGAGCGGATGAAGGAGGCTCGGGTACGGCTTCGGGTTCTTGCTCGGGTGGATCATCGCGAACCACGGCGATGTTGAAACTCGCCGGTTCTGGGTTTACATCTTGTCCATCGTTCACGTTGCCACCGCACATGGTCACCGTTTCATGACTCAAGCATGAGGTCATCAAACGACAATCACCGACAACGCCGTGCAGAAATGCTAGATCACCCTGGTCGACTTCGAGGATGACTCGGGATTGAAAACCGAGCAACAGGTAGGTCTTCCAGTCGCGTACCGCCATGGGCACGCCCTTTGAGATGACATAGACGTCCGGACGTCCTCGTTGTTTGACGAGTGAGCCGTCGCGCAAGAGGGCGAAGGTGTTGAGGGACGGCCAATTCACGAGATAGTCGTGGTTGGCGGGGACCTGAGCGAGCGCACGCACATCGATCGAAATGCCCCAAGATGCGAGCAGAGTCGACAATGCGCGATCGTGGATTGGTGCGCGATAGCGATTGTTCTGTGACCGAGCGCCAACGATCAACCAGCGCGTTCCGCTTGGATCTTGTACGGCATCGATCAAACTCTCGTCTTGAATTGCACTTCCCTCGCGATAGCACGCCAATTCCTGATCGGAAATAAGCACGACATCGTTGAAGGACAGACGCAAACTGTGAAACACGGCTTCATTCTGAATCCATCGTCGCTCTCCATTGATAAGCACGTAGACCTTGGGACTGCCAAGCGTCTTGACAAGCGTGCCATCGGGATGGAAAAGCGCGATTTGCAGAACCGACTCGTAGCGATCACCATTGATGGGATCGCCCGCGGCACGAATACCACAGCGAAACTGCTCGGAATCCAGAAGTCTGTAGCCACTTGCCTGCGAAGCATCCGCAACCAAGTAGGTTGCGCGAATCGATTCACCCAGCTCAGCAGGCCGACTCGCGTCCCCGCGATGAAGTCCGACGTGGACATGATCGCCCGTGCAGTTCCCCGTGCATCCTTCGTAGCCGAGAAATTGTCCGATCGTGACTTCTGTGCGGTTTTGCAAAGCGATCATGGCACAATGGGCAACGACACAATACGTGCCATCCCCACGATCGATATTGGCGTGATTGCCAAATCCACGCATGGGATCTTGATCGTGCACATAGACGATTCCACTGCAAGGCGCGTACAATGCCTCGTCACGATCGTTTGAAGTGTCCAGATCGATGTCTTTTCTGGTCGAAACCAGATCGTGTGTCGGTTCACGATCCGTACCTTGCGTGCAAAGAAATCGCTGTCCGGGAGACGTCGGCAATTGCATTGCCGAGGCATCCCCGCCGCCCACATTGAGAGAATCGTCCGCTTTCTGAAACAAGGGTTGAGTCTCCTTCACACAACCGTTCATGAAAACGGAGAGCAAAAGGATGACGGGCCACAGAACGACATACACATAAAATCGTCGATACCAGGAAGCTTCCATGACAGACTCCTTGGAAAAAACCATCGAGAAACCCTTCCACCATGGAAAGGCCACTCCTTCGACGCACGAGGCCTGCGCGCATCGATGGAGTTGAGAAAACCAGGAGTCTGAAGATCACACGAGTAATGAAATCTTCCGCACGTAATTAGATAGACCAAGATGGTCATGGTGCCAAGTGACGGCTCCGCGAATCCGATGTGCGAGCTCTTTGACAGTCGATGGGCACGCTCACAACGTTCGAGAAAGGCAGAATGTCTCTCCTTCAAGAACAACAAAAAAATCCCTATTCGTCAAGGGATTTTTTGCTCAATGAAGAGATTATTTTAACATGTCATTTTGTATGAACACTTTAGACTCTACATTTCTTCGCTCAATCAAGTGAAATTTTTCGTCCGTACATTCTTGAACGATTGTTTGTTGATAACATCCTACGAAATCACCTCTTTTTGAACGTACGCGCGCAGGACTTCGGGAACGGTAATCGTTCCATCGGCGTTTTGATAATTTTCCATAATGGCAACAAGCGTGCGGCCGATCGCAAAGCCTGTGGCATCATTCATGTGCGCAAAAACCTTTCCTGTCTCACGTTTAATCTTGATCCCGAGTCGTCGTGACTGAAAGTCTGTCATCAAATCTGATGTGTGCGTCTCGCGATACGCGTTTTCGCCCGGCATCCACATCTCAATATCGATCTGTCGGGAATTCGGCTTGCCCATATCGCCCGTACAAATCGCGACAACGCGATAGGGAATGTTCAGCTGTTGTACGAGATATTCTTGAATCGCGACGATAAAGTTCTGTTCGTCGAGTGATTGCTCTGGCGTGGTAAACGTTTCCATTTCAAGTTTATCAAACTGATGCATACGAATAATTCCTCGCGTATCCTTGCCATAACTGCCTGCTTCGCGTCGAAACGCGGTCGAATAGCCGATATAACGAACAGGCATCTCGCTTTCGTTAAACATCGTCTCCATATGCATAGGCCCAAGGGTATGCTCGGCGCTACCCACAAGATACAGATCGTCCTCAACGAGGTGATAGCGCTCTTCACGAGGCTCCAGACGACCCATGCGCGACATCACCTCCGGGCGAACAAACACGGGCGGAATAACTGGAACGAAGGGTTTGTTTGAAACCGAGAGTCCGGCGCCCACAATTATCTTTTTGAGTGTTTCCGCATTTGTGAGTGTGTTGAAAACCAGTTGGATGAGCGCGAACTGCATGAGCGCGAGGTCGCCCTTCAAATAGGTGAAACGCGCGCCGGAAACCTTTGAAGCTGTTTCGTTGTCAATGAGGTTGAGCGCGATTCCAAGTTCTGAGTGGTGCTTGGGTTCAAACAAAAACTTGGTCGGCTCAAGATGCGTTCGCACGACAACGTTCTCAGACTCGTCCTTGCCAATCGGTGTATCGTTGGAAGGAATATTTGGAACAAGCATCATAAGGGTGTCAAACTCCGCCTCAACAACACCAAGTTTTTCTTGAAGCGCACTCGCCTCTTCTTTCAGACGCCTCCCTGTTTCAATATCCTTTGTTTTCGCAGACTCATTGCGTTGACGTTGCAACTCGTCGGACTGCGTCTTCATCTCACGTCGAGAACGGTCGACGACCAAGAGTCGATCAATATCAACCTTGACCTGTTTACGCTCCGCAGAAAGTTTTACGAGATCTGCGTGCTCTCGAATAAAGGCGATGTCGATCATATGAATGTTATAGTGAACTATTTTGAGGAAAAAGTGAACAGAAGTCGAAAAAAATGCAAAACCTGGCTTACACGAGTGTAAACCAGGCTTTGCATTTTTTTGCATGTTCTTTTGCATTTTCTTTGGCTTTGCATGTTCTTTTTCATTTTTTCCGACTTCTGGAGACATTCGCGCGACAACAAAAAAAGCAGAAACAAATTGTTCCTGCCGAGTTAGCGCTTACAGCTTGCCATGATGCTACTGCACGTCAGTGTGATCGCGCTTTGGGGCGCAACCACGAGCGTTGAAATGACCGTCATGGGTTGGTCGTGGTCGTCGAATGTGCCCATGACCTTGTAGGTTCCAGGTGGAACGTTGGCGGGAAGTGTGATCCTACCAGCGGATCCCACGAGCCAGACTTTGGCTTTGTCACCTGAGGGAAGCGTCATATTGACGCGAACAGTCGTGGGAGCGGACGAATTGATCTCCTGGTGAGGTGGCGCAGACGCCGGGGTAGCGATGGCAGAAACCGGGGCTTGAGGCTTTCGCGCCACAGGCTTGTCTTTGACGACCACCACACTGGGCTTGCTCGGTTCAGACGCGACGCTCACACCCTGTGAAACACTTGCGGGAAGAACAGGAACACTTGCAACAGCAATCTTCGCAACCGCGGGCTCGCCCACCACAACCATCTCCTTCGCCAAGGCTTCGGCGATCAAGTTCGCGGCGGCGGGCTGTGCAACCGCCATGAGAGGTTCGGGCGTGACCGTCTCCTTTCGATCGTAGAAAAATACGACCAACACAATCGCGAGAACGGTTGCAAGCAAGGACGCGGCGACGATCATCATGCGTGAACCGGAGCGCGGCTTGGTGATCTCTTGGGATCGCTCAAGGCCAATACCCGTCACCTGGCCGTTGCTCTCGTGAAACGTCCCGATGTGAACAGGAGCGTCCGGCTGTACTGGTTGCATCGGCGGCGGCGCGATCGGTGTGGCCGCGAGCGACGAGCTGTAAGCATGCGTCGGTCGTTGTTCTGGTGCAGGATGCCCCTCTGGAAGAGACGACTCCTGTGGTTCCGTTTGTGCGATCTCGTTCTCATGGATGGAAAGACCCAGACGAATCGTATCGTCGGGATCTGCGGGAAGTTGCTCGAGGACGAGCTCGAGGGCACAGACAAACTCGCTGAGCGTTTGAAACCGCTCCTTGTTCTCGATCCGTGTTGCATGACGCAACAGCGGAACAAGCACGCTTGGCACCCGCTCCATGAGCGAATCGTCGCTCTGGAAATCCTGGTACCACTTCAAGAGATGATTGGGGTCAACACGCGGAGCCTTGTTCGAGATCATGTGCCAGAGCGTCATGCCCAGGGCGTGGATATCGTAGGCGGCGTTCACACCCGCGGCGTGAGTGATCTGTTCAAGCGGCATGTAGCCGTGGGTTCCCATGCCCGTGCCCATCTTGGTCACACGCACAGAACCCGGTTCAAACCCGCTACGCGCGATCCCGAAATCCGCAAGCTTCGGGACACCTTGAGCCGTGAGCATGATGTTGTCGGGCTTGATGTCGCGGTGCAGAATACCTCGAGCATGCGCAACGGCAAGACCGTTACACGCACTCAGCATGGTTTCGACCGCCTGGCGCGGTGGCATAGGGCCGTTGCGCTCCAGGTGATCATTCAAACTTCCCCCACCGCACCACTCCAGAACGATGTAATAGAACAGAATCGTGTCGCCCTCCTTGATCTCGCTGATGTCGTAGACCTGCACGATGTTGAAGTGCTGGATCGCCGACATGGCTTGAGCTTCGATGAAGAAACGATCGACAACAAACTTGAGCTGCATGAGGCTCGGCTTCATGATCTTGAGCGCACGATCCACACCAAGGTGTTCGTCGCGCACCTTCATGACCTCGGCCATGCCACCCGAGCCGACCATACGGATCGGCTTGAAGCGGCCATGCCTACGAATCAGATCAATGAGGGCACTTGCGTCGAGTGACGCGGGCGGATCAACGCTCGACATACCCAGACCCCTGCGTTCGTGTGGGCGCCGTGATGGAAGATTCGGCTTTCGATGCGTTGTCACCGAATGCCTGATGGACGTAGATCGCAACGCCAGAGAGAACAATCGCGACTCCGGTGGCCGCGATCGACGTGTAGCCAAAACCATTCACCGTCGACTGCAAGCCACGCAGATCCTTGTCAGATGTTCCCTTGTCGTTGAACTGACTCTTCTTGTACATCGCCGCGCCGTAGAACCCAGCCGCGATCACGGCTGAGACACCCGAGGCGATCAGCCACGGCTCTTCCTTTTTCCACAGCGGCACCGTGTCGATGCCCAGGTCCGTGGCCGTAATCCCCATCGGATTATTCAGCCCCCAGTTGGGCAGGGTTTCGCCCGGTTGCACATAGCGTGTCTCGAGAACCTTGTTCGTCGAGTCAAACACTTGCACGATGACCGGCGAATCCTTGAATCGAGGCGCATTGCGCACACCGCCCACCGTGACAGAGCCACCAATGGGCGGATACACGAGCTCGCGCTGACCATCATCCGTCATTTCTGCCTCGATGTAGAGCTTGCGCAGTGGATGATCAGGCCCCGCGAAGTCTTCCGGCAGAACATAGCCGGGAGCCAGCTTACGCGCCGCATGAAACTCACGACGAACCCGCATCTCGTTGCGGTGCGTGAACGCCTCAAGCGCCATCAGTCGATGGAACGCCGAAGCGTCCGCAGTGGTAAGCGCATCGCTCAGGCACGGCACGATCTCCTCGCGAGCGAAGGTCGAAACCTTCAGCAAGCCAGCCAGATCGATATCCGCGAACGCCTTCTCGCCAGCGAGCCCGGCTTCCCCGAGCTGTTTGACCGTGGTGGGAGTCTTGCAGGTCTTGGCCGAAACGGCCGAAACCGGCAACATCATGGAAAAAACGATCAGAAACAAGATGCGAGCGTTCATGAATTCCTCCAGGTTGGACACAATGGACACAAAGAAACGTGAAAAGAACAGAGGGAATTTTTACCAGAAACAAGCCCTCAAGTCAATAATACCCCTTCTCACCATGTAAACAAGTGTTACGGACAAACATCTAAAAACGCCATCCCAAAAACTCTTCATGGAGCCAGAGACGGATCAAATTGTTTCCTCTTGCCATCAACCTTCTAACGAAGAACTTCTGCGGTGGATCGATCCTCAATACTTGGATTAAAAACAAGAGACTTGAGAATGGCCTCTTGTTGTGTCTGCACAGAAACGGGCAACCAAATGGAGACAATATACAAAGAATCTTCTCCTTGGATCTCAGAGGTGAGAACCTGCCGACTTCCCTGCTCTTGCGTCACAACGTCATGCACATCAAATGTGTATCCACCAACATCCGTTGTTGAGGTGGCTTTGGAAAAACGCGCATCCTTTGCAAGCCAATCTTGATAGGCAATAGGTTCGCCCTCAAATGTTTCGGCGATTTCTACGGAGATCGTCATGGACACGTCTGTTGAAGAGCCAATTTCAATCACACTTGCGCTCCCCCCGTCTTTTTGTACAACGCTCCAGTCAGATGGCGCTGAAAAAACAAGCAAATTATTGCTCATGACATAACGCGTGGTCGCAAGAGATGTTTCATTTGCCTGTGTATCGAGCGAACTCGATACTGTTGAAGAACTTGCACATCCGGCGCCGAGCAAGATGAACGGCGTAAGAAAAAAGAGTATGCGTTTCATAATCGATGATTCGTGAGTAAGATTCAACCATAACGAAAAAAATTGATGGAGTCAACAGTCAAAAACAAGAGGCCTTAAATAAAGAGATCGCCCCTGCTCTTATGACCATCGTCGCACACGTTTATCCCCATTTTGTCAT
>CAYJWY010000007.1:0-3357 GCA_964374035.1 uncultured Gammaproteobacteria bacterium
TGGGTGAATAAAATTTTTTTTTCATATGTCGATAATAATTCACGAATAGTGATATCAATATGTCCCAAACAGGATTTGCCACTCTCATCTTGATCGTCGTACTCGTCATCATTGTTGCTGGTGGGGTAGGATATTGGGCGTTGACTAAGCAGACAACTTCTGTGCCCGTTGCAGAAAATCCAACAGCCGTTCAAAATGATTCAGCTTCTGGTAATCAGATTTCTATTCCTGTGCCTAGCTCGAACACTGTTCAACCAAGCAAAACTCCAGTTAGCAAGCCCGGATGGACAACCACGATCAATCAGCCGTTGGGTATACGTTTTGAACACCCCACCAATGCGACGGTTTCGTCCGTGGAACAAAGAAAAACTACAGATGGCACGACCATCAATGAGTTGACCGTAACCCCGACAGGAATGGACCCGACCAGAGTTCACTTTTTCTCCACGAAGGCATCGTTTGATCAAGCCAAGAACATTCAGATTTATGGATTCACCAATATCAAGAATAGTGAGTTTGGCAATGCCGCAATTGATGGTCGTGCAGGTACGCGCAGGATAGACTACAATCTCAACAACGACTGTACCAACGAGCTCACTGTCGTTGAGAAAAGTGGAGTTGTATATGGATTCCACATTGTCCAGTGTCCTTCGCACCCGGAGGGCTACGACCAGCTTCGAAGAGATATCGCGAACAGTATTGAGCTTCTATAGCGAAACCTGACGATGCAATATTTTGTAAAAGAACTTTTGTGTGTGCTTTGCACACGCGAATCTATTCCGCCAAAGAAAAACTTGAAATTGTCAGTGGTGCGGCTCTGGCGCCTTTCCGAATTTTCGCCCTCCTTCGCTTTTTAGCTTCGGACGGGCAAGCGGGGGGGATTTCCTCGTTCCCTTTATTTTATTCAACAACCACTCGACGGACTCGTTTCGATTGACGCCGTTTCAGTTGTTCATCATCGTCTCATTATGATCCTCACATATCTCCTGTTTCCAATCGGACTTGTCTTGTTGATTAAAGGTGCGAATTTTTTGGTCGATGGAGCTTCATCGATTGCAAAACGTTTTGGTGTCTCTTCGCTCGTGATCGGGCTCACGATTGTTGCGTTTGGAACGTCTGCACCGGAATTGATCGTTAACATTTTTGCGAGTCTCAGTGGCAATACAGACATTGCCATCGGAAATATTCTTGGGAGCAATATCGCGAATATCTTGTTGATTCTTGGAATTTCAGCGATGATTTTTCCCTTATCCGTGTCAAAAGGAACAGCCTGGAAGGAAATTCCGTTCGCATTACTCGCGGTTATTGTTATCGGCATCATGGTCAACGATACGTTTATTGATGGAGGAAGTTTTTCCGGTCTCACACGTATCGATGGCTTTATTCTCGTTTTATTCTTTGTGATTTTTTTGTCTTACACGTTTGGTATCAGTCGAGGGCACGCCTCTGACATTCAAGAGCATCCTATTCATTCAATGTCACTGCAACGTTCTTTAATCATGGTTGGTCTTGGACTTGCTGGGCTCACGCTTGGAGGAAAATGGATTGTTGACGCGGCCGTCGCTCTGGCCACAGCGTTGGGTGTGAGTCAGGCTCTGATCGGACTTACGATTGTGGCTGTTGGAACATCTCTGCCGGAATTAGCAACATCGGCGGTTGCGGCATATAAAAAACAGGTCGACATTGCGGTTGGAAATATTGTCGGATCAAATATTTTTAACATCTTTTGGATTTTAGGTCTCAGTTCGATCATTCATCCTTTACCGTTTTCATCGGCCATGATGGGTGATGTTTTCATGACGATCTTTGTCACCATTCTTTTATTCGCGATGCTGTTTATAGGAAAACGGCACACCATAGAAAAATGGCAAGGTGCATGCTTTGTCATGTTGTATGTGGGCTATGTGATCATGTTGATTGTGCGAGGGTAACGCGTAGGCTGTACGCTGAGCGCACGGTTGCGCATGTCGTCAACGACGTCCTCTTCTTACATGTTGGAAAAATTCATTTCAATCACCTACGACATTATTTCCACCGGTGGTCCCGTGGGAGTATTTGTGGCCGCCATTTTGGAAGAGATTGTCTTTTTTATTCCGTCCGCTTTGATTCCCATGGGAGCCGGATTTTTTTTACTTCCTTCTGAGTTGGTATTTTGGGATGTTGCAAGTCGTGCTATTTTTGTGGTCGCGCTTCCGGTTGCGTTTGGCCTTACGATCGGCTCCTTGATTCCGTATTGTTTGTGTTATTTTGGCGGACGCCCCGCCATCGAGCGTTGGGGATCATGGATTGGTCTTTCTTGGGCAAGACTCGAAAAGATCCAGCAATCGTTTTCGCGTGGATATCGTGACGAATTGCTGATCTTCGGGCTTCGTCTGTTGCCGATCATTCCAAGTGTGCTTCTTTCCAGTCTCTGCGGACTCGTGCGATATCCGATTTGGCGATTCCTCATCATCACGTTTTGTGGTGCGGCGCTCAGAGGATGGCTTCTTGGATTGCTAGGATGGTATGCCGGATCGACGTATGAGCAGTACGCTCATAGTTTCGACCGATTTGAAAATTTGATCGTTTACTTTTTAGCGTTTATCGGTAGTTCACTTCTTGCATGGATGATTTTCAAAAAGACAAAAAAATCACTATGATGCATACTTGGGACAGCGAACAATTGGATCTTGTGGACGAAGAGGATACGGTGATCGCAACGATCACTCGCACGCGCGCGCATGAGGAAGGGTTGAAGAACATTCGAGCGGTGAATGCGTTTATTCGAAATGATCAAGGACAACTTTGGATTCCTCGACGTTCTGCAAATAAGCGTTCCTATCCCCTTGGGCTTGATATGAGTGTTGGTGGACTTGTTATGAGCGGCGAGACCTACGAGCAAGCGCTCATACGTGAGACGATGGAAGAAGTCGGAATCGATCTCACAAAGACGCCGTATCGATTTCTTTTCAAACTCACCCCCCACGAACACGGCATGAACGCCTTCCAACAAGTCTACGAAATCATGTCGAATGAAGAACCAGATTACAACAAAGAAGACTTCTGTGAGGCTTTCTGGCTCTCGCCACAAGGAGTCCTCGACTTGCTGGCATCCGGAGAAGATTCCAAAGCCGACTTGCCAATCCTCATTAAAAAGGTTTATCTTTCCTAAACGCTTGGTCCTAAACGAAGTAATTCGTTCAAAATTGCGTCAGATGCGCCGGGCTGGAGGCGGAAACGTCGCCGACCGCTAGCTAAATGCTAGCGCGAGGTGACTTTCCGCCGAAGCCCAAGCATCTGACTAATGTTGAACGAATTATCTTAACGCTTGGTCCTAAACGAAGTAATTCGTTCAAAATTGCGTCAGATGCGCCGGGC
>CAYJWY010000007.1:3457-3817 GCA_964374035.1 uncultured Gammaproteobacteria bacterium
CCGCTAGCTAAATGCTAGCGCGAGGTGACTTTCCGCCGAAGCCCAAGCATCTGACCAATTTTGGACGAATTACCTTGGCTGGGTAGCTCAGTTGGTTAGAGCGCGGGACTCATAAGCCCGAGGTCGTGGGTTCGATCCCCACTCCAGCTACCAACACAAAAACGTCAGTTTTTCTGACGTTTTTGTGTTGGTAGCTGGAGTGGATGGTGACAAGCCACAGGGTTCGATGTGTGAGTGAGAGAGCGGAATGATCGAGTGCGCTCGATCATTCCCGAACGAACGAACACAATATGGGCGTAGCCCATATCCCCACTCCAGCTACCAACACAAAAACGTCAGTTTTTCTGACGTTTTTGTGTT
>CAYJWY010000007.1:3917-34178 GCA_964374035.1 uncultured Gammaproteobacteria bacterium
CAAGGTTGCAATTCTTTTTTGGGAACGTATACTAGCGATATATGGCCAATGGAGATGTCTCGACAAATGAGATCATGGAGTTTCTTCAAGAACACATGGTGACACATGAAGAGCTTGATCTGAAGCTTGAGGTGTTTGAACAGAAGCTCGATCAGAAGCTCGATCAGAAGCTCGACGAGAAGCTTCTTAAATCAAGGCAATCACTTAAGCTTGATCTTTTAGATGCGATTGACGAGAAGTTGGCAAATCTAAAAGGAGATCTTGTCATTTCCATGCGTAAGGAAGATCAAAAAGTGAATGATCTGATTCGGTTGCTTGTGCAAAAGGATTTGATATCAGAGCGAGAGGTGCTTACGTTGCTCGATATTCGACCATTTCCTCAGCCAGCCAAGTAACACGTATTTTGCTTGACACGAAGCCTCCTCAACCTTATACTTTCGTCGCGGGGTAGAGCAGTCAGGCAGCTCGTCGGGCTCGACACTCGTGATCTCTAAAATGACATGAGCACAAAACTTAAGGGAGACATTGCAGAACAAGCGGCGATTCTGGAAGCGCTGAGGCGTGGATGGGGTTGCGCCAAGCCTGTTGGTGATCGAATGCCATACGATCTCATTTATGACGTCGATGGTTTCCTTGTGCGAATCCAGGTGAAAAGCGCCTGGAGAGAAGAAGAATCGGGTAATTACGTGGTCGATAATCGTCGCACAAAGACAAATCGCCGAGTAATGAAACGAGACTTCTATCAGGAGTCAGATTTTGACTTCGCACTTGTTTACCTTGAGAACTTGGAAGTATTCTATATTTTTCCAGTTAAAGTCTTCATTGCATTTGGAAGTGAGATTCACATGGTTGAGTCTTCAAAGCGTCAACGCAAACCTCGTTCCAACGAGTTTCGTGACGCATGGAAACTCATCGCACAATGGGCTACCCGATCAGTAATGGTCGGATGACTCCTGTCAAATTCGGGGAAGTCTGTAAAATGATAATCCCGAGCCAAGCGTCGCAAGGCGAAAGCTTCGCGATGAAGGTGTAGAGACTTAATGGCAGGCACCCTAATCCACCGTCGCCAAGGCTATGGTGGAAGGGTGAAGAGAAAGTCCAGACCACAAATCCGTCGCCGTGAAAGCTGTGGCGGAGCAGCGAAAGCTGTAGCAGGCAAGCATAACCCGAAGGTCGCTGGTTCAAATCCAGCCCCCGCAACCACGTAAAAACACCAACACACGTTGGTGTTTTTACGTGCCACGTGATCGACTGCGACAGCAGGCGATTTTACGTGGCAGTATGTTTTTTCGGGTGTGTTGGTGTTCACGTGGCAGGCCATGTAAAAACACTGGCGTGTTCACGTGGCGAGCCATACGATACAATCAGATTGCATGTATTACGTTTATGTTATCGAAAGCGAATCTACAGGTGAGTGGTACATTGGCTACTCGGCTGATCTGAAAGAACGCGTCGCGAAGCACAATCGTAACGGGAATGCGACAACGTCGAGACGAGGTTCTTACCTCGAAAAAAAGCCACAACATCTAACTAACTCTCACGATAACGTTTAATTCACCCCATATGCTCAACCACTCAAACCCCCTCATTCGCATGGCGGCAAACGCCGTCGTCGGTGCGCTTCTCGGTCTCGTCGCTGGTCTCATCCTCGGATTCATCATTAGCTTCATCAGCAAACTCGTTTTGCCAATTATGGAGGATGGTCCGCAATCTTTTGCACCATTTTTAGGAATGGGCATGGGCAGTTTTATTGGCGCTCTTCTCGGAGGTATTGTTGGTCTGAAAAAATAGTCCCCGTTTGTCCATCAAAAATACCGTGCATTCGCGCGGTCTTTTTGTTATACTGTGCAGAACGTATGGCGCACATTGTTTCAGTTGTGAATCAAAAGGGTGGGGTGGGCAAGACGACGACCTCGGTAAACTTGGCGGCGTATCTTGCGGAGCATGGGAAGTTTGTTTTGCTTGTGGACTTAGATCCTCAGGCGAACGCAACGTCCGGCGTTGGGATTGATCACAACACATTGCCGGCTGGCGTGTATGAAGCCTTGATTGGATCGCACCAAGCGCGACGGTTGATTCTTCCTACGCCGCACGAAGGTCTTCGTATTCTTCCTGCGACGCAAGCGTTGGCCGGAGCGTCGATTGAACTGGTAAACGCCGAGGAGCGCGAACATTTTTTGCGTAAGGCACTGATGGAAGTGAAGAACGATTACGACTATATCATCATCGATAACTCACCGTCGCTGGGACTGCTCACCATCAACGGCCTCGTCGCCGCGGATGCTGTGTTGATTCCCGTGCAGGCCGAGTACTACGCCCTCGAAGGTCTCACGCAACTGCTCAATACGGTGAATCTCGTGCGTGAGAACCTTCGACCGGATCTTGCCGTGATGGGTGCGGTGATTACGATGTACGATTCTCGGACGAAATTGTCGAAAGAAGTTTTGCAAGAATTGTATCGCTACTTTCCCGATAAAATTTTTCGTTCCGTTATTCCGCGTTCGGTGCGTCTCGCTGAGGCGCCGTCGTTTGGCAAAACTATCATTGGCTACGATCCATCATCGAAAGCCGCAAAAGCGTATCAACGTCTGGCGCGCGAATTTATTTTGAGAGACGAAGGGAATTTATAATATGCAATCTCGATCAGCCCTCGGAAAAGGTCTCGGTTCCTTGATTCCACAAAGAGGTTCGCCGACCGCGCAAGTCGTGAAGAGTTTGAATCAAGAAGTTTTACAGATTCCCGTTGGCGACATCGCGGAAAATCCTCGACAGCCGCGCATGCATTTTTCTGCGAGCGATCTTGAAGATTTAATTTCTTCGATTAAGGAATACGGCATTCTGCAACCGCTCGTTGTCACACGATCAAACGGCTCGTACGAGTTGATCGCGGGAGAGCGACGATTACGCGCTTCACGAGCGCTTGGACTCAAGACGGTTCCGGTTCTTGTACGCGACGCAACCGAACAACAAAAGCTCGAGCTTGCGCTCATTGAGAACATTCAACGCGCGGACTTGAACGTCGTGGAAGAAGCCTTTGCGTATCAAGCGCTCATTCAAGAATTTAATCTCTCGCAACAAGATGTCGCCGCGCGTGTAGGCAAGAGTCGTCCGGTGATTTCAAACGCGATGCGTTTGCTTGAGCTTCCTGAGGACATGCTCTCAGCGCTCAAAGAAGATCGTCTTACAAAGACACATGCACGCGCCCTCCTTTCTGAATCTGATCCAACAAAACAGCGTTTCATGTTTGAGCGTATGCTCAGAGGAGAAATGACTTCGCGTGAAGCGGAAACAAAATCAACAGGCCTCATGCCAAGGCGTGAAAAGAAAGGCAAGGATCCAAACCTCACCGCACACGAGCGACGACTGCGGGAAATTCTTGGCACAAAGGTTTCCATTGAGGAACAGGCAGGGAAGGGAAAGATCAGCATTCAGTTTTTTTCCAAAGCAGAATTGCTTGATCTTTTAAATCGATTATCCGATATTTGAGTGGAGATTCGACTTATTTTTTGCCTCCTTTAAGCACACCGGCGAACCAGCCTCTCACGGTGCGGCGCGTTTCATCGCGAATTTTATTTCTTGCGTGTCGCGTTTTCACAAATTTTAACCAATCTGGATTCGGTCCGCGTCTGTTTTTGTCCGTGATAATTTCCACAATATTGCCAGAGACCAGGATCGTATCAAGATTTTTCATCATGTCGTTGATGCGTGCGGCCGTGCATTTGTTTCCGACTTCTGAGTGGATTGCATAGGCAAAATCGACAGGCGTGGCGCCCTCGGGTAGATCAATGACATCACCCTCGGGCGTAAAGACAAAAATACGATCCTTAAAAACATCGATCTTCATGAACTCAAGTTGTTCAAAAAAGTCTTTCTTTTCGGCAAGTTCTCGTTGGATTTGGGCAAGCTCCTCCATCCAGTAGGTATTGCGCGTTTCCGGTGACCCGTCCTCTTTATATCTCCAATGCGCGGCTACACCATACTCGGAGAGTTCGTGCATTTCTTGGGTGCGAATTTGAAATTCCACGATTTCTCCGTCATCGGTAAATACCGTGGTGTGCAAGGATTGATAACCGTTTGGTTTGGGTTGTGCGATGTAATCTTTGACGCGTCCGGGAACCGGCTTCCAGTGTCGATGAAGAATTCCCAGGGTGATGTAACATTCTTCCACATCCTGAACAATGATTCGTACCGCGATAAAGTCGTAGATTTTACTGAGATCGCCATGATGACGTTTCATTTTTTCGTACAAACTATACAAACGTTTGACACGTCCATGCACTTGCGCGTTTTGAATGCCGGTATGGCCCAGGAGTTTTTCCGTTTGATCAATGATTCGACTCACGTACGCACCCTTCTCACGAACTTTGATATCCATGATCGTTTTCATGCGTTCGTATTCCTTGGGTTGCAAGTACGCAAACGATCCGTCTTCCAGTTCACCCTTGATCTCACTCATGCCAAGGCGTCCGGCAATCGGTGCATAAATTTCCAATGACTCACGTGCAATGCGTTCCTGTTTTACTTTCGGTTGTCCGTAGAGTGTTTGGAGATTATGGAGACGATCAGCAAACTTCATGAACACAACGCGCACATCAGAGGCCATCGCGAGAAACATTTTGCGTAAATTTTCCGCGTAGCGTTCCGCGCCGCTGTATTTTACGTTGTGTTTCAATTTTGTTACGTTGTTCACGAGCGATGCAATGTCGTCGCCAAACGTTTCTTGAACGTTTTCGATAGACACATCGCTATCTTCAACAACATCGTGCAAGAGTCCTGCGATGACGACATTCAAGTGAAGCCCCATTTCCGCAAGTTTGTAGGCGACCGCAAGCGGATGGGAGATAAACGGATGACCAGTCAATCGCACTTCACCCTCATGAGCCCTCAGAGCCATCTCGTAGGCTTTTTTGAGTGTTGTCAAATCCGGCTCTGTGTAGTGATTCTTCACGAGTGATTCAAGTTCCGTGTAGGTGTGAAGAATTTCTGACGACATAGGTACATCTAACGATACTACCCACCTTTCTGTCTGTAAAGCGGGATTTTTTAACATCACACGATTCGCGTGTCTCGCGTAATGTTCAAGGTTGTGAAGGTATTTTTGGTAGGGCCTCTATGATCTGATATACTATGGTCATATGAACCCATAGCGAGTTTCCATTCGTCACATGAGATTCTTCGGATGCACTCAGGATGACAGACAACGATGAAATCTTGTTTGTTCCTAAATTAAGAGAAGATACGGGATAACCCAAGAGACCTCTGAAAAATGGTGAGACGAGAGATTGCCGTTTTTCAGAGGTTTCCACAATGAATTCTATGCCAGAAGGTCAAGTGAATGAAGCGTTAAGACGTGCTCAAGAAGCCGCGGATCAAGAGGCACATGAGGATCAAAAATTAAATCAAGAAATTAAGGCACTTTCTCAGGAAGAACGTGCTCGTGTTGAGGCAGACGTTGCAAAACACAATGCCGAAGTTGCTAGACTCAAGGCGCTTGAACAAGAGCAGATCGCAGACTTACGACAGAAATGTGCCGAGATCGCCCAAGAGGACGGTGAGGTCATACACAAAACAGTCGTCCTCCCTCGCGATGGATTAAAGAAACCATCCACAACCGCAAACGTGGCCGCGTTTACAACCGTGTTTGGAAGCATGGGTCTCAAGAAGCTTGGGCAAAAATTTTTGCATGCTTCCGATTCAATTTTTGCAAAAATTGGAATGTGGGCTAAAAAAATGGATGAGCAAGGCCAAAAGGAAATGGGGCCATTTGCGTTTATGGTTAAACCTTTCAACTGGATCGAACCAACATTAAACCTTTTATCTCGAGGAACATTACGTGAGACGCTAAAAACCACGTTGGGTGAGAAGGCGAAAAAGGCACGTGAAGAGGCGGATAAAGAAGAGGCAAAACGTGCGGCTGAGGAGAAGAAAAAGAAAGAAGATGACGATTACTTCAAAAAACTCGACTTAACCCCAAAGCAAGTCAAGGCGCTCAAAGATAAAACAGATAAGGAAGAAAAGGAGGAGAAAGAGCGTAAAGAAAAAGGGGAAGGAGAATCAAAAGCTCCACCCGCCGAAGCGAAACCAAAAGAAGAAGAAAAAGAAGCGGCCTAGGCTCGTTTCTTTTTTTCTGCAAATCGTCGTTTGCTGGGTCCGGCCGCGCGTTTGTTCGCGAGCAGTTCGATGGCCATTTCGGTTGTGACCATGAGCGGATCGATACTTTTTTTGATTGACATGTTTGTCGTTCCGTCGGTGACATACACGCCGTAACGTCCTTCGCGAATCGTGATCGGCGCCTTGCTCACTGGATCCTCACCGAGTTCTGCAATGGGTGTGGCCATGCGTCTCTTTCGTTCCGCGGCTTGCTTGAGCACCTCTTTTGCGGTTTGAAGATCAATGGAAACGGGATTTAAATCTACACCCAGAGATGCGGACGTCTCGCCCCATCGAAGATAGGGACCGAAGCGGCCGATGTCGACGGTGATGGGCACACCATCATCTCCAACGCCGAGCGTTTTTGGAAACTGCAGGCAGTTCAGTGCGTCCTCAAGCGTTGCGGACTCCGCGTACATGCCTTTCAAGAGCGATGCACTTTTTGGTTTCGGCTTGCCGGATTCCTTGTCTTCTTTTGTGTATTCGCCCACTTGGACAAACGAACCGAAGCGGCCGTTGCGCAGAAAGATGCCCAGACCGGTTTCTGGATCTTTACCGAGTTCGCGATCCGGCATGATGTCGGCGCGATCGAGTTCTTTGGATTTTGTTTCGAGGTTTTGGTGGAACGGTTTGTAAAAGGCTTCGAGGAAGGGAACCCATTCCACCGTGCCTTCGGCGATTTCGTCGAGGGTTTTTTCCAACTGTGCCGTGAATGCGTAGTCGACAATGTTTTTGAAGTGCTCGACGAGCAAGTCGTTTACGATAAAGGCAATGTCGGTGGGAAACAGCTTTTTGCCGTCGTCGCGATCAACATAGCCGCGGTCGATAATGGTGCTGATCGTCGGGGCGTACGTGGAAGGTCGCCCGATACCATGCTCTTCAAGGACTTTGACGAGCGTTGCGTCGGAGTAGCGAGCCGGTGGTTCGGTAAAGTGTTGGTTGGGTGTCATCTCGTCTGTCTTCACGCGGTCGCCAACGTTGAGTTCGGGTAAAAGTTTTTCTTGCGACGCTTGATAGACCTTCATGAATCCATCAAAGGCAACGGTCGAGCCGTTTGCACGGAAGAGATATTGCTTGGCAAGCACGTCGACCGAAGTGCGATCGAGCTTTGCGGGTGGAAGTTGCGAAGCGACCGTGCGTCGCCAGATGAGATCGTAGATGCGCCATTCGCGTGGCTCGAGTGTTCCTTTCAGATCGGCGGGGAGGGTTGTGACTTCTGTGGGACGGATCGCTTCGTGCGCTTCTTGCGCGCCTTTTTTCGTGGTGTGATAGGTCTTTGCGCCGGTTGCGTATGTTGCACCGTATTGCTTTGTGATGAATGCTTGCGTTTCGATTAAAAATTTTTCCGCGAGGTTCAGCGAGTCCGTACGCATGTACGTGATGCGACCAGTTTCGTACAGCTTTTGTGCGAGAGCCATTGTTTGCTTCGCGCTGAATCCAAGTTTGTTGTTCGCATCGATTTGCAACGAGGAGGTTGTGTATGGTTTCGGACAGACCTTCGAGACCTGTTTCTTTTCGATGTTGGTGACCTTTGCGTCCGCACCTTCTAAGTCGTCGACGAGTTTCTTTGCTTGGTCGCCTGTCGTTAAACTCATCTTCTCGATTTTGTCTTCGCCGATTTGAATCAACTTTGCCGGAAACACGGTCGCGTCTTTTTCAAATTGCGCATCGACCGTCCAGAATTCCTCAACGTTGAAAGCTCGGCGTTCGCGTTCGCGTTCGACGATGAGGCGCATGGCAACGGATTGCACGCGTCCCGCGCTTAGTCCACGACGAACCTTCGACCATAAGAACGGTGAAAGTTCGTACCCGACAAGACGATCAAGAATACGACGGGATTGTTGTGCGTCCACCAGATTGATATCAAGCGTGCGTGGATGTTCGATCGCGCCTTCGATCGCGCTCTTGGTAATTTCATGAAAGACGATACGCTTGGCGGTCTTTGTGTCGAGCTTCAAAACATCCGCAAGATGCCAGGCGATGGCTTCTCCTTCGCGGTCTTCGTCGGTTGCCAGGATCACGTCGTCGCAACCCTTTGCGGCTTTTTTTAGATCGAGAACTTTTTGTTTTGCCTGCGGAGGAATCACGTACGTTGCTTCAAAGTTGTGATCGACGTCAACGCCAATCTTACTCTTGGGCAAGTCACGCACGTGCCCAAACGAAGAAAGGACGGTGTAATCCTTTCCTAAAAATTTCGCGATGGTCTTTGCTTTTGTCGGAGACTCAACGATGACGAGGGTTTTCATAGTTGGGAGTGGTGCAGGTGAAGGAAGTGTTGGTAGCCGCAGGCTTTAGCCTACGCGAATGCATGGGTAAGGACTATTCGCGCAGGCTAAAGCCTGCGGCTACAAGTCATGAGACTTTCGTATAATAACGGCCTCCCTCATGCCTGGCAACTCCTTTCATCTCGAGCATGGTCATCGTGCTTGATGCGACATGAATGGGAATGTTCGAGGTACGGACGATTTCGTCGAGGTGTTTGGGCTCCACGGTGAGCACGTTTAGAATCGTTGACTCTTCTTCGTTTGCGGGTTTGTAGTCTGGTGATGTTGACGTTGCACGCAAGGTCACACCAAAAATATCGGTCGGGTCGGTCACGGGTGTCGCGCCTTCTTTGATTAAATTATTTGGACCCTCACTCATCGGTCCATCAATGGGGCCTGGGATTGCATACACATCGCGGCCGGATTCGAGTGCGGATTTGGCCGTGATGAGCGAGCCTGACGCGATTGCGCCCTCCACGATGAGGACTCCATGGCTGAGCCCTGCGATGATGCGGTTGCGAAGCGGAAAGTGTTGTTTGAGTGGCGGTGTGCCGATCGGGAATTCTGAGATGAGGGCTCCGCCCTTGGCAACAATCGAACTGGCGAGCGCACGATTTTGTGAAGGATAGATCGACTCGTGGTCAACCCCATTGCCAAGTACGGCAATGGTCAGTCCGTTTCCCTCAAGCGCGGCTTGGTGCGCGGCCGAGTCAATGCCCTGGGCAAGACCGCTTACAATCACAACGCCCGCTTGCGCAAGTGGTCCAATGATACGCTCAACAACGCGTAGGCCATACGATGTTGCTTTGCGTGAACCCACAACAGCCAGATGCTTGATTTGTGGGTTTGGGAGTTGACCGCGTACGAATAGGACGGCGGGCGGTTCAAAGATTTCTTTTAAGAGTGGAGGATACGCTTCGTCCTTGATGGTAATTGCTTGCACGTGATGTTGTTCGAGACGTTTGAGTTCGAGATCAGGATCGATGTGAATGCGTTCTTGTAAAAAACGGTTCGTCACTTCCGGCTCAATGCCGGCCTCGATGAATTGCGCCGCGCTCGCTTCAAACGCGGTCTTCATATCGGGGAATCGTCGCGAGAGTTTTCCCATGCGTACGGGTCCAAACGGACGGAAGCGCGTCATGGCTAGCCAGTAGGCAAGGTCACTTAACATAAGCCAGGATATGCTCGATAGACTTGTCTATGACCTCGTCGAGAGATTTTTTTTCGACCGTACTCCAGGCTTGTAGCACGTAGATATCCAGAGGGATGTCGGAGTGTATTGGTCGACCGATACCGCATCGAACACGAGCAACACTCGTTCCGTTTGGAAAGAGTGACAGAATCGACTCCATGCCTTTTTGTCCTGCGCTCGATCCGCCGGCACGAGCGCGTACTTCGCCAAACGGAAGATCCGCATCGTCGTAGACAATCACGAGATCCTCAACCGCAACGGGAAATTTTTTCAGGATGGCTTGCACACAGCGTCCGCTCGCGTTCATGAAGGTTTGGGGCTTGCACAAGAGGACCCGTTGTCCATTGATTTCGCCTTCCGCGAGATCGGCTTGCACGCCTTTTTTGTTTCGAAACGAAAGACCGTACTGTTTCGCGAGCGCGTCGACAATCAAGAACCCCACGTTGTGTCGCGTGTGTTCGTATTCTTTTCCTGCGTTGCCGAGTCCCACAATGAGCTTCATAAAGATTGTGTTGAAAAGTCGTGAGATTGTTGCGCACGGGCAAGTCAGCCGCTGAGACGTAGGGAAACCTACGTTTGAAAACAATCTTATTATTTTGCCACGGCGCGTGCAATACGCACGTTGATGCGAATGCTTGTTCCAAAGAGTCCGAATTTTTCTCGTAATTTGTTTTGCAGGTAGATGATGTAGGACGTGGCAAGCATGTCTTCGCGTTGTCCCTTGATGATGAGGTCGAAGGTTGGTGGATGGGTGCTCGCTTGTTTGAGACCAAGGACTTTGGGCGGTTTTGTGCCTTTTCCACGTTTTGGGGAAAGCGTTGTTGTTGCTTCTTTGAAAAATTCATCGAGCTGTTCACTGGTGAGTTTCATGGCTCGGTGTGCGGCTACGTCGTCGATCACTTTGAAGAGATCACGAACGCGTTGGTTGGTGAGCGCGCTTACAAACAGCACGGGTGCCCATTTCAAAAAGGGGAATGTTCCCGCGATGTACTCGCGAAAGCGATTCATGGTCACGGTATTTTTGTCTGCAATGAGATCCCATTTGTTTGCCACAATCACAATCGCACAGCCGGAATCTTTGAGCAGGCCTGCGAGCACACGCTCTTGCATGCCAAGCGGTTCATTGACATCGATCACAAGAATGGTCACGTCAGCGCTGTTGATGATCAGCTTGTTGCGATCCACGGCCGCCTGCTCGAGCCCACCCGCTTTTTTCACTTTCGCTTTTTTGCGCATGCCTGCTGTGTCGATGAAAACGTAATTCGTTTTGTTGTATTCAACGAGTGTATCGTTTGGTTCGCGTGTGGTATGTGCAATTGGACTGGTAATAAAACGCTCTTCGCCGAGGATGGCGTTTAGCAATGTCGACTTACCAACGTTCGGTTTGCCGATCACGGCCACACGGATAGCTTGAATCACAGGGGCTTCAACCGGTGGTTTGCCTTGCGCGATGAGTTTCTCGTAGACGACGTCGAGCAAGTCACCAATGCCGGAACCGCGAAGTGCAGAGACACCGATCGGTGTGGGAAGGCTTCCAAGTTTCCATTCCTTGTCTTCAATCGCAATGCGCTCTTGTGCGCGTTCCGCTTTATTGGCAACAACGATCACCGGTTTTTTTGCCTGGCTCAGCATGCGCGCGAGTTGCAACTCTTGTGGAAGCGGACCGCTCTTTGCATCCGTTACAAATAAAATAAGATCCGCCTTTGTCATGGCAATCTGCGCTTGCTTCATGATGTTGCGTTCGATTTCGTCTTCGTTGTTGATGTCGAGTCCGCCCGTATCAACCACACGAATAATTTTTCCACGCCAAAGACAATCACCCTCGGCGCGATCGCGCGTGGTGCCGGCGACCTTGCTGACAAGGGCCTTGGGTTGTTCCAAAAGTCGATTAAACAATGTCGACTTTCCAACGTTCGTTCGACCAACAAGAACAACGATGGGGGTGGTTGATTTCGACATGTGGGTTGTTGGGTCAGTGAGGGAGGAAAGGAGGGGTGAGTGAGGGAGTGACAAAGTGATAGAGTGATAGAGTGATAAAGAAACGCAATATCCAAACTTTATCACTTTGTCACTTTGTCACTCCTTCCTTCACTTCCCTCACTTCCTCACCAGACTCGAAGCGTTTTCTCCCAGAATCACTAAAAAGTCAATGTTCTCACCGGTGGCGAGTTTTTTGTAATCATCACTTGAAACTGAAACGTTCTTTGGAACAACGTCCCCGCTCATCATCCAACCAGTGGCGCTGAGTGTGACATCAGCCTGGAGAAATTCTTTTAACGTCCTCAGTTCCGTGGCGCGTCGACCGTTCGTGAGATCGTAAATGACCGTGTATTGATAATCGCGTGATGCGGCATTGCCAACCTTGGTTACATTGAATCCGGATCCATTCACCAGTTGTGAAGCCGCAAAGGCGAGGCCGGTCGTGTTGGTTCCGTTTTGAATTTCAACGTTTGCGAAGAGCGGCTTGTCACTTATGGTTTTTGCCATTGACTTCTGCTCACTCTGCGGCGTCCAGATGTTGTCGGCAATCGCTTGCAAGGGTTTCCAGTCATCATTTTTTGGCAGTAACACAAACGCGCCGTTGAGCGTGGTTGCATACAACGGAGAAGTCTCAGACGCATCGATGACATGATTCACAATCTCCTCGCCCTTGAGATCTTTCAACGTGCTTGCCAGACGTACCAGTTCCCACACGCTCATGTTGGTGGCGATATTATTTTCAAGCGTGTCGAGCATGCGCGTGATGCGACCCGGATTGAGAAACGTCGAGGCGGAAAGAAGTTTGTCTTTCACGGCGAGCAGAATTTGTTGTTGACGTCGTGAGCGAGCGAAGTCGGACCCTTGTCCGTTATTGCCATGTCGCGAGCGAACATACTTGAGCGCCATGTCACCATTCATGCGCGTCCAGCCTTCCGTGAACGTAAGCACTTCAAAGCGACAGGAATAGTCCGCCGCCTGTGTTGCTGAGGCGTCTGTCTTTGCAACAACAATCTCTTCCTCACGAGCCTCACTTGCCTCAACTTCCTCACTCGCATCATTCACTGCATTGCCGCACGTCGCGTCTTCCTTTCCAAGCGTTGGATATTGCGAATCGGTAAACGCGTTGTCCACGTAGACATCAATCCCCTCAATGTCATCGATGAACTCGGCAAAGCCATCAAAATCGACACGCAAGTAATACGGAATGTCTTGGTCAAGCACGTTGCTCAACACTTGTTTGGCCAACAGCGGTCCTTGACCGACACCGTTCCGTTCGCCGTACGCGTTTGCATGGTTCACCTTTTGATAACCGTAATCGGCAATGGGAACCGTCATATCGCGTGGAAGCGAGAGCAGACCCATTTTTTGCGACGATGGTTGATAGCTCGCAAGAATAATCGTGTCGGAAAGTTGCGGACCATCATGTCCCGCTCCGCCAACGCCCAGGAGCAAAATGTTGACACGGTCGTCTTGTTCACCCGCAAGCTCGCGATCACCTGATTGTACAAACTGTTTCAGGGTCGAGAACAGGGAAAAACTTGGACGACCGTTTTCGCCGGAGGAAGACGTGGTGGTGTAGGAAAAAAATCCGGCAACCGTTGCGGCGATCACGATGATAAACACAAACGGTCGCACAAAAAAAAGAAGGGGAGAGCGCTCCGAGCGTCCAAGTTCGTACTTCTGTTTAAGAAAATCAACCCTGAGTTTTTCCATAACAAGAATTGTGTTCAGTGTAGCGTACGCATGGCGTCCAAGCAAGCGTGTTCTGGGGTATGGTATGGTGGAAAAACTCCGCAGACTCTCAACGAGTTGATTTGTTTTGACGACAGTACAGAGCATCGATGTCGTTTTCTAACCAAACACAAAGGGAAGGGTCTTGTTTTTGTCTTGCAACCTGATCGATACAGGGATTGTTAATAGCGACTCCATCATCGTAACCTATAAAAAATCCAGAAGATTTGTCAGGAATGTTTTTGCAGGATTCAATGTCGAGATGAATGAGGGCTCGACAGTAATTTCCCGACACGGGGTCATCCGAGCATTGAGAAGCATTTTTTTCATGGAGAGCTTTTTGATCAAGACAATCTTGTCTTGAAACGACCGCCTTGCCCGTTTCGTCGTCAGGGAGCAAATCACAGTCTGCATACGAAAAGATGTTTTGAAAGATGACATTATTCATACAGTTGACACTATTATTTTTTAAGCACCCGTTTAATAGCGTTTTTTTGTCCTCTTCACTTGCTATGTTTGGAATGACGGTTTTAAAACAGAGATTTTTGGAATTTCGTTCTGTCATTTGATCGCAGATTGCCGTGTTGCCTGTTGCAACAGCGATTGGGAGCATACATGATTCTTCTTGTATGTTACGTTGGGCACGAAAAAAAAGAGAACAGTATTCTAATTTATTTATAAATGGCGCAATGTAAAATAAACACTCGCGTTGTGTTGGTGAGTCTTGTATGCGTTTACAGATGCGTTCGTCACGCTCTCGTTTTCCAATGATTTTGTAACAGGCGTCTTTTGCCTCGACATTTGCTAATGTCTCACACGATCCAACGTCGGTGAATTGTTTATAGATTGCCTCTCGACAACCATTATTGGAGAAATTTTCACAAAGAGACAAATCCTTTTTTTCTATCGCAATGCGCATCCTACACGTTTCAGGACTTTCAGCTCGTACACAATCCTCATAGGTATGTTTTTTCGCATCCAATGTCTCAACAACACAGAGCCTGTTCTGACAAACGGCGATTCCGTTTTTTTCTCCAAATCCAAAGAGACAGGGTTGGCTATCTTCGAGGGCATATTCTTTCTCTCGATATTGATTGTTAAAGGAACCAATGATCATGGAACAATCATCAAAAAATAGACGACAATCTGAAGAAGTAGAGCAAACGCGATCACGGGAACTAAAAAAACCATCGTTAGGAAGAAGAGAATTGTTACTGAAAAAAAAATAAAACGTGATGATGAGAGTGATGATAAAGAAGAAGATCAAGGCAAAAACAAGACCGATCATCGTTTTATTCATATGCATATGGACCGTTTTCATGATGCATAACGATGATACCATTCTTGTGTTGGAAAAAAAATACCAACCATGTTATCTTCGAGCTGGAATATGCGGACGTTTAGCTCAGACCGGTTAGAGCGCTGTCCTCACACGACAGAGGTCGGAGGTTCAAGTCCTCCAACGTCCACCATTCGACTGTCGTTGGTGTGACTACCAACGACAGTCGAATGCCCTGAGCCTGTCTAGGGCGGATGGACGTTAGTGGCTATTGTCCGCTCATGGTCTGCGACCTTCCGTTAAAGAACATACTTCACACGAATCAAACATCAACGTCATCCACTTCGTCTAAGCCACATGAAAACCTGATCGAACTTCGTTCAGGTTTTTGATTTGTTCGACCAGACGCGTTTTTTGTGTCGTCAATTCATTCACCAATCGCAACCAGGATCCCACTCCCGAGTCTCCATGGTCTTCCCTGAGAGAAGAACATTTCACCTTTTTACGGTCACCCTGCCACTCTCTGCACGAACGTGTCTCTTAAGCGTTGTCGCGGTCGAACGTTTGTTTGTGAGATCGAATGCGACACACTTAAGCGTTTGAACACGCCGAGTATTCTGGATGAACGTGAAGGCCTGAGGAATACAAGTCAACGCAAAAACAAAAGAGAAAAACAGTGAACACAAAACGCTTATATGCGCGTTTTGTGTTCACTGTTTTTCGCCGTAGACGTCAACCTTTTCTTTGCGCCGGATACGTCAACCTGTTCAAGGTGCGCCCATTGGAACCGATTTTTGGTCTGCACAAGCTCCGTGGAAATTTCGCGGATGACCGCGCCTTTCGACTCTGCGATGGTGATCGGGTGCTTTTTTCATTTCAGAACGATCATTATTTTCTGCTCATCAACATTGGCAGTCACGACGACTAGGAAAAATGGGCTAAGGGATGAACAGAAAGAGTTTCAAAAACACATCAACATGGGGGCGTTCGTTTTTTTTTGAGTTTCTTTACTTCCTGTGTGAAGAATTGTTTGACGACCTTCCACGAAACATTTTTGGTCATCTCCGGTTGTGGCTCCTGATCCGCATCACGGAAATACGTCATTGTCTTAAAGAGGTGATACGTATCACTATCCACGCCCGCGTGTTTTTTTACGTACGTGAGGAGGGTGGAAAGTGACATGTTTTCACGCTGTAGAAAAAGATAGAGATCGATAAAATCTTTACGCGTGTTCCTTGCCTGCGATCGTTCCGACGTTCATCACGGCGATATTAAGAGGGGAGGCAACCGGAATACCAGCATAGGCGAAACATCCCAAAGATTTTTTTCACGTGTGCTGGCAAGCGCATAACGCTAGTCTAGCTCACCCCTTGATGCGTATCAAATTCCATGATACGCTGAAGAAGATTTTTTCCCCTATGAAACGAGAACAACTTGAACTCAAGCTGACGCAGAAGTTTGGCGCCACCACTGGCGCGATCCTTCTCTTTTTTGTCGAGGTGTTGCAGATTGTGATCATCTCAAGCGCCATCATCATTCCCATCCGTTACTTTCTCGTCCAGCCGTTCTATGTGAAGGGCGCAAGCATGGAGCCAAATTTCTACGATCACGAGTACCTCATTATCGATGAGCTTTCCTATCGCTTGCGTGATCCGTTGCGTGGAGAGATTGTGGTGTTTCGTTATCCGCGCGATCCTTCCCAGTTTTTTATCAAACGGGTGATTGGACTTCCCGGTGAAACAATTGAAGTGACCGGTGGCAAGGTGATCCTCTTTAACGGAGACTATCCAAACGGTTTCACGCTCGACGAGACGTATTTAGGCGATGTGAGAACCAATGGAAAAGATCGTGTGACACTTGGTGAGCGTGAATATTTCATCATGGGGGATAACCGAGATGAAAGTCTCGACTCGCGAAGTTTTGGTCCCATCCATCGAAGCGACATTATTGGTCGTGCGTGGGTGCGAGGGCTTCCCTTGAGTCGTGCCGGGACATTTGACTTGCCTGAATATAATCATTGATAAGCAGACTTCAAGCACCTATGCCATTTAAAAAGAAGCAACCGGAGGTGGTTCCAGAACAAAAGCCGCTCAAAAAGATGGACGATGACATGATGGACGATTCCAAGGATGAAAAGAAAGGAAAGATCACGGATTTGTTGCGTGGCTTTCGTGATATTTTGCCGGAGGAGCAAGGTCGCTGGAATTTTATACGCGACTCGGTGCGCTCGATTGCTGAGGCCTATGGGTACGATCGCATTGATTTGCCTATTCTTGAACGATCCGAATTGTTTAGCCGCACCATCGGCAAGGGAACCGACATTGTTGAAAAGGAGATGTACATCTTTGTTGACCCTTCGAATCGATCGGTCGCGCTTCGACCTGAAGCGACAGCTTCGGCCGCACGTGCGTACATTGGACACGGTATGGTCGATCGACCACAGCCGGTTAAACTTTGGTACACGGGCCCCATGTTTCGACATGATCGTCCACAAGCGGGACGTTACCGACAGTTTTACCAGGCGGGCTTTGAATGTTTTGGTGCGTCTGAATCCATTGTTGACGCGCAGTTGATCGTCATGGGCATGCAGATTTTCAAAATGCTCGGCCTGAACGTGAAGCTACAAATTAATTCGATCGGCACACCCGAGTGTCGTCAAGCCTACTTGACCGAACTTGTTTCCTACTTTCGCCAGTTTCGCACCAGGTTATGTGAGGACGACAAGAAACGTTTGCAAAAAAATCCGATGCGGATTCTTGACTCAAAAGATCCTGCGACCATCGAACTGCTTGCAAACGCCCCGCAGATTCTCGACTGGCTTGATGAGAAATCCAAAGAACACTTTATGAAGGTGTTGGAGTTTCTCGATGAGATGGAGATCAAGTATGAATTAAATCCCTATCTCGTACGCGGACTGGATTACTACACGCACACCGTCTTTGAGTTTTTGCCTCAGGATGAGAGCGACCAAGCGCAAGCGGCTCTGGGTGGCGGGGGACGTTATGACGGACTTGTTGAATTGCTTGGAGGACGAGAGGGAACACCGGGCGCGGGTTTTGCCCTTGGTCTTGAACGTATCGCGCGACTGCTAGAAAAGAACAACATCAATCCGCCACAGTATCCGGAACCTCGCGTCTTCTTCGCGCAACTTGGTGATGCCGCGCGTCGTATTGGATTGCGACTCTTCGAAGAATTTCGCTCTGCAAAGATTCCGGTTGCCGAAGCGGCAGGTAAGGCGGCGCTCAAGTCTCAGCTGGAAGTCGCCAATAAACTTGGGGTGAGGATCACGCTGATCCTTGGTCAAAAGGAAGTCCTCGATGGAACGATTATTTTGCGCGATATGGAATCGGGTGCACAAGAAACGGTTGATATCAAGAAAATTGTTTCGATGGTAAGCAAGCAACTCAACGCTGAGCACACCGCAGTGCAAACAAGCCAGCAACCAGTCTCACGAACTTGACAAGAAAGCTCTGTTTCTCCATAATCGCGTTACAATTCATCTAAGAAAAGGACTTTGTGGTAGAAGTAAAATCTAAGAAAAATGAGAGTTTTGAAAGCTTGTTGCGCCGTTTTACGCGTCGCTTGCAATCAAGTGGTAATGCGCTTGAAGCGCGCAAGATGCGTTTTCGCAGATCCGTGCCAAACAAGAACGCACAGCGTCAAAGTGCGCTTCGTCGAGAGGCTATTCGCGTGAAGCGAGAATATCTCATGCGCATCGGCCAACTGGTAGAAGAACCTCGCGGCGCGAAACGACGCAATTAAGGAGCGGGCGGGCATCCACCGTCGCCATGGGCTATGGCGGACTGGAAGCAAGACCCACACCTACAACAACGGGTATGAATCTTTTGCAAAAGATCACAGCCGACATGAAAGAGGCAATGAAATCAAAGAACAACGCAACGCTATCCACGTTGCGTTTGTTGCTTTCAGCGCTCAAGTATAAGCAGATCGATGTTCAGCACGATCTGAGTGATCAAGAAGTGCAGAGTGTCATCAAAACACAAGTCAAGCAGTTAAAAGATTCGATAGTTTCCTATGAACAAGGTTCGCGTGCCGACTTAGTTCAAGCAACACTCCTCGAAGTGACGATTCTTGAAACCTACCTCCCCACTGAGCTCGACGACGCGGTTCTTGAGAGCATTGTAAAAGAAGCGGTGACCCATTCCGGAGCCAAGGGCAAGCAAGATACGGGAAAAGCTATGGGTGCCGCAATGAAGGCTGTGGCGGGAAAGGCGGACGGATCGCGCGTAAAGCAGATCGTTGAGCGGCTGTTGAGCGTCTTTGCCCTTGTGGCCATCGGGTTGAGTGTCAGTCTTCCCGCGCGCGCCGCGTTGGATTTTTTTGCTTCCGATAACATTTTTCAAACGGGCGTTGCCGCTCCCTCTGACGTCATTATTGGGTTGAAAGTTGTGCGCGTGTTGTTGCTTTGGATAGGTTTGTTTGCTATTAACACAATCTTGATTGGAAGTTTCGCATTTATGGTCGCGTCAGGACGAGATGACGACCAGAAAAAAGCCATGGGTCAAATAACCTCAGGCTTTGTGGGTTCTGTGGTCATTGCACTGTTGTTTGTGGTCTCAACGGTGTATATCGACCTGCTCTAACTAGATAGAACCAAAGAGCCGCAGGGCTCTTTTTGAATTCATCCACATCTTGCCATACGAGAAATGCTGGAAGTGCGATAAAATAGATGCACCATATCACCCAAACGCATCATGCGTTTTCACAAAGCATTTTCTCGATATATTTTTGCTCACGCGGCAACCATCGTTTTGCTTGCGGTTTGTATTTTTGCGATCTTTTTTTTGAAGGTGGATGTTGCCTCTGCCATAAGCCATCCAGGGAATTCGACAGCCTTTGAACAGTTCGGTGAGGCGGTTCGTCTTTCCGACACAAGCCCCATCATCATCATTGCTCGCTTGATCAGACTCTTTCTCGGATTTCTTGGCATCATCATGGTGATTCTCGTGATCTATGCGGGATGGCTGTACATGTCCTCGCTTGGCGAACCAAAAAAGATTGAGAAGGCCAAGAAGCTTTTGAAGAACATGATCATCGGAACGTTTATTGTGTTGTTTTCGTTTTCCATCTCGTGGTGGATCTTAAACACTCTGCTTACAGCTTCTCAGGGAACATCGCAATCTCCAACCGCACAGCGATACGCCGAACCGCTCAGAGGTTCCCTTGGAGCCGGAATCATCAATTCCCACTATCCGCCCAATCAAGCCGTTGATGTTGCGCGTAATACAAGAATTTTTGTTGAATTTAAGGAGGCTATTTTACCGGAGTCTATAGGAACGTTTGCGGCGGGTCAGTCGAGTGGTCCGCTCAATGCCGCGAATGTCAAAATTTATAAGACGGCTGAAGGGAGGGGAAGCGCACTTGCCGCGAATGCCGTGACCGTCTTGGTCGATCAGAGCTCAAGAATTTTCGTGTTTCGCCCCTCAGCGTATCTCGGTTCATCGCAAGAAGACACAAACTATACTGTTGAGCTTTTGTCAGGCATCCTCAAAGCAAACGGCTCGGCCGCGTTTACGGGAGCTTACAGCCGTGGTTACAACTGGGTTTTCCAAGTTGGAACGGAAATTGACGTGACACCTCCCACAGTGGTTTCAACCGTTCCTGCAGATAACGCAACAGAACCTCGCAATGTGACCGTTGAAATTACGTTTAGTGAGGCAATGGATCCCATTGTTTCGACGGGAACGTATGCTCAGGGTGGTCAAAATCAGTTTACAAATATCGGGGTGAAATTTGATCCTGCAGATCTAGACACCGCAGACTTGACAGATGACGTCTTTGTCCCTGGAACGTATGAAATTAGCAATGGCTATCGAACCGTCAGCTTCACAACAACAGACGCGTGCGCACAAGATCCTTGCGCAGACACCATCTTTTGTTTACCGCCAGACGAACTCAATCGCGTGAGCATAACGGCTGGCACTGTTGACCCGGCAAATATTCCGCAAGCCCTCTTGATTGGGGCTCTTCCAAATGGGTTAACTGATGCTTCGGGGAATTCTTTGGATGGAAACGCAGATGGAAAGGCTTGCCAGGGAATCGCAAACGCGCTTGGTTGTCCGGAGGGCGGACAGGATGGCTATAACTGGAATTTCACAACAACAGGGCAGATCAACACTACAGTTCCGCATATTACAAGATTGGAACCGGACATGAATGAGGGAGAAATTTCGTTAACGGATCCCATAAAGGCTACGTTTAGCACAGTCATGAAGGGCTCAACGATCAGTTCAAGTAACGCGTCCCTCTGGCCTCAGAATTATGCTGGCGCCGTCATCGATTCTTGGTGGTTTTATCCTTCAAAGTCAGATTCCGTGGCGGCCGCGAATGCCCCTTCGGTCACGACGATTTTTCTTGAACATCCAACGCTGGTTGCGCCCGAGCAGGGAGCGGAATTTTATTATCCTGTGTTTGGTCGAGGTTTAAAAAGTTCGTATCAAATCTGCATGTTGCCGGCGGCTGTTGCGAATACGGATTGTGCGGGGGTCGCAGATCCTGTTACAAGAAATAAACCTTTTTGTTGCGGTGTGTCGCAGGGTGCGTCCGGTGTTTCTTCGGCCACACCGTGTGCGATTCCTGCTATCGGTGCTCAGCCAGCTCGACCACTTCCATTACGACCATAGATCATGCGCGTTCCATCCAAAATCATCTTGAAACAATACACGATCTGCATCCTTCTAAGTGTTGCACTCTTTTTGGTTGTTCCCGGCGTGTTTGACTTGGCGCCAAGCGTTCATGCCCAGGCGCTGACCGCTGACGAGCTCTTCAGCGGTGGGGGAACAAACGAAGACGCCTCATCGTTTGCGAAAGAAATCGGACTGTCTAGCAGTGTCTCGCTTACGGAGATGATCACTCGACTCATCCGAACCTTCCTCGGATTTCTCGGCATTATTGCCGTGATTCTCATGTTGTACGCGGGGTTCTTGTACATGACGTCGGCTGGGGATCCAAAAAAGATTGATACAGCCAAGAAGATCATCAAGAACGCCGTGGTCGGTCTTGTTATTATTTTGTTTTCATTTTCGATCGTTCACTTCATTCTGCAAAAAGTTGTGGAGGCTAACGTGGGCGGTGGCCAAGCAGGTGGGGGTGGCGCAGGTGGGGGTGGCGTTGGCGTTGAGAGACAAGGATTATTTCAGCTCTCAAGCTTGAACACGCAGTGCGCCGCGACAATTCGAAACGTCCAGTTGCAATTTGTTTTCTCTCAAGATGTCGATCCCGCTACGGTGAATGCAGGTATTTCCGTGACCAAGGATGGTGTGCCTGTTGATGGTGTGTTTGCAACAACAGGATCACTTGTGACCTTTACGCCTCGTGCCGCTTGTCCGGAACCAAACGCGGCTGAGCGCTGTTTTGACCCGTCGTCGAATTATCTTGTCGTCTTGCTTCCTGGTGTCCTGCGATCAACAAGGGATAAAGTATTGAACTGCACAGCGTTGTCACCGTGTTCGTATTCTTTCATTACAGGAGTGGGCATTGATGGCACCGCTCCTACGCTCAGCATGAGAAGTCCTGCTGATGAGGCAAACGTTTATGTTGGAACGTATGAATTGCTTCAAGCGGACACACGCGATGACATTGGCGTTTCGAGCGTAAATTTCTATGTGGTCGATGATCGTTCCGTGCTTTTTTCCTCAGGGCTTGATCGCTCATCTGCTCGTGAGCTCGTTCAGCAAAACGGTCTCAATACATTCTCTTCTGATATTGCAAGACAATGGAATACTACCGGTTACGTTGCAAATTCTCGCTACGACCTTTGGGCTTCTGCGCGAGATTGTGCGGGTCATACAGGCACGGCCGAGCGTATTCAAGTCACTATGCGCGCGTCGTCGTGCACAAACGAGATTTTGGATGCTGATCGCGGAGAGACCGGGACTGATTGCGGGGGTGATCCAGAAAACGCAAATTTTTGCGGAGTCTGCGATGGTGAGGCGTGTTCAAACAATGGTCAATGCGCTAGTGGACTGTGTGAGAACGGCCGTTGTACTACCACAACATACATCTCTGAGATTTCACCGGGGGATGGCGCTGTAGCAAACCTCGTGACCGTGAAAGGTGCGGGTTTTGGCGCTCAGCCAGGAACCGTAACATTTTTGGGGACGTCAGAGGCGGCTGACGACAGGGTCGTTTCAGCCTATCAATGTGGTGCGAGTGTTGAGTGGTCAAACAGGGAAGTCATCGTCCAAGTTCCGGTCAACGCCGTTGATGGACCCATCAAGATTACGCAGGCGGGTGCTCAGCCAAAAATGGACGCCACAAATGATTTGTTCGGTCCCGCTATTCGCGACTTCGATGTCAATCGCATCACGCGACCTGGTATTTGTTCCTTGAATCCATCCTCCTCACTGTCCGGCACGCCTGTTGCAGTGACGGGTTTGGGATTTGGGGCGGCGCGTGGTTCATCTACATTTTATTTTAACAATTTTGAGGCGAGTGCTTATAACGCCTGGGCACCAGCACTGCTGAACGTAACCGTACCAAACGCCGATGCGGGGCAGTATCCGGCGCAAGTATTTACCGGAGATTCTTTCTGTGTCAATCCGATTGACGGTACCTCCGACAATCGCGTGTGTTCTAGTGACGCAGATTGTGTGCTTCGAGTGAGTGAATTTTGTGGAACCTCGTGGTGTACAGAGACGCTTTCATATTGTTCCGCCTCGCGTCCTTGCGCTGCAAATTCCGGACGTTGTGAATCTGTGCGCGTGGGTTCAAACTCTCGCACATTCACGGTTCAACCTCGAGTCAATAATGTCGCCCCTTCCATCACGCGTGTAGATTCCGGATGGAAAGCTTGTCGGAGCGCTAACCTCAATAACAATGGCAGGGTTTGCGGAAGCGATGCAGAGTGTGGAGATAATTCCACATGTGAAGAGGCTCCAAACTGGGGGCCGATTGGGCAGTATGTCACCATTTACGGAACGAATTTTGGATCCACACGAGGAACGGTATGGTTTAAGGACGTTGCAAATGATCTAAGGGCGCAAGGTGACGCTCAGTTTCCGCCCTTGTGTGAGACAAGTTTTTGGACAGATACATCCATTACCATCAAGGTTCCACCAACGTATGCTCCGCAATCGCCGAATACTGCGCTTAATGGAATTTCTCACAAGCTTTTCGTTACACGACAAGATAACGTTTCATCCAACGAGGTTGATTTTGTCGTTCGCAAAGGGCCCATGGATGTTGTTGGTCCCTCGCTTTGTCAAATTTCTCCGACTGCCGGCCCTGTTGGTACGAACGTTACACTGGTGGGAGAGAACTTCGGTGCAAACAAGGGAAATGTAAGGTTTTATAACAACGTAAATGCCGCGCTGGACCCTATTATTTGGCAACCCACATCGATTTCAAGCGTGGGGGTTCCGGCGGCTACAAAGAGCGGTCCTGTTAAGGTACTCACCTCCACAGCTCTTAGCTCAAACAGTCTGAACTTTACGTTTGGTGACTGTCGCGTGGATGCGGGGCTTTGTCAGGGTGACGGCGTGCAGAATTGTTGCGCTGATGGCGCTTGCCGAGGTACCTGCTCACAGGATCCTCCGCCAGCCCACGTTGCCTACCGCGTTTCGACCGGGCCAATTCCCATTGCTCCGGTTGTGATTCAGCGATGTGACGCGGATGTGATTTCTCCAAGTCCTGCGCTCATGCACTCGCAAAGCGCAAATATTTGCCTGAACGCCGTCATCACGGCATCCTTTGGCTTGCCAAGAGCAAATGAGCGACCAGAGCTCACAGCCATGGAACCGTCTACCTTATTGGGTGGTATTGTCGTTGAGCGTTGTAACGCAAACGCGGCAACAGTAGAGAACTGCCCTAATAATTCTTGGGTCGTTGTTGAAGGTGTTAAAGGGAATGACGAGAGCTCGGTCACGTTTGATCCAAACGAGGATTTACTCCCAGGTGGCGTGTATCGCGTAACGTTGAAGGGAGGTTCGGGCGCGAATGCGATTCGACGAGCTGGGGCAAACAATACGGGCGCGCCTCTGGAACAAGATTACGTGTGGATCTTTCAAGCTTCCTCGAATTTGGCACGATGTGAAGTTGGTTCTGTGAACGTTTCGCCATCGGAATTTACAGCCAACGATGCAGGTAATCTTGCATATTCCGCACAACTACTCGCGAGAAATGATCGATGTGTTTCGCTCTCGTGCGATCGTTATTCGTTGCAATGGGAATCAGATGATCCAGCCAAAGCCAATATAGCCAATCCTCAACCAGCGCAATCAGTTTGCACAAATACCGTTACCGCCAATGCAGAGACGAATGTTGGGGAACCTGTGGAAATTGATGCACAGGTGAGAAACGTTGCGGGTTTGCCTGAAGACACAGGTCTGCTCACCATCGACTTTTTGGATCCCACGGTAAAGTCGTTTTTTCCAAACTGTCAGGAAGCCTGTGTGAACATGATGCCGACGATTGTGTTTAGCCGAGCGATGAGAGCCGACACCATTACCCAAAACACGATCGAAGTCCTGAAATGCCAGGACAGTCTTTGCTCTACAGCGCAGGGAGAATTGTTGCCGGTTGATTTTAACATCACTCCAACCCTCATCGAAGACGATGTTACCGTAACGTTGGGATTTGCCAATAGCACATTGGAAGCAAACACATGGTATCGCGTTATTTTGAATGCGGATCAAATTCTTTCCGCGTCAGGCGTTGCGCTTTCTTCATCCGGATCAAATTTTGGCGATGAGATGAATCTGTTTTATCCAGGAAAATTTTCTTGGAAGTTTAAAACAAAAGTTTCCGGGGTGAGTTGTGCGTTGGACAAGGTGATCGTTCAACCGCCGCTTGTTGATTTGAAATTTGTCGGAGAACGTCAGGAGTATTCCGCAACCGGCCGAGGTGAGCCTGATGATTGTTCCGCGATCGGACAACCGCTTCAGGGCGGGGATCTTGCATGGAGGGCTTGGACATCGCTTGATAAAACACCGGAGAAAAGTATTCAGTCATCAACAGATGTCGCGCAGATGTTGGGTGGGGGAGGTGGAAGCATTTCATTAGCTCTCAATCTCCCCTCGTGGTGTTCATCGCAATGTTTGAATATCGGCTCGGATGTAACCGCCGGGGAACCTGTGTGCGGAGATGGAAGACTGGATTATAGTGTTCCTCCCGACGCGGCCGGTTCGGTGGTTGCCGAGGCGGAAGAATGTGATACACAAGGAGATATTGCAAACGGGGACGGATGCAGTTCGCGGTGTTTGAAGGAAGGAATGAACGCTTGTGCACAGCGTGATGATGAGGATTGTTGTGGTGACGGAGTGGTTCAACCACTTGAACAGTGCGATGACGGTAATTCCGCGATTGGTGACGGATGTTCTGCCAGATGTTTGAATGAAGGTTCCGCTTCCGTGCGCTCCACGTGCGGTGACGGACGCATTGATCACGCGGCAAACAGAGGAGGAGAAGATTGCGATGATGGAAATTTGATCAACGGTGATGGATGTTCATCCAATTGTTTGTATGAGGGCGCGCCCTCGTTTGCACGTCCCTATACGATTTGTGGAGATGGCCAGAAAGGCGTTGGTGAAGATTGTGATGACAGCAATTTCCTCGACGGGGACGGATGCAGTTCGCAGTGCTTGAACGAAGGAAGGAACGCCTGTGGAAATCCTGCAGTTGCTCCCTGTTGCGGAAACAGGTTTTTGGAACTCGGAGAAGATTGTGACAATGCAGATGTCGTCAACGGCGACGGATGTTCTTCGAGATGTCTGAAGGAAGGCTCGTCCGCGTTCACGAGCATTCCGACTTTCTGTAGAGATGCTCAGCTGATATTATCGGCAGAGGAATGTGAAGCCGTTGCGAATGCCCAGAATAATCCGCAAGCAGTGCGCGGGTATGGTGTTGCTGAGATTAAACCAACCGCTTCTCTTGAAGTTGACCCTCAAACACGCTACGCGATTTCAAAGGTAAGCGCCTCAAGTTTGTCTCCGGGCGGACAGGTCAAAACAGGGGAGGCAACACTGCGTTTACAATGTTCGTGTCAAACGGACACCATGTGTGGAGACCCAAACACCCTAGGTTGTGGGCTTTCCAATTGTTGCTATCAGCGTCCTGATGTTGTTTCTGTTCAACCAGCCGCAAATAACGTTGCTAACGCTTATTGTCGAAATACGGCCGTTTCCGTGCTTTTCACCGAAGAAATGAAAGAAGCGCTTCTTGGTGTTACGGATACCGATAACAACGGAACGATCTCGGGACAAGAGTGGAATGGAAATATTCGGTTAAAGCTGATCCAGGTAAAAAACCCTAATAACGTTTTTGTAGATGTTGTGAGTCAACCGAATTTATTCAATTCCTGCCCCGATACATATCTTAAAACGGCTTATGCGCCAGGGTTGAGTGGATTTATTCAGCAGGCTTGGTTCAAGATCAAGCAAATCTTCTTCTCATTGCTTGGTCGATCTGCACAAGCCGGTAATAATGATTTCTCGTGTCTTGTTCCGTTAAGATTTGAGACCGTGACTTTGCCCGATGGCAAGCAAGATGTGTTTGTGAAATTCGATCGCGCGCTTGAAGCCAATGCAACATATCAGCTCTTCGTGCGAGGCGAATCTAATGCAAACGACGCCGTCAAAGAGGGTGTGCAGAGTCTGCAAGATGTTGGCATGGTTGGATCGTTCAATCGCGTTTTTTATGTGGGAAATGAAATTTGCCGTCTGGACGCTGTGGAGGTGGAAGATCTTGGAAAAGCAGTTTTGGATGCATCTCCCTACGAAGGTACAAGCCCCAATTTCTTTTCTCGCAAGGGCGAGGAGCACACCTTTGTGGCAAGTCCGCTTTCTTATCGTCCGGGAGGAAGGCGGGAACCTATCCAAGGTGTGAACGATTATAAATGGACTTGGGATTGGGCATCGACGATAGCGGACAACGCGGCACAAACAAATGTTGTTTTAAAAAAAACAAATGAACCCGCGGACAATGAAAGGTCACCGTCAACGGTACACTTCATTGCACAAGGAAATAGCGGACAAGAAACCGTTATCGCAACCGCAACGATTCAAGGCAATGCTCCACAGCCATCCATTTCAGGTTCAACAGAAGTGGTTGCGCTTATGTGTGAGAATCCGTGGCCATCCATTCCCAATGCGTCTCCATGGGTTCCGTTTATAGAAAGTGTCAAGAATACAAATTTTTCGATGTTCTATTGTCGTGACCAAGGTGTGGATGGAACCGCGGATGACCTACCGGCGATAACCACGCCGCCGATTATTTCCCAAACGCCTGGATTTCTTCTCGAAGCGATTTTTAACATCGCAGGAACAAGAGATGCGATTGGTGTTCGTGTTGTTGCAAATCCAAAGTATCTTTCGCCGGAAGCGTGGTTTGAGGAGCAAGGGTTTATCGGTTCAGCGTCTTCAACAGAACTCGACGGATATCCGGCTGTGCAGTCAGGAAACACCATGTATGTTGCCGCGGCGAATCGAAACGGAAATATACTTTATCCAAACATCTACGCCATTTCATTCAATCCCGATGCCGGAGAAATCGCAAAAGAAATTTTTGCGCGTGTCCTGAAAAATTTCCGATTTAATGACAAGATGAGTGCGGACAACATCACAAGAGAGGTCACGAATGTGCGTTTGTGCAAGGTTGGTAACTCCTATGCCTCCAAAGGCGATGCATTCATCGGGTGCTCATGGGACGGTGATTGTGTTGAGTCTTGTTTGGAAGGAGTCTGTTCACTCTCGGGCGAGGCTTGTGCCACCACGAACGACTGTCTTTTGAAACCGCAATTGATTACTTTTTGTGACGCACAAAAAGATAAGTTACGTCGCGACATGAAGCGATTGATCAGTGTGAGAGAAGTCGCGAAGCTGTTGAGTGACTACGGAACAGAAAACGGACGTTGTTCGGTTTCAAAGGAACAGGCATGCTCAAAAGATGCCCATTGTCCTGGAACGGAGAAGTGCATGAAGACGTACCCCACGATTCAAGACGGAACATTCATTCCTTCGCGAACCATCAGCAAGTGGCCATCGTGGTCCGCGCAATTAAGCAATGCCATTGGAAAAACCGTTCCGCTTGACCCCATCAACAAGTTTTACAACGCGTGTTCCATCGATGGCTATGAATCCGCCACGTGTTGGAATCCATCCGTCAGTCAATTTCAATGCCCGGCAAAATCGCAAGTGTTCGGCTATCGCAGTGTTGGAGAAGAACAATATGAATTTTTGGCGCAACTGGAATACGGCAGTGCGAAATGGCACAACCAAATAGATACAAAGGTTTGTGAAGACGGTCAGACGCTCTGTTCCGTTGATCTTGCAGATGGCGGTTCCACAGATTGTGCGGGAATAGGAACATGGACTTCAGCAATTCCGCCAGAACTTGATCAGATTGGAAAATGCGGGCGGCTTTCTGCGCGCGATACAGCCATGATCAAGGTAGAATACGCGCATCCAAATGTGGGTAGAGATGCTTTGGTGTTAGATGGAAATTCGGGGTTTTATAAGCCAAATTCACTGTGCAACAATAGTCTTTTTGGTGCGCAAGGTGCGTGCGGCGATGGGGTTATCAGTGGGAATGAAGAGTGTGAGCTCGGAGATGTGAGTACAGAGTCATGCACAAGAATAGTAGTTGGTAATCCAATACCAGTACCAGGAAAAGGAAATGTTGCTTGTAAGGCTGATTGCACAGGCTTCCAGACATGGCTTGAAGCCACTGTGGCCGGTGCGGAATGTGAACCGTTTGCTTGCGGAAACGGCATTGTTGAGGCGGCAGAAGTTTGTGACGACGGAGACCTCAATGGAACCTACGGCCGTTGTGGAAATAATTGTACTTATGGCGGCGCCAGCGGAAATGCGTTTTCGTGTGGCGATGGGTACTTGGCAGGGCCGGAGGAGTGCGATTGCGGATCGGATCAAAATCGACGCGGCGCATCTCCCGTACAGATTCAGGCAGGAAGTTGGGCGCAAACGCGCGTTGGAGATCTGTGCGCTGTTGGAAATGGTCAATATCGTCAACAAGGTTCCTGTTCCTTTGACTGCAAACAATCTGGTCCCTCCTGCGGCGACCGCGAGGTGAACGGTCCGGAGGTTTGCGACGGCGATGTTGTGAATTACGGCGGCAAACTCTGTTCTGCTGGTGCGATTGGAAGCCAATGCAATACAAACGCGGATTGTGGTGTTGGTGGGGTGTGTGGTGAAACACCGAATTCAGTCGCGTGTGCCAAAACAGTGGATGCTAACAATTGTAATCTTCCGGCCGGAACGTGTGCGGGAGATAACCAGCGCACTTGCAGTAAAAATGAAGATTGCGACGCTGGTTATGAGCAAGTACGCACACGCGTCTGTACTGCAGAATGTACCTGGAATCCAGCGATGAATGGATGGACCGAATGTCGCAAAGCCGCCTCCGCGTTTTGTGGCAACAGGATCACAGAAGGCACAGAAGAATGTGACGATGGCAACTTGTCCAACAACGACGGTTGTCTGAACACCTGTCGCAAAAATGTGTGCGGCGACGATCGCGTCAACATCGGCGTGGAGTCCTGCGACCGAGGCGCCAGAAACGACGTACCCTGCGCGGCACCCTACGGACAGTCCTGCAACTACTGCACACGAACGTGTCAATACAAAACCATCGGCGGATCCTATTGCGGCGACGGAATCATCAACGGAAACGAGTTCTGCGACGGGGCGGCA